>JALYMU010000384.1 GCA_030773595.1 Actinomycetota bacterium | reverse complement strand
ACCGAGATCAGCACGTCAGCGCGCCGGCCCTGTGCAGGAGGTCGTCCAGACGCTCGCGTCCCGGCCCGGCGACGGGTCCCGCCCGATCGACGGCCGGTAGGACCCGCACGAGCCCGTCGGCCCGGCGCTCCAGCACCGAGACTCCCGTCACGTGTCGTCGCGGCGAGGGCCCGCCAAGGGTGTCGGCCCGCACCCGCTCGATGTGGATGACGACCTGAAGCGCGGCGGCGAGCTGGCTGTGGGCGGCGTCGCGGTCCAGCCCGGCGGCCATGGCGAGCGCCTCAACGCGTGCGGGGACGTCGGCCGGGGAGTTCGCGTGCACGGTGCCCGCTCCGCCGGCGTGCCCCGTGTTGAGCGCCGCCAGCAGGTCCACGACCTCGCCGCCCCGGACCTCCCCGACGACGAGCCGGTCCGGCCGCATCCGCATCGCCTGGCGGACGAGGTCGCGCACGGTGACCTCACCCGCGCCCTCGGCGTTGGGTGGACGAGCCTCGAGCCGCACGACATGGGGATGCACCGGCGCGAGTTCCCCGGAGTCCTCGACGAGCACCAACCGCTCATCCGCACCGACGAGACCCAGCAAGGTGGTGAGCAGCGTCGTCTTGCCGCTGCCGGTGCCGCCCGTGACGAGGAACGCGAGCCGCGCCCCGATCACAGCACGCACGGCGTCGGCCAGCGGCTCGGTTAGCGTGCCGCGGCCGAGCAGGTCTGCGAGGTCGAAGGCCTGGCGCCGGGCGAGCCGCAAGGAGAGAACGGTGCCCGCAGGCGAGACCGGGGCCAGCACCGCGTGGAGCCGGATCCCGCCCGGCAGGCGCGCGTCGACCCACGGTGACGCGTCGTCGAGCCGGCGACCTGCCCGCTGCGCCAGGCGTACGGCCAGGGCCCGCACGGCTCGTTCGTCGGGGAAGCGCACCGGCGTACGGACCAGGCCCGTGCCGGTGTCGGCCCACACCTCGTCCGGACCGTTGACGAGCACGTCGGTCAGGTCGGGATTCGCCAGCAACGGCTCCAGCGGCCCGGCTCCGGTCAGCTCCGCGCGAAGCCGGCTCAGTGCGGCGAGCACGGTGGCGTCCCCGGCCACGCCCGACTCCGCCCGCCACATCTCGGCCACGGTCGCAGCGGTCAGCGCTGACCCCGAGTCCAGCAGCCGGGCCCGGACCCGCTCGAAGACCTCGTCGTGCACCTCGCCCGCAGGGCGCAGGGCGCGGCGACCGGATGCCGCGAGCGAGCCGTCCGCGACCGCCCTCACGCCGCTCGCCCGGGCCGCGAGACCATCCGGTCGAGGAAGTCCCCGGCGAACGTGGCCAGCGGCCCCCTCCCGGAGTGGCACGGAGGGATGCCCTCCTCGAGGGCACGGTCGAGGCCGGGCTCGGCGCGAAGGTGCCCGGCGAGCGGGAGACCGAGGGAGTCCGCGACCACCGCGGGAGCCAGACCGGCCGCCCCGGCGCTTCGCACGACGACCTCGACCTCGCCGGCGACCATGCCGAGCGCCGCGGCGACCCGCGCGGCGGCGGCGACGGCGCGAATCTGTGCCGGTACGACGACCAGCGCGGCGTCACAGCGGGCCAGCGCCGCCGCACCGGCCTCGTCCACCCGGCGCGGCAGGTCGACGACGACCAGGTCGCTGCCGCGGCGCGCGGCGTCGAGGACGGCCTCCATGGCCGGCACCGGGACGGTCAGCACGTCGGAGCGGTCCCACGACAGGACGGTCAGCGCTCCCACGCTCGGCAGGACGTCGCGCAGAGCACCACCCCGCACGGTCCCGCTGGCGGATGCGAGGCCGGGCCAGCGCAGACCGGCGCAGTCCTCGGCGCCCAGCATGAGGTCGATGCCGCCGCCGAGCGGGTCGCCGTCGATGAGAAGGGTGGTCAGCCCCCGCCGTACGGCGGTCAGGGACAGCGCCGCCGCGAGCGTGGTGGCTCCGGCGCCGCCGCAGCCACCGACGACACAGACAGTTCGTGCGGCCGGGCGCGGCCCGTCCGCGGAGTCGGCGATCAGCTGGACCAACCACGGCTCCCCGTCAGGCAGGAACACGACGTGCTCGGCGCCGATCCGGACGGCACGTTCCCACACGCCCGCGTCGTCGAGGTCGGTCGCGACGAGCAGCACGGACGACCGTCGCGGCAGGGGCGTTCGCACGAGCTCGTCGGCGTGCTCGCTGCCGACGAGGACGAGCGGCGCGGTCGACCAGCTGCGCCGGGCGACACCCGAGTCGGGTGCGACGTCGGGCACGACACCTGCCGCCGCGCACAGGCGGAGCAGGTCGTCGAGCAGCTCGGGGTCGCTCACCACGAGGAGCGGTCGGGACGGGGTCACAGGAGCCTCCGGTGGTCGGTACGACGACCACGTTGGCCCCTGCGAGCGCCCCGCGACGGGCGCGCAGATGTGTCTGTGGAGGGGCGTCCGCGGCGGCCGGACCTGTGGACCGATCGTCCCCGGTGTACGCACGGGCGCGGATCACGGCAGGACGAAGGGGGCGCGAACCCGAAGCGGCGCGAACCCGAAGGCCGCGCGAACCCGACGAACTGCCCCCGGACGCACGACGGCCCCCGCTGGGGGGGATAGCGGGGGCCGTCTTGCGCGGTCCGACCCGGGGGGGAGGAGTCGGGCCGTTCGGTCGGCTACGAGTAGCCGGCTCCTCCATGGTGTACCTCACGCCGCGCCGACGCAAACCTCTCGATGCTCGAACTCCACCGATTTCTCCGGCGACCTATCGTGGGGAGCGTGGACAGCGCGCGACGTGACCGCACCGCGGCGTTCTTCGACCTCGACAAGACGATCATCGCGAAGAGCAGCACGCTCGCGTTCAGCCGGCCGTTCTTCCACGGCGGGCTGATCAACCGCCGTACCGTCCTCAAGAGCGCCTACGCGCAGTTCGTGTTCCTCACCGGCGGCGCGGACCACGAGCAGATGGAGCGGATGCGTCTGTACCTCTCGGCCATGTGCACCGGCTGGGACGTGGACCAGGTGCGTCAGATCGTGGCCGAGACCCTCTACGACATGATCGACCCGATCATCTACGACGAGGCCGCCACGCTGATCGAGGAACACCACGCCGCCGGGCGCGACGTGGTGATCGTGAGCTCCTCCGGCGCGGAGGTCGTCGAGCCGATCGGCGCGATGCTCGGCGCCGACCGTGTCGTCGCGACGCGGATGGTCGTCGAGGACGGCCGCTACACCGGCGAGATTGACTTCTACGCCTACGGCGAGGGCAAGGCCGCGGCGGTCCGCGACCTCGCCCAGGCCGAGGGCTACGACCTCACGCGCTCCTACGCCTACAGCGACTCGGTCACCGACGTCCCCATGCTCGAGACCGTCGGTCATGCCTATGCGGTCAACCCGGACCGGGGCCTGCGCCGCGAGGCGGCCGCGCGCGGGTGGCCGGTCCTCGTGTTCACCCGCCCGGTCTCGCTGCGGTCCCGGGTCGGGAGCGTGGCGCTGGCCGGCGGCCCGGCGCTGACCGCTGCGG
>JALYMU010000383.1 GCA_030773595.1 Actinomycetota bacterium | reverse complement strand
ACCGAGGAGAGCAACCTCATCACGTCGCTGTGGCAAGGTGCGTGGGCGGCGGCGTGGCTCGTCGGGGCGCTCGTGTGGGGGCTCATCGCCGCAGCCGTCGTGCTGTTCCGCCGCCGCAAGTCGGACGTCGGCCTCCCCGCGCAGGTGCGTTACAACGTCCCGATCGAGGTCCTCTACACCACGGTCCCGATCGTGGTCGTGCTGTTCTACTTCGTCTTCACCGCCCGGGACCAGGAGCGTCTGCTCCGCGTCGACGAGAAGCCCGACAACCGCATTGAGGTCATCGGCAAGCGGTGGAGCTGGGACTTCAACTACCTCGACGCCCAGGTCTTCGAGACCGGGATTCCGGGGAAGCCGCCGACGCTGTACCTCCCGCGCGGGGAGTCCGTCCGGTTCGATCTCGCGTCCCGCGACGTCATCCATTCGTTCTGGGCGCCCGCCTTCCTGTTCAAGCTGGACGTGTTTCCCGGCCGGACCAACACGTTCCAGGTGACTCCCACGAAGACCGGGAAATTCGCCGGGAAGTGTGCCGAGCTGTGCGGCGTCGATCATTCCCGCATGCTGTTCACCGTCGAGGTCGTGGAGCCGGCGGAGTTCGACCGCTACCTGCAGGACCTGCGCGACAGAGGCCAGGTCGGCCGGCTGCCCGCCGACAACGGCCCGAGTCGCGACCCCCGGACGGCCTCGGACACCGATAGCCAGAGCGGCGAGAGCGGTGAGGACGAATGACGATCCTGAGCGAGCCGCCGAAGGTCCACGCGCCGCGTGGCATCACCAAGCCGAGAGGCCACGTCGTCGTCCGCTGGCTCACCTCGACCGACCACAAGGTAATCGCGTACCTCTACCTCGGCACGTCGTTCTTCTTTTTCCTCTTCGGCGGCCTGCTGGCGCTGCTCATGCGTGCCGAACTCGGCAGCCCGGGTCTGGAGTTCCTCTCGAACGAGCAGTACAACCAGCTCGTCACCATGCACGGCACGATCATGCTGCTGATGTTCGCGACACCGTTGTTCGTCGGCTTCGCGAACTTCATCATGCCGCTGCAGATCGGCGCACCGGACGTCGCCTTTCCGCGGCTGAACATGTTCAGCTACTGGCTCTTCCTGTTCGGCAGCCTCATCGCCGTGGGCGGGTTCCTGTCACCGCACGGCGCGGCGGACTTCGGCTGGACGGCGTACACCCCGCTGTCGACGGACATCTTCAGCCCGCACGTCGGTGCGGACATGTGGGTCATGGGGCTGGCCCTGTCCGGGCTCGGCACGATCCTGGGTGCGGTCAACTTCATCACGACCATCCTGTGCATGCGGGCCCCCGGCATGACGATGTTCCGAATGCCGATCTTCACGTGGAACATCCTGCTCACGAGCGTGCTCGTCCTGATCGCGTTCCCGCTGCTCGCCGCCGCGCTGCTGGCCCTGGCCTACGACCGGCAGTTCGGCGGCCACATCTACGACCCCTCCAACGGCGGCCCGATCCTGTGGCAGCACCTCTTCTGGTTCTTCGGGCACCCGGAGGTTTACATCATCGCGCTGCCGTTCTTCGGCATCGTGACCGAGATCCTCCCCGTGTTCAGCCGCAAACCCGTCTTCGGCTACAAGGGCCTCGTCTTCGCCACCATCGCCATCGCGGGCCTGTCTGCGGCCGTGTGGGCTCACCACATGTACCCGACCGGCGCGGTCAACCTGCCCTTCTTCGCCTTCACGACCTTCCTGATCGCGATCCCCACCGGTGTGAAGTTCTTCAACTGGGTCGGGACCATGTGGCGTGGGTCCATCACGTTCGAGACGCCGATGCTGTGGTCGATCGGCTTCCTGGTGACCTTTCTCTTCGGTGGCCTGACCGGCATGATCCTCGCCTCGCCGCCGCTCGACTTCGCCGTCCACGACAGCTACTTCGTCGTGGCGCACTTCCACTACGTCGTGTTCGGGACCGTGGTGTTCGCGATGTTCGCGGGCTTCTACTACTGGTGGCCGAAGTTCACCGGCACGATGCTCGACGAGCGGCTGGGCAAGCTCCATTTCTGGACTTTGTTCGTCGGGTTCCACATGACCTTCCTGGTCCAGCACTGGCTCGGCTCGCAGGGCATGCCGCGCCGCTACGCCGACTACCTGACCGCGGACGGCTTCACGATGCTCAACACCGTCTCGACGATCGGGTCGTTCCTCCTCGGCGCCTCCACGATCCCGTTCCTCTACAACGTCTACCGCACCGCCGTGCGCGGTGAGCGGGTGACGGTGGACGACCCGTGGGGCTACGGCGGTTCGCTTGAGTGGGCGACGAGCTGCCCGCCGCCCCGGCACAACTTCCACGAGGTGCCGCGGATCCGGTCCGAGCGTCCCGCGTTCGACCTGCACCACCCCGAGACGGCGAGGGTGGACACACCGACCGGCGACAAGAACCTGCTCGACGAGCTCTACGGCGAGCCTGACCTGGGAGGGCGCACGTGAAGCTCGAGGGCTATCTCTTCGTCGCGGCCGGCGTGTTCTGGGGCGTCATCGCCGTCGTCTACTGGGTCATGGCCAAGGAACCGGCCGGGACCACTGCGCTCGTGATCCTGGCCGGCTTCGCCGCGCTGTTGGCCTTCTATCTCCTGTACACCTCGAACCACATCGACCCTCGTCCCGAGGATCAGGTCGATGCCGAGATCGCTGACGGTGCCGGGGAGTACGGCTTCTTCAGCCCGCACAGCTGGTGGCCGCTGCCACTGGCGGCGTCCGGCGCCGTGATCTTCTTCGGTTTCGTCTTCGCGTGGTGGATCGTCGCGTTCGGTGCCGTGGCGCTGGCTCTCTCCGCCATCGGCTTCGTCTTCGAGTACTACCGGAACACCGAGATCCACTAGTCGTCACGGCGGTGGCCGGCTTCGCTGGCCGGCTTGCCCGTGACCGGCCGAGCCGCTCCCACATCGGCCCATGGCTGTGCGGGCGGTCGCCACCATGACGCATGGTCTCGCCGCGAGCCGGGGAGGGTCCTGTCCCGACCTTAGGCAAGGAGCAACGATGAGCGGCGCGCAGCACGAAGGACCGACCCCCGATGTCGCCGGCGGTGGGACAGCTCAGCAGGGCAATCCTGCAGAGGAGGCGGGGCTGCCCGTGGCCGAGGGGGCAGGTCCCACGACCGGGCCGGCGGCTACGTCGGGTGGCGCACCGGGAAGCGCCGGCGCACCGGCCGGCACCGGTGAAGGCAATCCGCTGGAGGGTCTCGTCGCGGACGACACACCTGAGCATCCGAGGGACGAGGTGACCCCTGAGGGGCAACCCGACGCGGGCCCGGTGCATCGCTTCGGCGGATGACCTACCGGCCCCGCCCGGCGTCCCATCTGACGAGTGGAGTCCTGGGTCAGGTGGTCACCGAGGGAGCTCCGTGAGAAGCCTTTCGATGCAGGTTCTGATCTGGTCGCGGATGGGGCGAACGGCGTCCACGCCGAGCCGGCGGGGTCGTCGAGCTGCTAGTCGAGGTAGCGCTTGCCCGGGTAGTAGGGGCAGGCGTCCCCGCATCCCATGGTGATCACGACATCGGAGGCTTCGACGGCTTCCGGGGTGAGGACCTTCGGCGTCTGGTTGGAGATGTCGACGCCCACTTCAGCCATGGCCTCGACTGCGGCCGGGTTGACGGTGTCCTTGGGTGCGGAGCCAGCCGAGCGGACCTCGACGGTATCGCCGGCGAGGTGGGTCAGCCAGCCGGCCGCCATCTAGGAGCGTCCGGCGTTGTGCACGCACACGAATAGGACGCTGGGCTTGCTGCTGCTCATGAGCTGCTCTCCGTTGCCGGGTGCGGGTGTGGCATGACGACGTCGTCGGCGGTGGCGCCCGCGTTGGGGTGCAGTGCGAGCACCAGGAGGCAGCCAAGCACGGCTCCCGCGGCCTGCGCGGCGAGAAAGCCGGGTGCGGAGCCGGGCGCGATGCCGGCGAAGGTATCGGTGAAGACCCGCCCGACGGTGACGGCGGGGTTGGCGAAGGACGTCGAACTGGTGAACCAGTAGGCCGAGCCGATATAGGCGGCAACCGCCACCGGCGCCGACCCGGATTGACCGGTCCGCGCGAGCGCGAAGACGAGGACGATCAGGCCAGCAGTGGCGACCATCTCGCCGAGCACGTGCCCACGGGTGAGCTGGGCGGTCGTCGAGATTGCAACGGCGGGCAGATCGAACATGACGTTGGCCAGCACGCTCCCGAACACCGCACCGCAGACCTGCGCCGCGGTGTAGGCCGCGACGTCGCGGCCCGCAGGCCGGTGCCCGTGCGGCGTCCGAGCGCCCAGTCCGCCACGGACACGGCCGGGTTCAGGTGCGCTCTCGACACGGGGCCGAACACCAGGAGCAGCACTCCGAACCCGAGGACTGTGGCGGTGGAGTTCTCCAGCGGCTGCAGCCGACCTGCCCGGGGGAGAGCTGTTGAGCGGCGATCCCGGAGCCGACGACGATCGTCACGAGAAGACCTGTACCAAGGAACTCGGCCAGCAGCCGGCGTGCCAGTGTCAGCTCGGTCATCGGCAGCCGCACGAACCGGCGTGTACGTCGCCGCAGCAGTCGCTGTTGACCTGCGGGGCGCAGCACGTCGACTGTTTCGGCCGTGCCGCAGCAGGTCGAGGTCACCTCTCCCCGCTGCCCCGGGTGAGACTGCTGGTGCATCTCGTGAGACTCCTCCACAGCCAGAGATGCGAGCGTGGCGGCCAGAGCCTGGTGAGGCTTTGTGGCGCGGATAAGGGCGCCGTGCAGGCCCGGTGCCGCTTCGTGGGTGAATTCGACTGTAGCTTCGGTGAAGCCGGCCGCCGCCAGGCCGTGGAGGTACTCGCGTCGGGACAGGGCGCCGGCGATGCAACCCACGTAGCTGCCGCACTCGGCCCGCTCCTCGGGGCTGACGTGGTCCTCGGCGACGAGGTCGGAGACGCCGATGCGCCCACCCGGCGCGAGAACGCGAAACATCTCGGCGAGTACGGCGGACTTGTCGGTGGACAGGTTGATCACGCAGTTGGAGATCACCACGTCGACGGACGCGGCGGCAGCGGAACGGCCTCGACCTGGCCCTTGAGGAACTCCACGTTCGTGGCGTCGACCTTCGCGGCGTCGGCGCGCGCGAGGACAAGCATTACCTCGGTCATGTGCAGCCCGTAGACCTTGCCCGTGGGCCGACCCGCCTGGCGGACAGCAGCGCGTCGATGCCGCCACCGGAGCCGAGGTCAAGGACACGATCCCCGGCGTGCAGCGTCGCCACCACGTGCGGGTTCCCGCATCCCAGCGAGGCCGCCACAGCGTCGGACGGCAGCCCTGCCAGTTCCTCCCCGGCGTAGCGCGCAGCGCCGAACGTGTCGGCGTTGTCCTCCATCGCCGGTGCGGCGGGCTGGCAGCACGCGGCCTCACCGCGTTCGACGACCGCTCGCGCGGCCTCCGCGTAGCGTTCGCGTACCTGCTCGCGAAGCCCGACCTGACCCATGACGTCCTCCTTCAGATGACATCGATGGACATCAATGAAGGTGCTCGTCGATGCGGGCCTGCCCACCCGCGAGAAGCGTGGGGTGTGGTCGTACTACCGGCTGGTGCCCGAGCGGCTCATGGAGGTCGCCGCAGCATTGGCCGTCAACCGCGAGTCCTCGCCGACGCGCTGACCGAGGGGTCAGTGGCGAGGCCTGGGCCGCGAAGCGCCGTACCGTTGCCGGAC
This sequence comes from Actinomycetota bacterium, assembly GCA_030773595.1. Taxonomy (GTDB): domain Bacteria; phylum Actinomycetota; class Actinomycetes; order JALYMU01; family JALYMU01; genus JALYMU01. The sequence goes on along the minus strand of JALYMU010000383.1, from coordinate 7,627 downwards.
GCGCGTCCGCCCGCCGACCCCAGACGGGGACGACGGGCGGACGGTGTCGTGGCTACTGTGCCGTCAGTGGTGCCCGGAGCCGGCTTGCTCGAGCTCCCGGACCTCCTGCGGCGTCGGGGGCTCGACCCGGTCCGAGTAGAACCAGTTGCTCAGCCGCGCACGGATCCGCTCGACCCCCCGGTGCGGGCGCGGGACGCCGTTGTCGTCCGTGTCGCCGGTCAGCTCCACCGGGCGGGGCTGCTCGTGCGAGGTGAGCAGGTAACGCTCCGCCGGCGAGATGGGCTCGTGCAGGTCGATCACCTCGCCGCTGGGCAGGCGGACGAGGTTGCCGGTTTCGCGTCCGTGCAGGACGAGGTCGCGGTCACGCCGCTGGAGACCCAGGCAGATCCGCTTGGTGATGACGTAGACGAGCGGTGTCCCGAAGATCAGGAGCAGGCGGCACGTCCATGTGATCGCGTTGAGCGACAGGTTGAACTTCACCGCCAGGATGTCGTTGCCGCCGTTGATCCACAGCACGACGTAGAAGAAGATCGACATGACGCCCAGGGCGGTGCGCGTCGGCGCATTGCGCGGCCGGTCGAGCAGGTGGTGCTCCCTGCGGTCACCGGTGATCCACGCCTCGAGGAACGGGTAGACCGCCATCAGCGTCATCATGATCCCGGGCAGGATCAGGGAGGGGAACAGGACGTTCCAGCTCAGCGTGAAGCCGAACAGCCGCGTCTCCCAGTAGGGCATGACGCGCAGCGCGCCTTCTAGCCACCCGATGTACCAGTCCGGCTGCGATCCCGCCGTCACCTGCGAGGGCTCGTAGGGCCCGTAGCGCCAGATCGGGTTCACCGAGGCGAACGCCCCGAGGGCGGCGCAGACGCCGAAGACGATGAAGAAGAAGCCGCCCGCCTTGGCGATGTAGACCGGCATCAGCGGGTAGCCGACGACATTGGTCTCCTTGCGACCGGGCCCGGGGAACTGCGTGTGCTTGTGGAAGAACACGAGCAACAGGTGCACGGTGATGAGAGCGAGCAGGATCCCGGGGACCAGCAGGACGTGCACGGTGTACAGCCGGGGAATGATGGCCGCGCCCGGGAACTCGCCACCGAAGACGAAGAACGAGAGGTAGGTCCCGACCACCGGCACGGCCCGCATGATGCCCTCGGCGATGCGCAGGCCGGTGCCGGAGAGCAGATCGTCCGGCAGCGAGTAGCCGGCGAAGCCCTCGACCAGCGCAAGCGTGAGGAGACCCACGCCGATCAGCCAGTTGATCTCACGCGGCTTGCGGTAGGCGCCGGTGAAGAAGACACGCAGCAGGTGCACCGTGATCGAGGCCACGAACAGCAGTGCCGCCCAGTGATGGATCTGACGCATGAGCAAACCGCCACGGATGTCGAAACTGATCCGCAGCGACGAGTCGTAGGCCTGCGACATCTCCACGCCGCGCAGCGGGACGTAGGCGCCCTCGTACTCGACCGGGTGGGTGCTCGGCACGAACCAGAACGTCAGGAACGTGCCCGTCAGCAGGCAGATGATGAAGGTGTAGAGCGCGATCTCGCCCAGCATGAAGGACCAGTGGTCCGGGAAGACCTTGCGCAGACCCTTCTTGGCGATCCGAGCGACGCCGAGCCGCTCGTCGAGATAGACGCCGGCGCCACCGGCGGCCCTGCCCAGCGTGCTCAATCTCGCTCCCAGTAGCTCGGACCGACGGGTTCGGTGAACGGCTGCTGCGCCACCAAGTATCCGCCCTCGTCGACGGTGATCGCGAGCTGAGGAAGAGCACGCGCTGCCGGGCCGAAGATGACCGCGCAGTGCTGGAGCACGTCGAAGGTCGACTGGTGGCACGGGCAGAGCAGGTGGTGAGTCTGCTGCTCGTAGAGACCGACCGGGCAGCCCACGTGCGTGCAGATCTTGGAGTAGGCGACGATGCCCTCGTGCGACCACCCCTTGCGGGCGGGACGCTCAGTCACCTCCTCCGGCTCGAGGCGGATGACCAGCACGGATGCCTTCGCCTTCTCCTCGAGCTTGTGCTCCACCTCGTCGATGCCCTCCGGCATGACGTGGACGACGCCGCCGATCGGGATGTCGGACGCCTTGATCGGCGTGCCCTCGGGGTCGCGGACCAGCCGCGTGCCCTTCTTCCACATCGTCTTCGTCGGCTTGTTGCCGGGCAGCGGACCGAGGTCGCGCAGGAGCACGACGGCGGGCGCGCCCAGGAGACCGAACGCCGCGAGCATGGACCCCCAGATCACCGGCCGCCGCTTGAAGCCGGAGGCCTCGCCGCCCTCGGCGAAGACAGCGGCCGCTCCAGCCCGCTCCTCGTCGCTGGACCGGATGGGGTGGCGGTCCTCGACGAGCTCGTCGTCGGGCATGAGCTTCTTGGCCCAGTGGATGGCCGCCGTGCCGATGCTGAAGATCGCCAGGGCTAGTGAGGCGCCCAGGGCGTAGTTGGAGTTGAAGGAGCGGGCGATGTCGCCGTTGAGCGGCAGAGCGAAGTAGGCGACGACGAACGCGATGCTGCCGAGGAAGGACAGCAGGAACATCGCCGTGACCTGGCGCTCGGCCCGCTTGGCCGCCCGCTCGTCGACATCGGTACGGCGGTAGACGTGCGCGGGAAGGCCGGGGTCTGGGAAGCGCGACTCGATCGGGCCGGCTTGCGTGGCGTGCTCGACGCCGTGCTGGCCGGAGCCCCCGCTGGAGGTGTCCTGCTGCTGTGTCACTTCGACTTCGCCCCCAGCCAGACCGCGCACGCCACGAGAGCGCCGATGCCGACGACCCACACGAACAGGCCCTCGCCGACCGGGCCGATGGAGCCGAGCTTGAGACCCGGGCTGGGCTCGTCCTCGATCGACTTGAGGTAGGCGATGACCGACTTCTTGTCTTCCTCGGGCAGCTGCGTGTCGCTGAACACGGGCATCGACTGCGGCCCGGTGACCATCGCCTCGTAGATGTGCTTGGGCGACACGTCGTACAGGCTCGGCGCGTACTTCCCGCGCGTCAGCGCACCACCGGCGCCCGCGTAGTTGTGGCACATCGAGCAGTTCGTGCGGAAGATCTCGCCACCCTCGGCGATGTCGCCCTCACGGTAGTCGGTCTGCTCCTCCGACGGGATGGCCGGGCCCGGGGCCAGCGAGGCGATGTAGGCGGCCATCGCCCGGATCTGATCCTCGTCGAACAGCGGCTGCCCGGGCGGCGCCTGCGGACCCGGCTGCTGCAGCGGCATCCGGCCCGTCCCGACCTGGAAGTCGACCGAGGCGGCCCCCACCCCGACCAGCGAGGGCCCGTCGGAGGTGCCCTCGGAGTTGATGCCGTGGCAGGTGGCGCAGTTCGCGAGGAAGAGCTCACGCCCGTCCTCGACGACGCCGAGCGCCTGCGCCGAGGAGGACGCCTCGGCACGACCGGAGGTAGGGGCGAGCGCGGCATAGGCGCCGCCGGTGGCGAGGAGCGCGATCAGGAGGACGGCGAGCGACGCCAGGGGATGGCGCCGTCGCGCAGCGAGCGATCTCACGGATCTCCTCGTCATCGGAGCATGTAGATGGTGGCGAACAGGCCGATCCAGACAACATCGACGAAGTGCCAGTAGTACGACACGACGATGGCGCTGGTGGCCTGCTGGTGGGTGAAGCGCCGTGCGACGAAGGTGCGACCCAGGACGAACAGGAAGGCGAACAGCCCCAGCGTGACGTGCATCCCGTGGAAGCCGGTCGTGAGGTAGAACGCGGAGCCGAACGGGTGGCTGGGGATCGTGACGCCCTCGCGCACGAGCTCGGCGTACTCGTAGACCTGGCCGCCGATGAAGAAGGCACCCATCAGGTAGGTGATGGAGAACCACCGGCGCAGGGCCACGACCTCGCCGCGCTCGGCGGCGAAGACCCCGAACTGGCAGGTGACCGAGGACAGCACGAGCACGGTCGTGTTGCCGAGGGCGAACCAGAAGCTCAGCGCCTCGGCCCGCTCCCGCCACTCGCCGGTCCCGACCACCGAGCGGAGCGTGAAGTAAATCGCGAACAGCCCCGCGAAGAACATCAGTTCCGAGGACAGCCAGACGATCGTCCCCACGGAGACGAGGTTCGGCCGGTTGGCCGGAGCGTGCGGAGGGCTCGATGCCGCGGTTGCTGTCACCACGAGGCCCATTATTGCTGCACATACGCACCGTGCACCGTCGGGCCCTGCCCGTGTCCTCGGCGCGCCCGCGTAGCCTGACCGGGTGACGGGGGCAGCGAGTGCGGGGATCGCCTCCGCCGGGCTGTCGGCACTGTCCGTCGGGCTGCCGGCGCACGCGGGACCGAGCGACGTCCCACCTCCGCTGACCGCTGTACGCCTGCTCACCGAGTGGGCACCCGAGGCCGTGCCCCTGGTGGCAATCGTGGTGGTCGCCGGCGTCTATCTGTACGGCGTGCAGGTGCTGCGCCGTCGCGGTGACCCGTGGTCGCCCTGGCGGACCGTGTCGTTCGTGGGTCTCGGCATGGGATCGGCGGTCCTCGCGACGTCCTCGGCGCTGGCCGCCTACGACACCGTGCTGCTGTCGGTGCACATGGTCCAGCACATGGTCCTCGCCATGCTGGTGCCGATCTTCACCGCGCTCGGGGCGCCGGTCACCCTGGCGCTGCGCACGCTTCCGGCACGCCCGCGTTCGGTGCTTCTCTCGGTCATCCACAGCGCTCCGGCGCGAGTCCTGACCCACCCGCTGGTGGCCGCGGTCCTCTACGTCGTGAACCCGTTCGTCCTCTACTTCAGCGGTCTCTACGAGGCAACCCTGCGCAACCCGTGGTTGCACGACATCAACCACCTGCACTTCGTGCTCGTGGGCTCGCTGTGGTTCTGGTCGGTGCTCGGCCTGGACCCCCTGCCGTCGCGGCCGTCCCACCCGGTCCGGCTGCTCGCGGTGTTCGTGACTCTGCCGTTCCACGCATTCCTCGGCGTTGCGATCATGAGCATGTCGAGCCTGATCGCCGGGAACTGGTACGCCGGGCTGGACCGCGCCTGGGGTCCGTCACCGTTGGAGGACCAGCGGCTCGCCGGCGGGCTGCTGTGGTCCTCGGGTGACGTGATCGGCATCGTGGTCTTCTGCGCGCTGTTCGTGCAGTGGGCCAGTGCGTCCCAGCGCGAGGCCGAGCGTGAGGACCGCCGGCTCGACCGGCTCGAGGCTGCGCGGGCCGCCGGCACGCCGGGGCAGGTCCGGTGAGGTGGTGGCGCCGACGCCGCGAGCCGGCTTCGCCGTCGTACCCCGATGACGGGTCGCTGCCCGTGGTGGGTGGCTCCGACGACCCCGCCCGCGCCGACTCCGCCGTGGTCGCCGAGATCGCCGCAGGCGGTGTGGACCTCAGCGTCCCGGTCCTCGTCCGCCATCACCTGCGCCTGCCGGACGAGCTTGCCGTCGAGGAGACCCGGCGGATGCTCGGGGCGGACGGATACGCAGTCGTTGCGGCCCCCGAGTCCGGAGCGCCGGGAGGCTCCATCGGGGGGGCTCCGGGCGCGAGCCCGGCCGCGTGGGCGGTGCGAGCGAGCCGGACGCAGCTGCTCGTCCCCCTGTCCGTGGCGCAGGAGCGATCGCGCATGGCGGGCCTGGCACAGCGACTCGGGGGAGAGGCGCAGTCCTGGGACGTGTGCGCGCCGGTCGGACCGGCGCGACCGGTCGACGGGTAGCATCCCGGCGTACCGAGCGATCGCCACACCGCAGAGCGGCACGCCACCGCTCGCCCCTGCAACCGCCTGACCCGCCACGCGTTGAGGAAGCCGATGACGAGCACGCCGAGCAGCGGGACGCGGACGATGACCGTCCTCGTCTACAGCGACGACGTCACCACACGGGAGAAGGTCCGCCTCGCCGTCGGCCGTCGTCCGGCGCCGGAGCTTCCCCGCGTCGAGTGGCTCGAGTGCGCGACGCCGCCGGCGGTCATCGAGGCGCTCGACAACGGTGGTGTGGACGTCTGCGTGCTCGACGGCGAGGCCGTCCCCGCCGGCGGGCTGGGGCTGTGCCGGCAGCTCAAGGACGAGATCTACCAGTGCCCGCCGATCCTCGTGCTGCTGGGGCGCGCCGTGGACAACTGGCTGGCCGCGTGGTCGCGCGCCGACGCCGCCGTCGCGTACCCGCTCGACCCCGCTGAGATCGCCGATGCGGTGGCTCGGCTGATGCGCCAGCGGCTGGCCCGCCTCCCCGCGGTCCCGGGGTCGTGACCGCTCCGTCCGCGGCGCCGACCTGGTCCGGTTTGATCACCGCGTTGTTGCGTGGCGAGGACCTCGACGCCGCGTCGTCGGGCTGGGCCATGGAGCAGGTCATGGCCGGGGAGGCGTCACCCGCTCAGGTCGCCGGGTTCCTCGTCGCGCTCCGGGCGAAGGGCGAGACGGTCGCCGAGATGACCGGCCTGGTGGAGGCGATGCTCTCCCACGCCGTCCGCATCGAGGTTCCGGGGCGCACGGTCGACATCGTCGGCACCGGCGGAGACCGTGCGCACACCGTCAACATCTCCACGATGGCCGCGATGGTCGTCGCCGCGACCGGCGCCTCCGTCGTGAAGCACGGCAACCGCGCCGCCTCGTCGGCGTGCGGCGCTGCCGACCTGCTCGAGGAGCTCGGAGTCGCGCTCGACGTCCCGCCGCGGCAGGTCGCCGAGGTCGCCCGCGAGGCCGGCATCACGTTCTGCTTCGCGCAGGTGTTCCACCCCGCGATGCGGCACGCGGCCGTGCCGCGCCGCGAGCTCGGTGTTGCAACCGCCTTCAACTTCCTCGGGCCGCTGACCAATCCTGCCCAGCCCCGGGCACAGGCGGTCGGCGTCTTCGACGTCAGGATGGCGCCGATCGTGGCCGGTGTCCTCGCGGACCGCGGGTGCTCCTCGCTGGTGTTCCGCGGCGACGACGGGCTGGACGAGCTGACGACAGCTACGACGTCGACCGTGTGGGTGGTGCGCGAGGGTTCCGTACGCCGGGAGGTCCTCGACCCGGTCGATCTCGGCATCCCGCGGTCCGAGGCCGGTGCGCTGCGCGGCGGCGACGCGGCGTACAACGCCGGCGTTTGCCGGCGGCTGCTCGCGGGCGAGAAGGGCGCCGTTCGGGACGCCGTCGTCCTCAACGCCGCGGCGGCGCTGGTTGCGCTGGAGCCGAATGACGCGCCGCTCGCGGAGCAGCTCGGCGCCGCCACCGGCCGGGCTGCGGCGGCCATCGATGACGGCCGCGCCGCGGCGTTGCTGGAGCGGTGGGTCGCGGTGACGCAGGAGCTCTCGGCGTCGCGCTGACCGGTCCCGCGCCTCAGTCGGCGTCGTCGACGCCGATGGCGAAGGCCGCCTCGAGGTCGTGCTTGGAGTACGTGCGGAAGGCGATGTGGGTCTCCGTGCCCGTCACCCCGTCGACCTTGTTCAGCCGGTCGGCGATCACGTCCGCGAGCTGCTCGTGCTCGCGGACGCGGACCATGGCGATGAGGTCGACGTTGCCCGTGACCGAGTAGACCTCGCTCACACCGTCGAGGTTCGCGATCGCCTCGGCGACCTCGGGGATCCGGTCGACCTCAGCCTGCACGAGCACGATCGCACTGATCACGACGGGAACCTCCACAGTGAGGACTCGCACACCGACCGGACTGCCGCCGACGTGCCTCGGCGCGTGCGACACGGCGGGAAGCGTAGCGGGGGGGGGGGGGGGGGGG
>JALYMU010000382.1 GCA_030773595.1 Actinomycetota bacterium | reverse complement strand
CCGTTGCCCGGCGCGACCGCGCGCCCGCCGACGACACCGGGGCCACCGCCGCCCGGCACGACGGCGCCGCCGCGCGCCCGGAGGCACTCGGCGCGCAGGAGGATGACCCCGACGCCCTCGTCGTACGCGACGACGACCCCGACACGCTGCTCGACGAGCGGCGAGCGGCCGACCACCCGGAGCAGTTCGGGCGGCCCGGTCTGCCCCTGCGGCGCAACTCGCCGTTCTACGTCGGATTCGTCGGCGCGACCGGCGTCTTCGGGGCGTGGTTCCTCGTGCAGTCGGTCGTGCAGGCCCGAGCCGTCCTCGTGCTCATCGTCGTGTCGATGTTCCTCGCCATCGGGCTCAACCCCACGGTCGAGTGGCTCATGAGCCGGGGGATGCGCCGCGCCCTGGCCGTCGGCGTGGTGTTCCTGCTGTTCCTGCTCGCACTGCTGGGGTTCATCGTCAGCGTCGTTCCTCCCGTGGTCGAGCAGACCCGGACGTTCGTCGAGTCCGCGCCGGAGCTCATCGACCGGCTGCAGGAGTCCCGGACGGTGGCCCGGCTGGACGATAACTTCGGGATCCTCGACCGCATCCAGGACTACGTCGCCAGCGGGGCGCTGGGCGAGCGCTTCTTCGGCGGCATCCTCGGCGTCGGAAAGATCGTCCTCGGCGCGGTGTTCAGCGTCTTCACCGTGCTGGTGCTGACGCTGTACTTCCTGGCGTCGCTGCCGAGCATCAAGCGCCAGGCCTACCGGTTCGCGCCGGCGTCGCGCCGCGAGCGGGTCACGCTGCTCGGCGACGAGATCCTCCTGCGCATCGGCGGCTACGTCAGCGGCGCGTTCCTCGTCGCGACGGTGGCCGGCGTCTCGTCGTACGTCTTCCTGCTGATCCTCGGCGTCCCCTACGCGCTCGCGCTGTCGATCTTCGTGGGGCTCATGGCGCTGGTGCCGATGGTCGGAGCGACGATCGGCGCGCTGGCCGCGGCGACGGTGGCGTTCTTCAACTCGTGGTACGCCGGGGTGCTGGCGCTGGTCTTCTACGGGATCTACCAGCAGGTCGAGAACTACGTCGTCTACCCGCGGGTGATGCGCCGGGCGGTCGACGTGCCGGCGGCTCTGACGGTGATGGCGGTGCTCGTCGGCGGGACGCTTCTCGGCGTGGTGGGCGCGCTGCTCGCGATCCCGACCGCGGCGGCGACGCTGCTGCTGGCGCGCGAGGTCCTCATCCCCCGCCAGGACCGCCTGTAGCTGCTCACTCAGCCGACCTCGGGGACGAACGCCACGACCGCCGCAGCGAACGCGTCGGGGTCCTCGAGCGCGGTCAGGTGCCCCGCACCCGGTACGACGACCAGCCGCGCGTCCGGGAGCGCGTCGGCCATCGCCTGCGCGTCCGCCACGGGCGAGAGCGTGTCGTCCTCGCCCACGACCACCAGTGCGGGTACCCGCAGACCCCGCAGGACGTCGAAGGAGTCCGGCCGCGCCGCCATCGCGCGCTGGGCCCATGCCACGCCGGCGGGGTCGGCCCGCTCCACCATCCCGCGGACCGTGGCGACGACCTCCGGGCGCTGCGTCGTCGTCGTCGGCCCGAGCAGCGCCGGGAGGACGTCGTCCAGGAGCACGCGGGTCGAGTCCTCCGCCAGCACGGTCCGCGCGATCCGCTCGCGGTTGTCCCGGGCCGCGGGTGGGTCGGCGGAGGCCTTCGTGTCGGCGAGGACGAGACCGGCCAGGCGGTCGGCATGCCGGCGGGCGAAGGCCATCGCGACATAGCCGCCGAGCGACAGGCCACACAGCGCTGCACGGTCGAGGCGCCGCGAGTCCATCTCGCTCGCCACCGCGTCGGCGAACGCGTCGAGCGACGGCGGCTCCGCGGGCGCCGGCGTGCCGCCGAACCCGGGAAGCTGCGGGGCGACGACCTCCCCGTCGAGACGCGTGAGGAGGGGGTCCCACATCCGCGCGGAGAGCGGAAACGCGTGCAGCAGCACGAGCGCCGTCATGGACTCCTCCTCGGCTCTGTGTCCTACACACGCGTGCGGAGCTGCGTCACACGCCCGCGCTCTCGAACGTCTCGACCGGACCGTCCCACTCCGTCGGCAGCGGCGCGGCTTGCGGGACCACTCGCGCGACGATCTCGTCGAGCACGCGCTTGACGTAGGGCTCCCCCACCCACAGGTGTTTGGCGGCCTCGACGCCGACCACCTCGGCTCGCGGGATGCGGGCGAAGCGCCGCCGTGCCTCGTCGGGGCGCAGGTAGTCGTCGTACTCCGGCACGAGGGCCACCACTGGCTTGCCCGAGCGCGCCCAGACGTCGAGATCCTCGTCCCGGGAGAAGCGCAGCGGCGGGGAAAGCAGGATGGCCCCTTCGATCGAGGGGTCGCAGCCGTGCATGAGCGCCAGGTCCGTGCCGAACGACCACCCGAGCAGCCACCTGCGCGGCAGGTCCTCGAACTCCACGAGCTCGATCGCCGCCGCCACGTCGTAGCGCTCGCTGTCCGCGTTGTCGAACGCGCCCTCGCTCGTGCCGTGCGGCGAGGACGTCCCGCGCGTGTTGAACCGGAGTACGGCAACGCCCGCGAGCGCCGGAAGCCGGGCCGCCGCCTTGCGCAACACGTGGCTGTCCATGAACCCACCGTGGGTCGGCAGCGGGTGCAGCGTCACGAGCGTCGCCACCGGGTCCCGGTCGACCGGCGTGGCGAGCTCGCCGACGAGGCGCAGCCCGTCGGCCGTGTGCAGCGTCAGCGGGCGCCGGTTCGCGGGGAGCACGGTGTTCGCGCGGATCTCGGCCATCACCTCGCAGCCTAGGGCTCCGCCATGTCCAGCTCGACGATGCCGTGCACGGCGGCCGGGCACGCCGCCGACAACCAGGCACGCACCCGGTTGTGCGCGGACCCGCCGGTCGGGGTCGGTGTCACCCAGTCCTCGGCTCCTACGCGCATCGACACCTCGAACCGGCGCGCTGGCTGGTCGAGCACGTAGGTCCGGCCGTACCCCTCGATCTCCAGCGGAAGCACGTCGCGGTACTGCTCGACGACCCGGCGGGCGGCGCCTGTGCTCTCGGGTCGCACGAGCCGGCCCAAGGCCCGCGCGTCGCGCCAGCCGGCCAGCTCGGGCGGCGCCAGGACGAGGACCACCCACACGCAGCGGCGCAGCGTCGCCGGCACCGGGCGGGTCACCGCCCAGCGGGCGTCGGCCGTGAGCGTGTCCCCGCCGGCCGCGCGTGCCGGCCGCAGCGTCCCGTCGTACGCCGGGAAGCGCTCGGGAGTGACCCAGCGTGCGGCGCCGACGGCGAGGACGGTGGCCACGACCGCGAGGACGAGACGCATCCCGTGGCCGGTGCGCGGACGGCGAGCGGCCGGCCCGTCCCGACCGGGATGCGCGGGCGCTTCGGGCACCGGAGTCACGGCTGGGACGTTCTCCGCCCGCGCGGCGCGCGGCGCGAGCGGGCCTGCCAGCAGCCGGTGTGCCAGTGCCGCCGCTCCTC
>JALYMU010000381.1 GCA_030773595.1 Actinomycetota bacterium | reverse complement strand
TCCGTGAGCATGGAGTCGACGTCGCGCCAGGTGGTCGGCTTGGTGATCCACCGCGTGCCGTCGGTGATCGAGCCGTAGGAGTTGCGTCCAGCCCGACGGAGCTTGAGCAGCTGTCGACCCACGGCGCGGTAGGCGAGCTCGGTCTTCTCGACGACGCCGAAGGAGACGCAGCGGTAATAGACGCCCCGAAGGGTGATCGGCTCCTCGGCGGTGACGATGGAGATGATCGTCTCGTCCAGCGCGTCCAGCTCGGCGGACGTCCGGCGAGTGCGCTTTACGGTGCTAGGCCCGTAAGCCGTCATCGTCACTCGACCTCCCGGCGCAGGACGTCGACGACGAGCTCGGACAGAAGCCCACACGCCTCGAGATGGGAATACGCCGCCCGCGCCAACGCCACCGACATCCGTGGCCGTCGAGCGAGTAGCGGGTCACGGCGACCGTCGTCGAGCGGCGGGAGGCGCAGCGTTGCGTCGTGTCGGCGGCGAAGCTGTGCGGGAATGTCGTCCGCGACGGGTACGGTATTCGTGTCGGTGGTGGTGACCCTGTCATGCAGGAGCTGACCCAGCTCGAGCTGCTCGTCGGGCGGCTGGGTACGGACTACCTTTAGATGCATCGCGGCCTCCGGGTTGGTCGCAGTCGATGGTGGCGGCGGGCGCGCTGGCGGGCGCGCCCTCGCGCATGTCAGGGGTCATGCCGAGCAGCTCGGCGCAGATGTCGACCGCGCGGATCTTCACGAGGCGTCCGAGGCGTAGGCACGGCAGTTCGCCACGGCGGATGCGCTCGCGGACTGTCCACGGCGAGCACCCGTAGGCACGGGCCGCTGTCGAGACGTCGACAGCTGCGGGAAGCTGCAGCAGCTGCGCGCGCGTCATCCCGACGCTCATCTCACGGCCTCACTCAGTGCATCGAGAAGCTGGCGGTAAGCGAGCGCATGTGCTAGCCGCGGCTCGGCCTTCCCTTGCTCCCATCGCAAGACAGTCATCGGGCTGACGCCGAGCTCCAGAGCAACGTCGCGCAAGCTGGCGCGCGCTGTTCTCCGGATCTGAGCACGAACCCGAACCGGCGGAAGCTGAGCCGCGCGGACGCGCTCCGCCAGGGGTGACTCGTCAACCACTGCAGCCGCTGACCTCATGCCGCTGACTCTAGTGACGCCAGTGAGACTAGTCAAACGTCGCAACGACATACGTGTGTCGGTGCACCCGTTGACGGAACGGGACAGTGGCGGTACGTTCGTGCTGTGACGGACCAGCAGAGCGAGCCGCCCCAGGGTGAGCCGCAGCCGTACATCGTCCCGCTCACGCCAGACGGGCGGGAGTGCCTTAGCTTCGCCCCGGTCACACGCGCTGGCTGGGCGGCCTACTTCGCGGACGTCAGGAGCGGTGAGTCCTCCTATACATGGCTCCGCTTCGGCTTCGCCGGCCACTCCTCCGACCCGACACGCGAGCCGATCGAGGTGCGCGAGTTGCATGTCGTATCGGACGCGCAGAGCGGCGTGGACTTCGACAGCGGGTACCTGCGGGTGATCCCCTTCCGCCGGATCGAGGCCGCGGTGAATCGTCCGCAGCATCGGGACGCGATGAAGGACCTCGTGCCCAGCGACGTCCTCGTGACGCGCGACATGCCCTTCACCGACGGCTGGAGCGACCTCACCGAGGTTCCGGACACGTGGATCTTTCCGCCCAAGCCGCGGCGACAGACCCGGCCTCGGGTCCGCTTCTCGGCCGCTGACTCGACGCACAAGCGTCCTGACGACTTCTACGCCGCGGTCGCCGACCTGTTCCTGTTCCTGGCGTCCTCGAGTCCGAGACCGGCTCAGGAACTGGCGCAGGAGGCCGGTGTTCCCGTGACGACGGTTCACCGGTGGCTGCGAGAGGCGCGCCAGCGTGGCCTGCTGGTCCTGCCACAGAGGAGGGGACAGGGGTGAACGGGTCGACGTTTCGGAGGTGTGGCTGCCGAGACGAGAACGGGCGGCAGCTCGGCCGGGCCTGTCCCGCGCTGGTGAAGCGCGACCATGGCACTGCCGGGTTCGCGGTCTGGCTCGAGACCACTGCTGGCCGCCGCCAGCTACGGCGGATCGGGTACCGGACGAAGACCGAGGCCGGCCGGGCCCTCGAGCAAGTGCGCGACCTGGTCAAGGTGGGGGGCGACGACGAGGCGTCGCGGCGGCGAATCGGCGACCTCCTGTTCGATCGCAGCAGGCGTGGCGGTGACCTTCCGACCGTCGACGAGCTTCGCCGTCGCCTCGGTGCGAGCGATGCGATCAACCGGAGCATGACCACAGGAGAATGGCTCGAGCAGTGGCTAGCCGGCCGACGTGGCCTTCGCGCATCGACGCGTCGGTCCTACCGGGGTCACCTGGACGGCTACCTCATCCCCCATCTCGGACACGTGCCGCTCGATCGCCTACGCACTGTCCACATTGCGGCGATGTTCGATGCGGTCTCAGCGAGCGACCGGTCGATCTCCCCCGCAACGATGCACCGCATCCGTGCCACCCTGCGCTCGGCCCTCACGGCCGCTTTGCGTCAGGGCTACGTCCAGACGAACGTGGCGAGCCACGTGGAGTTGCCCACGTCTGATCGGCCTCGGGTAACGCCGTGGCAACCGGAGGACCTCGGCCGCTTCCTCGACGCGATCGGTCATGACCGGCTCGCCGCCTACTACGAGCTCGCTGCGGCGACAGGGCTACGGCGAGGCGAAGCCCTCGCTCTTCGGTGGGACGATGTCGACCTTGAGTTGGGGACCGTCGTGGTGCGCCGGCAGCTCGTCGAAGTCGGACCGAGGGTGATCGCGGGCCGACCGAAGACGCGCTCCGGTGAAGACCGCGTCATCGAGCTGGACGCGACGACGGTGGGCATGCTCCTCGCCCATCGGCTCCGCCAGGACGCCGAGCGGGCCGCTTGGGGATCGGCGTGGCAGGAGATCGTGGCCCTCCCAGACGAGGACGGACGTCAGGTTGAGCTACGTGGGCTCCTGTTCACGCGGGAGGACGGCACCTTTGTCCGACCGAACTACGCAACGAAGCACTTCGCGGATCTCGCTCGCGCGGCTGGTCTTCCTCCGGTACGACTTCATGATCTCCGACACGGCAGGGCGTCCCTGCTACTCGCCGCGGGCGTTGACCTCGCGATCGTCTCAAAGCTGCTCGGCCACAGCTCCCTCGTGATCACGGCAGACACCTACTCGCACCTACTGCGCGGCGTTGGCCGCAAGGCCGCCGAGGCGGCGGCTGCGCTGGTGCCTCGCCGACCGGCTGAACACACGATGAGCACACAGGGCACGAACGCTGCGGGCAACGACGCGTCTGCCGACGTGTTTCCACAGGTCAGCGCGGTGGGCCGTCAGGGGCTCGAACCCTGAACCCGCGGATTAAAAGTCCGCTGCTCTGCCAGTTGAGCTAACGGCCCGGCGGGACAGACGGTACGGGACGCGCCGCCGCGACGTCAGGGGGGCAACGGCGACGGCGTGCCCGCGACCGTGCCGGGTGTACGGCGGGGCCGGGCACGACCGGTGCCCGACGTATGGCGTGCCGCCCCGACCGATGCCGGCGTACGCGGGGCGGGCACGACGGACCCTCGGCTGACCTGGGCGGCGGGCAGAGCGCGGCAGCAGTCACCGCCGGCCACGCGCCCGCTTGCGCTCGTACATCCGCTGGTCCGCGCGCGCGAGGAGCAACTCCAGCTCCGCGGGCCGGCCGGCGACGGAGAAACCCGCACTGGCACCCACGCGATAGTCCTCGCCTACCCCGCGCACCGGGTCGCAGAGCACCCGCTCCAGGCCGTCCGCCAGACCGGATGCCAGCGGCTCGACACCTTCACCGGCCAGCACGATGACGAACTCGTCACCACCGACGCGCGCCACGAGATCGCTGCTGCGTACGGCGTGACGCATCCGCTCGGCCAGCGCGACGAGGACAGCGTCGCCCGCGTGGTGGCCGAACCGGTCGTTCACGGCCTTGAACCCGTCGAGGTCGATGACGACCACTGCGACCTCGCCGCCCTCCGCGGCGGTGACCTGTGCGCCCTGCTCCATCAACAGCGCACGGTTGGCCAGGCCGGTCAGCGTGTCGTGCGTCGCGGCATGCCGCAGCTCGGACTCGCGGTCCTTGAGCGCCTCGTGCATGCGCGCGTGCTCCATCGCCAGGGCAGCCTGGGAGGCGAAGATCTCCAGGAGCTCGAGCTGGATGGCGTCCGGACGGCGACGGTTGACTGGCATGTCAACGCTCAGCACGCCCATCAGCTCCCCGGATCGACTGACCAGGGGCGCGAAGAGCGCGTCCATCGGGTGCCACGCGTCGGGGTCCGACGTCTCGTCGAGCTCCGGGACCCACGAGAACAGGTTCTCCTCCGGAGGGATGGCGGTCCGGTGGTCGATGAAGCGCAGGCGGCCGCGGGGTTCGGAGTAGCTCAGCAGCTTGTCCCAGCGTTCGACCGGCTCGCGCAGGCCCAGGAGCTCACCCGCTTGTGACCACTCCCAAGCGTGACCCAGGGCGACGGCCAACAGTGACTGCGAGGACACCTCCCACCCCTCGCCTGACGGTTTCCGTCGAATGACGATGCTACGAGCTGGGACCCGTGCTCAGCGCGAGCGTCGGGACCGCTGGCGTGCCAACTTCACCGCGTACATCGCCTTGTCGGCCGCGTGCATGACCTCGTCGACTGTCGCGCCGGGCTCACCGATGGAGGTGCCGATG
>JALYMU010000380.1 GCA_030773595.1 Actinomycetota bacterium | reverse complement strand
GGCGGCGGACGGTCTGGCCCGCACCGCGCGCCGGGAGCCGGGCGAGACGCGCACGCTGGCGCAGCTGCGGGTGGACCTGCTCGCCGGGATCGCCGCTGATGTGCTCGCCGCAGGGGGGTATGACGGGGTGGCGTTGCCCGCGGGGCGCCACCGGTCCGAGCTGCACGTTACGGTCGGGGCGGACACGCTCCTCGGCGTGACCGACGCGCCGGGCTGGCTGGCGGGGTACGGCCCGATCCCGGCGGAGATGGCGCGGCGAATCGCCACGGACGCCACGTGGCGGCGGGTGCTCACCGACCCGGTGACCGGCGCCATGCTCGACTACGCCACCGCCACCCACGACCCGGGAGCGGTGCTGGCCGGGCATGTCGTCACGCGCGATCAGACCTGCGTCAGCCCCGTGTGCACGCGTCCTGCCGCGGGTTGCGATCTCGACCACACGGTGCGTTACCCAGATGGGCCGACCGAGGAGACGAACCTCGGTCCGTTGTGCCGACGACCACGGCGACAAGCACGCCGGGTTCGGGCTCGAGCAGCCTCAGCCGGGCCACTTCGTGTGGACCACTCCGACCGGGCGCGTGACAGCGCGGGCGCGTCCCGCGCTGGCCGAACCCCGACCCGACTGGCATCACCATCAGAAGCCACCGGACGAAAGACGGCCGATCCCTGCCGGCGCGGGCGAGGTTGGTGCGCAGGCGGCTGCCCGGCCACGCGACCGGTCCGACCCGGCACGGTCACTCCCGCGCGGCGGCGACGGCCTCCACGACATCGCACACGATCCCGCGGACCCCGCGGCCGGCGCCTTCGGCTGGCACGTCCGCAGGTACATCCTGTCTCGTTGACCAGCGCGCGGCTCTGCACTGGGGGCAGCGAACGGGAGGACGTCTTCTGGGCCACGTCAGTAGCCCTGGCCGCCCGCCGCCGCTCAACGGGTAGCGAGGCACGGCCGGTGGTGGCGCATGGCGCACCGTGGCGGCGCCTCGTCGTAGTGCCCGCCCGCCAGCGCGTCACCAATCTGCCTGGTCAGGACGACGAGCCCGGGGGGAGCCGGTCCGCGAGCGGCGACCACTCCTGACCCGACGGCGTGTCGCGCACCGCCACCCCGCGCGCGGCGAGCTCGTCGCGGAGCCGGTCGGCTGCGGCCCAGTCCCGCTCGGCACGCGCGGCGGCCCGACGTACGAGTAGGTCCTCCGCACCGGGCGGCAGCGCCGGCGCCGCGGGCGGCGCCCGACCGACATCGCGGACGAGGTCCAGCGCGAGGACGCGGTCGAGGTAAGCCGCTGTCTCGAACTTCGCGCCGTCCGGCACCGACGCGTCCTGGTCCAGGCGCCGGAGCGCCCGCAGGGCCGCGGGCGTGTCGAGGTCCTCGCGCAGCGCGCTGACCGCCTCGTCGGCGTAGCTTCCGGCGATCGGCCGGGACGGCGACTCCGCCCACGCCGCCACCCGGGCGCGCCACCGGCGCAGCTGCGCGTCGGCGTCCACGAGGGTGCGCCAGGTCAGGTCGGTCTGCGTCCGGTAGCGCACGCCGAGGAAGGCCAGCCGGACGGCGAGCGGGTCCAGCCCTCGCTGCGAGACGTCGCTCAGCAGGACGACGTTTCCCGCGGACTTCGACATCTTGCGGCCCTCGAAGAGCACGTGCTCGCCGTGCAGCCAGAGCCGCACGACCTCCCGCCCCACGACGGTGTCGGTCTGAGCCCGCTCGTCCTCGTGGTGCGGGAAGCGCAGGTCGACGCCGCCGACGTGGACGTCGACCGCGGGTCCGAGGTGGTGCAGCAGCATCGCGGAGCACTCGACGTGCCAGCCGGGAAACCCGCGGCCCCACGGCGAGTCCCATGTCATCTCGCGCCGGTCGCCGGCGCGCCGCCACAGGACCCAGTCGGCGTGGGAGCGCTTCGCCGGGTCCACCCCCTCGACGCGGTGGCCGGGGCGGAGGCGGTCCAGGGAGTTGCCCGACAGCGCGCCGTACGACGGGAAGCGCCGCGCGTCGAAGAACACCGACCCGTCGCCGCCGACGTAGGCGGCGCCGGTCGCGAGCAGCCGGTCGATGAGGGCGATCATGAGCGGGACCGACTCGCTGGCCCGCGGGTGGGCCTGCGCGGGCCGGATGTTCAGCGCGGCGAGGTCGCGGTGGAAGGCCTCCTCGTAGTGGCGGGCGAGCCGCTCTGCGGTGGTCCCGAGGCGGTGCGCCTCCGCGACGACCTTGTCCTCGCCGGGCTGCACCCGGTCCGCCAGGGCCTCCACCGCCGTGTCGTGGTGGCCCTCCACGGCGGTGTCGTCGGCGAGGTGCCCCACGTCGGTGATGTTCTGCACGAGGTGGACGCGCAGCCGGTCGAGTTCGGCGACGCGTCGCACGAGGTCGGCGAGCAGGAAGGTCCGCAGGTTCCCCACGTGGGCGTACCGGTAGACCGTCGGGCCGCACGACCACACCCGCAGCAGCCCCGGCGTGGCCGGGCGGACGTCCACCACCCGGCGGGTGCGCGTGTCGTAGAGCCTCACGACCACGCGTCGGGGTCACGGGGGTAGCCGAGCGTCTCGGCCACGTCCAGGACCCGCCGGTCCGCGACGACACCGACCAGGTCTGCCTCCCGCCGCCGCCAGCGTCCCGGGGCCGGGGGAGCGGTCGCCATCACGGGCGCCAGCCCCCGGCGTACCCGGTCGGTGAAGCCGTCGACGTCGCCGATCCCGAGCCAGTCGCCGAGCTCGCGCCCGACCCGCTCGCGTGCCTCCGGCGGACCGACGAGATCCTCGTAGGCCAGCCGGTGGACGTCGTACCCGCCGATCACGACGGACTCGAGAACGGCCTCGTGCGCGGTCCGCCACTGCAGCGCGGCGACCTCGGGCAGCGGCGCGTCGGTCACGTGCTCCCAGCCCGGCGGCACGTCGTACTTCCACCACTCACGCCCCCATCCCGGGAAGCGGTCGGTGTACCCCCGGATGGACAGTGGGCGGTCGACCCGGCAGTTGAAGAACCCGTGGTGCAGCCAGCCGTCGACCAGGCCGTTGACCGACGCGGCCGGGTTGCGGGTCAGGTGCAGCAGTCGCAACCGCGCCTGCGGGAACAGCGAGGCGAGGTGGGCGATGCGGAAGGAGTTGCGCGGTGTCGCCAGCACGACGGGCCGCTCGCGCAGGTCGGCCGCGCTCGCCCGCGCCCAGGGGCGAAGCAGGCGGTACGGCGTCATCTCCACGACCGTGTCGGCCGGCGGGCCGGCCGGCGGCTTGCCGAGGTCGTCGCCCGGTACGTCGTAGCGGCGCAGGTCCAAGCCCCGGGCCGCCCCGCCCAGCTCGTCGAGCAGCCGTGCCGTGAACGCGGCACCGCCGTCGTCGAACCGCACGTCGGGGACGTCGGCCAGCACGCGGTCGACCCCGGCGGTCACCTCGCCGGTACCGAGCGGCACGCCGGGCCACTGCGCGGCCATGCGCCACGCGCACTGCAGCGCGAAGTCGTCGGCCGGCGCGCCGTCGCTCCCCTCGATGGCGAGCGTGTCGGCGGGACGGCCCAGGTCGGCGGCCAGCTCGCCGGCCAGCGCCTCCCGTCGCCCCGACGCGCCGAGCTGTGCCACCACGACGTACGGGTTGACCTCGCCGGGCAGGCCGACCAGGTCGGGCCAGCCCCGCAGGATCTCCGCGAGCAGCGTCGACCCGCCGCGCGAGCTCGACACGACCAGGACGAGGTCATGCACCTCGTCGAGGACCGCCGGGTCGGCGCGCCGCCGGTCTCGGATGTCGGCGAATCGCTCGGCGAGCACCTCGTCCTGCGGCGGCCCCGGCACGCTCTCGTCGTACGCCGACAGCCTGCCCCCCGCAGGGACGGTACCCGCCGTCACCACGCGCCGAAGCGGTCGGCGGCCGCGTCGAGGAACCCCTGGTCGACGGTGTGCCGCCAGGCCGCGCCGCGGACGATGCCCGGCGCCCACGCGGGGTCGTCCGCCGTCAGTGGCGCGACGACGTTGTCGAGCCAGTCTTTACCGTGCCGGGGGTCGACCTCGGCGTGCACCTCATAGAACGGGAGGGCGCCGCGCGGGACCCCGACCCGCTCGAGCGCCTGCAGGACCAGCCGGCAGCGCGGTCCCGCCTGCAGCTCGATGAGCCCCAGCGCGCCGACCATCTCGGGGAGCAGCCACCGGTTCGTGGCCAGCAGGCCGCCGAGGGCGGCGCGCTCCAGCGCCGCGACCGGCTGCTCGCCGACCGGCACGCGAGTCATCCCGAGCGCGGCGACGAGCTCGTCGTGCAGCCGGCGGTGCACCGCGGCAGGGACGCCGTTGCCCATCTCGTCCCAGTAGTTCCTCGCAAGCTCCATCTTGGGCGCCCCGTCCAGCCCCACCTGGCAGACCGCGACGAGGTCGTCGAACCCGGCGTCCGGCCCGCCCTCGAGGTCGAGGAAGCTCACGAGTTCCTCGCGGGAGGCGGTCCGGGACAGCCAGCGGTACGTCGGGTGCAGCCGGTCCTGCGTCGCAAGCGCGCGCATCGCCTCCACCGCGTCGGGGCGCTCGTCGTCGCTCGGCGTCTGCGGGAGCTCGGCAAGCCAGTCCGCCTCGAGCCGTCGCTTCAGGTCGGCCACCTCCGGACCCGCCGCGTGCCGCGCCCGGCTCGCCGGCGGCCGTACCGGCCCGGTGAGCGCGTCGTAGACCACGAGCAGCGTCGCGAAGCGGTCGTGCCGGTCGACCGCGGTCGCTCCGCGCAACGCCGCCAGTGCGCCGCCGCCGGCGTCGAGGGCGCGGTCGACGGCCGCGCTCAGGCCTTCGGCCGGTGCGCCGGAACGGTGCAGCGTGAGCGGGGAGTCCGGGTGGGTCAAGGTCATGAGGGCTACTCCAGGGCAGGTCCGCGAACACGGACGAAGTACCCCACGACAGCACGAGTCAGGCGTACTTCCTTCCGGGCGGAGGTATGGGACGCCCCGTGACCGCCACCCGCACCCACGCCCGCCCGTGACGACGCCGAGCGAGGTAGACCTCGCGTACTCCCCGGCGTACCGGCTCGCGGAAATGGTCCGCAACGGGGAGGTGCGCAGTGCCGACCTCGTCGACCTCTACCTCGACCGGATCGAGCGGCACAACGGGGCGCTCAACGCGGTCGTCACGCTGGACCCGGAGGGTGCCCGCCGTACGGCGCGCGAGTGCGACCGGGCGGTTGCCGAGGGACGTGAGGTCGGTCCGCTGCACGGCGTGCCGATCACGGTGAAGGACGCGTTCACGGTCGCGGGGATGCGCAGCACGTCGGGCATGACGGACCTGGCCGACGACGTGCCCGACTACGACGCGTTCGCGGTGGGGCGGCTGCGCGGCGCGGGTGCCGTGATCCTCGGCAAGACGAACTGCCCGCCGGGCGTGACCGGGCAGGAGACGGCGAACGAGGTCTTCGGCCGCACGAACAACCCGTGGGACCTCTCGCGGACCTGCGGCGGCTCGTCCGGCGGCGCCGCGGTCGCCCTCGCCGCCGGGCTGACGGCGCTGGAGCTCGGCAGCGACAGCGGCGGGTCGATCCGCCAGCCCGCGCACTACTGCGGGGTTTACGGGCACGCGCCGACCCACGGCCTGGTGCCGCTGCTCGGCCACCGGCCGTCGGTGGGGCCGGACCAGCCCGGCAAGGACATCGACCTGCTCTACGTCGGGCCGATGGCGCGGTGCGCGGAGGACCTGGAGCTGGCGCTCGGGGTGATCGCCAGTCCCGACCCGGTGACCGGCACGGGCTGGGCGCTCGACTTGGCTCCCGCGCGGGTCGAGGACGTCCGGTCCCTGCGGGTCGGCGTGTGGGCCGACGACCCGGCGTGCCCGACCGGTCCCGAGGTCGCGGCGGTGCTGGAGTCGGCGGCGGACGCGCTGGAGTCGGCGGGAGCGTCGGTGGACCGCGCGGCGCGACCGTCGTTTCCGCTCGCCGAGGCGCAGGAGGTGGCGTTCGCGCTGTGGGTCGCCGCCTCGTCGGAGCGGACCGGGGACGAGGAGATGGAGCGGCTGCGGCAGGTCGCCGCGCGCGGCGGCGACTCGCTGGAGGTACGCCGAGCGGTCGCGGAGACCATGCCGCACCGCGACTGGCTGCGCACCGACTCGCGGCGACGACGGATGCAGACGGCGTGGCTGGAGCTGCTGGACCGGGTGGACGTGGTGGTGTGCCCCGTGACGCCGGTGCCCGCGCTCCCGCACGACCCCGAGCACGATCAGATCGCGTCGGTCGACCACCGGATCGCCCGCACGATGGACGTCGGCGGTGAGCCCCGGCCGTACCTCGACCAGCTGACCTGGCCGATCGTCGTGGGCATGGCCGGGCTGCCGGCGACAGTGGTGCCGTTGGGGCTCACACCAGACGGGCTGCCGGTGGGCGCTCAGGTCGTGGGCAAGCCGGGGGAGGACCGGAGGACGCTCGCGGCGGCGCGGATGGTCGCGGAGGTCACGGGTGGGTTCCGGCGGCCACCGGGCTACGGGTGAGCGGCGGGTACGGATCGGACGGGCACAGAGTTCCGCCCAGGAGTGCCCGGCCATGGACTCGCGGAGGGCGCCGGCTGGCGGGGCATGACCCTGGAAATGCTCGGGGCGCTGTCGACCAGCTCGCGATTGTGCTGGACTGCTTCTCCCGCCGCATGGGCGACCCGCGCCGAGCTGAGGCTCAGTCGTCGTCGTTGGTGTCGGTATCGCGGTTCTGCGGAGATTCTGCGGCCTCGAGGGCGTCGAGGATCTGGCTCGCACTGACATAGTAGCGACCCTGAGTCGTGTGAATTCGCGAGCCATTTCGTCGCGTGTCGCACTAGTGTCGCGTGTCGTAAGTGACTTTCCGATGTGAATTCGCAACAATGAGGCATGTCTGTCGCTGCCGCGTTGGTCCTTCGACCAGGGGACGAGGAGAAATTGTCGTCCCTGGTGCGTTCGTCGTCGGTGCGGGCGGGAGTTGCTCAGCGGGCGCGGATCGTG
>JALYMU010000379.1 GCA_030773595.1 Actinomycetota bacterium | reverse complement strand
GGGGGCCGTTCCTCGTCAGCGGCTGCTCGTGCTCTGTGGCGCGTCGCCGGTCCGCCGGGCGCCGTCCGCGGGCGGACGGCGGAGCACCGGCGGACCGGCGACGCCATGCCTTCCCGTCAGTAGCGGTAGCCGGACACGAGGTCACGCAGCTGCGTCGCCAGACGCGCGAGCTCGTGCGCCGACTGCTCGGCGTGCCCCGCGCTGAGGGTGCCCTCCGCGGCGACCGACGCGAGGCTCGACACCTGTGCTGCGACGTCGCGCGAGGCCTCCGCGATCTGTCCGACGCTCTGACCCATGTCCGCGGTCGTCGCCGTCTGCTCCTCCACCGCTGCCGCGATCGTCGTCTGGGTGTCGTGGACCTGCGAGATGATGCCGCCGATCCGCTCGATGGCCTCGGTGGCGGCGGCGCTGCCCGACTGGATCGCCTCCAGCTTGCGACCGATGTCCTCGGTCGCCCGCGCCGTCTCCTGGGCGAGCTCCTTGACCTCGTTGGCGACGACCGCGAAGCCCTTGCCGGCCTCACCTGCGCGCGCGGCCTCGATCGTCGCGTTGAGGGCCAGCAGGTTGGTCTGCTCCGCGATCGAGGTGATGACCTTGATCACGCTGCCGATCTCGACCGAGGCCGCGCCGAGCTCGGCAACGGCCTGGTTGGCGCTCCCGGCGACGGCGACCGCGTTGCCCACGACCTCAGCCGCGGTGAAGGAGCTCTTGGCGATGTCCCCGGTCGAGGCGACCATCTCCTCGGAGCCGGCCGCGATCGTGACGATGCTGCCGGACATCTGCTGCGTCGCCGCCGCCATCTCCTCCGCCTGGCCGGACACGACCTCGGAGCCGGCGCGCAGCTGCTGGCTCACGGCAGACATCTCCTCGGCTGCACCGCCGAGGCCGACGGCGTTCTGCGCGACCGTGGCGACGAGGCGCGCGACCTTGTCCGCGAACCTGTTGAACGCGTGGCTGACCGCTCCGACCTCGTCCGCGCCGCCCTCCGGCAGCCGCGCGGTCAGGTCGCCGTCTCCCTCGGCGATGTCCTGGAGCCGCGCCCGCAGCTCGCCGAGCGGCACCGTGATCGAGCGGGCGATCAGGACGGAGAGAAGGATGGCGAGGACGACCGCGCAGCCGCCGAGCAGCGTGACCGCGCGTGAGGCCTTGGCCGCAGCGGCTTCGGAGGCGGTCCCGGCCGCCTTGGCCGCCGCGCGGAAGGAGGACGCGAGCGCCTCGGTGTCCTGGACCAGAGCGGCGAACAGCGTCATGGCCTCACCGCCGACGAGCGCGTCGGACGCCTTGCGCTCGGCAGGGGTGCCGCTGCGGTAACCGGCGATGACCTTGTCGTCGAGCGCGACGTAGGCGTCGAAGCCCTTGCGCGCGCTCGCAAGGGTCGCGGCGTCCGCGGAGTCGAGCCCCGCCTCCTCGAGCGCCGACAGCCGCTCGCCGGCGGAGTCGGCCGCGGTGAGGAACTTGCGCCGGGACGGGCCGTCGTCGGACGCGGCGCCCGGGAGGCCGAGGGCGACGTCGAAGGCGTACGACGTCTGCCACCCGTTGAGATCCGCCACGTTGTACTGCAGGCGGAGCGCGTCGGCCTCGAGCGTGGCAGCGCGTGACTCGGCGTGCGCGGCTCGCGTCTGCTCCGCGGTCGTCGTCATCGACACGCCGATGACGGCCAGCAGCAGGAGGGTGAGGGCGCCGAAGGCGGCCGCCAGGCGTGCACCGACGGAAACCTTGCGCAGGACGGCGTTCACGAGGGGTGCTCCAGTGTGTTCGGACGGGATGGACGGCGCTATCCCTGCTATCGGCGGACCCGACCCGCGACTTGATGTTGGCGAGCCGTGGTTTCGCCAGCGGAGGTGCGGTGGTTCCGTCATTCGCCCCGGCGGGCTTCAGCGACTGCACTCCGGCGCCGAGACGTGTGGTGGCACACCACGACTGCATCAGGGGCACCCACGTGACGGAGCGCGTCCTCGAGCCGGCTTACGCGTCGTTCAGCGACGCTGTCGAGGCCGTCCTCGCCCACATCCATCAGCGCCTGGGTTCGACGCTCACGATGTTCACGCGGGTGGACGGCGAGCGCTGGAGGCTCCTGCACGTGCTCGACTACGGGTACGGCGTGGAGCCGGGCACCGAGCTGCGCTGGGACGACTCCATCTGCTCGCAGATGGTCCAGGGACTCGGACCGAGAATCGCGCCCGCGGTCGCCACCATCCCGGCGTACGTCGACCAGCCGATCAGGCGTGCCCTGCCGATCGGGACCTACGCCGCCGTGCCGCTGACCCGGCCGGACGGGACGCTGTTCGGGACCCTGTGCGCCATCTCCCCGAGGGAGAACCTGCCCGAGATCACCGACGACCTGGCCATGCTCGAGATGAACGCCCGGCTGCTGGGCCGGCTGATCGATGCCGAGCTCTCCGCCGGCGCCCTGCGCCGCGCGAACCGCCTCTTCTCCGCGCCGCGGGAAGTCAGTGGAGCGGTGAGCGCGGAGGTCTGGACGGAGGCGCTGGGCACCGAGGACGCGGAGGTCCGCGGGCTCGGCAGCCGCGCCGAGATCGTCTCCGTCTCCCTCCACACCGCACCGACGGGGGCGCAGGCGGCCGATGTCACCGCGGCTCTGCGGGCTGTGCTTCCGCCGGACGCGCTCGTAGCCCGCCCCACGGACACGGAATTCGCAGCGCTCGTGGTCGACGGCAGTGCCGGCACGGAGCCGGTGGCGTCGCTGCGGCGTTTGCTCGACGCGCTGGCGGTCCGCTCGGACGTCACGATCGTCCGGCCCGAGCCGGGCGAGGAGCTGGCCGCGTGCTGGCTGCGCGCCCGCGGCGGTGGCCCCGACGACGAGCGCACCCACGACCGCGGTGCGGCATGACACTCACCGACGCCGACTTCGCCTACCTGCGCACCCTCGCCGCCGCACAGTCCGGCGTGCAGCTCGACGAGCGTCGTCGCTACGCCGTCGACAGCCGGGTCGGCGACCTCGTGCGCGCCCTCCCGGACGTCGAGTCGCCAACGGCCCTGGTGAGCACGCTTCGACGCGGGCCCGTCGGAGCGCTGCACATGGACGTCGTCGAGGCCCTGACGACCAACGAGACGTCCTTCTTCCGGGACAGCCACCCGTTCGAGGCGCTCGGCAAGGGCATTCTGCCCTCCCTCGTCGAGGCCCGGCGCCACGAGCGCACGCTGTCCGTCTGGAGCGCTGCATGCTCGACGGGCCAGGAGCCGTACAGCGTGGCGATGCTGCTGCGCGACACTCCCGCGTGCGCCGGCTGGAACGTCCGCATCGTCGCCTCCGACATATCCCGCAACGTCCTCGACCGCGCGAGGGCCGGCTGCTACAGCGACTTCGAGGTCGGGCGCGGGCTCGACGCCACGCGTCGCGCGCGCTGGTTCGCCCGCGACGGGGCCTCGTGGCAGGTGAACGACGACCTGCGCCGGTCGGTGGACTTCCGGCAGGTCAACCTCACCGGCCGGTGGCCGTCCCTCCCGCCCTTCGACGTCGTCCTGCTGCGCAACGTCCTCATCTACTTCGACACCGCGACGAAGCGGATGGTCCTCGACCGCGTACGGCGGGCGCTCCGCCCGGACGGGTACCTCATCCTCGGCTCGACGGAGACGCTGGTCGACATCGAGTCGGGCTGGCGCCGCGAGCGGGTGGGGACGACGACTTGGTTCCGGCCCGACTGACCGGCGACGCCCGCCGCGGACGGCCACTTGGCGCTCGGACCCCGGCGGCGTGTAGCCTTCTGCTCGCTCGCCCCAATAGCTCAGTCGGCAGAGCGTCTCCATGGTAAGGAGAAGGTCTACGGTTCGATTCCGTATTGGGGCTCTCGGAGGTCGACCGCTCGCGTGCGAGTGGGGCGGCCGACGTGGCGGTGTAGCTCAGCCTGGTAGAGCAAGCGGCTCATAATCGCTGTGTCGCCGGTTCAAGTCCGGCCACCGCTACCACCCCCCGTCGTCCGCGGCCCAGGACTCGCCGGACGTCGGATACCCTTGACCGTCCGTCTCGAGTCCGCACGACCTGTTGCAGGAAGGCACTCCCGTGGCTGCCACCGACGTCCGTCCGAAGATCACGCTGGCCTGCGTGGAGTGCAAGCACCGCAACTACATCACCCGCAAGAACCGCCGCAACGACCCGGACCGCATCGAGCTGAAGAAGTTCTGCCCCAACTGCCGGGTCCACCGCGCGCACCGCGAGACGCGCTAGTCCAGCTCCGCACCGAGGCCGCCCACGCATCCGCGTCGGGCGGCCTCGTTGCGTCTCCACGTGTCGTCCCTGACGGGCCGCGCGCGCACCGTCGACCAGCCAGCGGGCCCGCATCGGCCGCGACCGCGTCCTGCCGCGTCCAGCGGGTGCGCCGCACGCCACCCGCCGAACTGTCCGACCCGGCTGTTAGCGTCGCGCCGCAACACTCGGACGGAAGGGGTGCGATGGCGCTGGACCAGTCGTTCGTGGGACGCAGCTACCCGCCCACGACGCCGTACGACGTCGGCCGCGAGAAGCTGCGCGAGTTCGCCGTCGCGGTCGGTGACGACTCGCCCGCCTACCGGGACGCGGATGTGGCACGGGCGCTGGGCCACCCCGAGGTCGTCGCGCCGCCGACGTTCCCGATCGTGCTGACCCTCGCCGCCGCCGAGCAGGTCGTCCGTGACCCCGCGCTCGGGCTCGACTGGAGCCGCGTGGTGCACGCGGAGCAGCGCTTCGCCTTCGCCCGTCCCGTCCGGGCCGGCGACCGGCTCACTGTCGCCGTGACCATCGACGCGATCCGCTCGGTCGGCGGCAACGACAT
The DNA here is from genome assembly GCA_030773595.1 of Actinomycetota bacterium. Classification (GTDB taxonomy): domain Bacteria; phylum Actinomycetota; class Actinomycetes; order JALYMU01; family JALYMU01; genus JALYMU01. The sequence goes on along the minus strand of JALYMU010000379.1, from coordinate 6,987 downwards.
GATCACTGTCCGGGGTGACGTCGCGAGCGTCGACGGCGAGCACGTCGTCACCTCGACATCGGTCCTTGTCGCCCGCGCCCAGGAGGCCTGAGGTGGGCACCACAGTCTCCTGGGACGACGTCGAGGTCGGCACGGAGCTGCCACCGGTCACCATCGCGCTCCGCCGCGAGGACCTGGTCCGCTACGCCGGGGCCTCCGGCGACCTCAACCCGATCCACTGGAGCGACCGCGTCGCGCGCGCCGTCGGGCTGCCGGACGTGATCGCGCACGGCATGCTGACCATGGGTCAGGCCGCGCGGGTGCTGACCGGCTGGCTCGGCGACCCCGGGGGTGTCCTCGACTACTCCGTGCGGTTCACCCGTCCCGTGATCGTCCCGGACGACGACGAGGGTGCGAGGGTCGAGCTCAGCGGCCGGGTGACCGAGAAGCTCGACGCGCGACGGGTCCGCGTAGAGCTGTCGGCCGTCTTCGCCGGCTCCAAGGTCCTGGGCCAGGCCCGCGCGGTCGTGCAGCTGGCGTGAGCGGTGCCAGCGGCTGGCCGGGAGACGGGGACGAACCACCGGAGGACATCCGTCGGCTCGCCGACGCCCGGGCCCACGCGCGCACCGGGGGGACTTCGCCTCCGCCGACGCGATGTGCGCCCGGCCCGCCGATGCCGGATGGATCGTCCGTGACGCGCCGGACAGTGCGCAGCTGCGGCCGCGCCGGCCGTACGACGTGCTCCGCGACGTGTCGGAGCTGCCGGACCGGTCGGGCGACCCTGACACGCACCGTTGCTCCGTCGTGGTCCTGGCGCAGGGGTGGCCGCACGACATACGACGCTGCGTGGAGGCGGTCCTCGGGCACGCCCCGGTGGACGTCGCCGTGGGCATCCTCAAGATCGGCGACGTGCATGGCGGCGCGTCGGTCGTCGACGGCCTGGCGAGAGAGCACCCCGGTCGCGTCCGAACGTGGCACGTCGAGCGGTCGCCGGGGTGGGGAGCCGCCATGGGGGCGTTGCTACGCGCCGACACCGCCGCCGTGCAGGTCCTGCTCGACCCGTCCACGGTCTTCGAAGGCGATGCCGTCACGCCGCTGCTCACCGCGCTCGACGAGCCCCGCGTCGTCGCGGCCGGGTGGCGCGGCGTCGACGTGGACCTCTCCGACGGCTGGCGGTCGTTCACCGACGCGGGACCGGGTGAGGTCGACGCGCTGCTGGGCACCTGTCGCCGTACGCCGGGACGCCGCCGCGGCGGTCGGCGGCCCGTCTGCCGAAGGCGCGGACCTACCGCAACGCCGATCTCGAGCTCTCGCTGCTCCTGCGCGAGGCCGGCGGCCGGATCGTCGTACCGCCGACTCCGCTTCCCGTGCGTCAGGAGCGGCACCGGGGCTACCACGACACGGACCCAGCCGTCCGTGGTCGTGATGGGCGCCGGACCTATGAGCGGCTCCTCGCGCGATTCCGCGGACGCACGGACATCCTTGCCTCACGCAAGCCTGCCGAGAGCGACGTCGCCCCGACGGGCGGGAACGGACCGCGCGGCTAGGCTTTCCCGTCGTGCGTGAGCAGACCGGCGTCCCCCTCTCGACCCTGACCACGCTGCGCCTGGGCGGTCCCGCACGCGCTCTGGTGACGGTCGAGGGCGAGGACGAGCTGGTCGAGGCGGTGTCCCGCTGCGACGCGGAGGGCGAGCCCGTCCTGGTCCTCGGCGGAGGCAGCAACGTCGTCGTCGCCGACGAGGGTTTCGCCGGGACCGTAGTCCGGGTGGCGACCCGCGGCGTTCGGCCGGTGGTCAGCGACTGTGCCGGCGCGACTGTCCGCGTCGCCGCAGGTGAGGACTGGGACGCGTTCGTGGCCCGGGCCGTCGCCGAGGGATGGGTCGGGCTGGAGGCGTTGTCCGGCATCCCGGGGTCGACCGGCGCCACGCCCCTCCAGAACGTCGGCGCCTACGGGGCGGACGTGTCCGGAACGATCAGCCGTGTCCGGGTCTGGGACCGCGTCGAGGGCCGGCGGCGGACGTTCGCCGCCGCGGAGTGCGGGTTTCGCTACCGGGACAGCCGCTTCAGGGGCGACCCGCGCTACGTCGTCGTGGAGGTCGAGTTCCAGCTGCGTCTCGGCGAGCTGGGTGCACCGGTGCGTTACGCCGAGCTCGCACGGGCCCTGGGCATCGGCATGGGGGAGCGCGCGCCGGTCGCCGAGGTCCGTGACGCCGTCCTCGCCGTGCGCCGAGGCAAGGGCATGGTCCTCGACGCCCACGACCCAGACACGTGGAGTGCCGGCTCCTTCTTCACCAACCCGGTGCTCGACGCGGAGCACGCCGCGCGCCTGCCCGCGGACGCGCCCCGGTGGCCCCAGCCGGACGGTTCGGTGAAGACCTCGGCGGCATGGCTGATCGAGCGGGCGGGGTTCCCCAAGGGCTTCGGCTCCGGTGCCGCCCGCCTGTCGACCAAGCACACGCTCGCGCTCACGAACCGCGGCGGTGCCACGACGCGGGACCTCCTGGCGCTCGCGCGGGAGGTGCGCGACGGCGTCGACCGGGCGTTCGGCGTGCGCTTGGTCAACGAGCCCGTCCTGGTCGGCTCGCTGCTCTAGCGGGCCGTGGACCGGGTGGACAGCCCTGCGCCCGCCGCCGCGCCGAGGTCCGGCGACTCCGCCGCCGCGCCGAGGGCGGCCACCGACTCACCCGCCGCGCAGCCACCGCTCGACTCCGGCGAGGATGGTGTCCTTCACCGGAGCCGGTGCTGCGCTCGCGTCGATCGAGCAGCGGGCGAGTGCGGCGAGTCCCGCGTCGTCGAACCCGTGGACCTGACGCGCCATGTCGTACTGCGCGGCGAGACGTGACCCGAACAACAACGGGTCGTCCGCGCCGAGCGCCACGGCCACGCCGGCGTCGCGCAGGGCCCGAAGCGGCACGGCAGCGACGGTGTCGAACACCCCGAGGGCGACGTTGGACGCCGGACAGACCTCCAGCGTCACGCCCGCGTCGGCGATCCGGCGTACCAGACGCGCGTCCTCGACCGCGCGCACGCCGTGGCCCACCCGGCGGGCGCCGAGCACGTCGAGGCAGGCGTGGACGCTGCGTGCTCCGGCGAGCTCCCCACCATGGGGTACGGCCAGCAGCCCGGCGCGGCGTGCGATCCGGAACGCCGGTTCGAAGTCCTCCGCCCGCCCGCGACGCTCGTCGTTGGACAGCCCGAACCCCACGACGCCGCGACCGGTGTACTCGGCCGCCAGCCGCGCCAGGATCCGGGCGTCGAGCGGGTGGCGGGTGCGGTTCGCGGCGACCACGACCACGACGCCGACGCCCGTGGCCCGGGACGCGTCCGCGGCCGCGTCCACGACGAGGTCCGTGAAGGCCGACAGGCCGCCGAAGCGGGCGGCGTAGCCCGACGGGTCGACCTGGATCTCCAGCCAGCCCGACCCGTCGGCGGCGTCGTCCTCGGCGGCCTCCCGCACCAGCCGCCGTAGGTCGTCGTCGGTCCGCAGGACCGAGCGCGCGATGTCATAGAGCCGCTGGAAGCGGAACCAGCCACGCTCATCGGTCGCCCGTAGCCGCGGTGGCCACTCGGCCACCAGCGCGTCCGGCAGCCACACGCCGTGGGTGGCGGCGAGCTCGACAAGCGTGCCGTGGCGCATGGACCCGGTGAAGTGCAGGTGCAGGTGCGCCTTGGGCAGGGTGCGTACGTCGCGCGCTCGTGGAGGCTCGGCCGTGTCGCCGTCCACGGCGCCGCCGCGCGGCACGCGTGCCGCGAGGTCGTCGCCGGACCACTCGGTGCTGTTGCGGCCGGCTCGCGACCCGGCGTCAGCTCGCCTCGCCGAGCAGCTTCTGCAACCGGGACACGCCCTCGACCAGGTCGTCGTCCCCGAGCGCGTAGGACAGCCGCACGTATCCCGGCGTACCGAACGCCTCGCCGGGCACCATCGCCACCTCGACCTCCTCGAGCACCAGCTCGCAGAGCTCGGCGGAGCTTCCCGGCGTCCGGCCGCGCAGCGTCCGTCCGAGCAGTCCCTTGACCGACGGGTAGACGTAGAACGCCCCCTCCGGCTCGGGGCAGGTCACGCCGTCGATCTCGTTCAGCATGCCGACGATCGTGCGCCGGCGGCGGTCGAACGCCGTGCGCATCTCCTGAACCGCGGTGAGGTCCCCGGAGACCGCCGCCAGCGCTGCGATCTGCGAGACGTTCGCGACGTTGGAGGTGGCGTGGGACTGAAGGTTCGTCGCTGCCTTCACGACGTCGTCCGGGCCGAGCAGCCAGCCGACGCGCCAGCCGGTCATCGCGTAGGTCTTGGCGACCCCGTTGACGACGACGCAACGCTGCGCGAGGCCGGGCACGAGCGCCGGCATGGACGCGAACCGTGCGTCGCCGTACACCAGGTGCTCATAGATCTCGTCGGTGAGCACCCAGAGCCCCTGCTCCAGCGCCCAGCGCCCGATGGCCTCGACCTGCTCGACGGGGTAGACCGCACCGGTCGGGTTGGACGGCGAGACGAACAGCAGGACCTTCGTGCGTGCGGTGCGGGCTGCCTCCAGCTGCTCCACGGACGCCAGGTAGCCCGTGGTCTCGTCCGTGGCGACCTCCACCGGGACGCCGCCGGCCAGCCGGATGGCCTCGGGGTACGTCGTCCAGTACGGCGCGGGGACCAAGACCTCGTCGCCCGGGTCGAGCAGCGTCGCGAACGCCTCGTAGATCGCCTGCTTGCCGCCGTTGGTGACCAGGACCTGGGCCGCCCCGATCTCCAGGCCACAGTCGCGGCGGGTCTTGGCCGCGATCGCCTCGCGCAGCTCGGGCAGGCCGCCCGCCGGTGTGTAGCGGTGGTGTCGAGGCTCGGCGCAGGCGCGGGCGGCGGCCTCGACGATGTAGGCCGGTGTCGGGAAGTCGGGCTCCCCGGCGCCGAAGCCGATGACCGGGCGTCCGGCTGCCTTGAGCGCCTTGGCCTTCGCGTCGACGGCCAGCGTGGCGGACTCGGAGATCGCGGCGACGCGGGCGGAGACCCGGGAACGGGCGGCGGGGGCTGCGGCGTTCGTCATGCGGCCATCGTCCCAGGTTCAGGGCGGCCGGGACGAGCCCGTCCCGGCAGCCGGGACCTGCGCGCAGCCGCTGTGGGCGTGACCGGGTTCGACCTTCCGGCGTGGAGCCCTTAGACTGCTCGACTGGTGCACCTGCCGCACCGGCGCCAGCGCGCCCTAGCCGGTCCGGACGTGACGTCCGGCCGGTTCCGGTTCGGGTCCTCCGAGTCGCGGGGCATGGCATGGTGACGGGTCGGCGTGCGCGCCGAAGGGTCGTAGCTCAATTGGTAGAGTCCCGGTCTCCAAAACCGGTGGTTGGGGGTTCGAGTCCCTCCGGCCCTGCGAGGCGCCGCCGTACGGCGGTGGTACCACGACAGGCCTTGCGCCAGCGAGGCCGACACCGACCGGATCGGGGCAGTCCAGTGAGGCGGAGCGGCGAGCGATGACGGAGACGCGCGACGCCACGGCGACGCCGGAGCGCGGATCGGGCGCGCCGGAGCGGCGCAGCCTCCCCTCACGGATCTCGCTGTACTACCGCCAGGTGATCGCGGAGCTGCGCAAGGTCATCTGGCCGACGCGCAAGGAGCTGCTCACCTACACCTCGGTGGTGATCGTCTTCGTGCTGATCATCGTCGCGTTCGTGTCGGCTCTGGACTTTGCCTTCGGTCAGCTCGTGCTGCGCGTCTTCGGCTGACCGGCTCCGCCGACCGCCCGATCCGCGCACGCCAGCCGCGCCGATTCGCACCTCCCGTTCCCGAACGAAGGATCCGTCACCGTGTCGCAGTCCCCGGACCTCCCGACCGTCTCCGGCGAGGGCGCTGCGCCGACGAGCGAGCAGGCTCGTCCCGCGCCGGGTTCCCTGCCCGACCCGTTCGCGGGTGGCGCGGGAGCGTGGGGCACCGGGGCGGACGAGGAGACCTCCTTCGACGACACCGCGGCCACGCCCGGCGACGAGCCCTACGGTGAGGACCCGCACGGCGGCACCGAGGACCTGACCGGGGACTACGTGCCCGGTGACGCCGTGCCCTCCGACGCCGACGCGGACCTCGCGGGGGCGGTGCTCGAGGCGGAGGCCGCAGCGACCGTGGGTGGCGTCGCCGACGGAACGACGGGCGCCAACGACACCGGCGCCGACGCCGACATGACGGGCGCCGACATGACGGGCGCCGACACGGCGGACGTCGACGACGAGGACGAGGACCCGGCCGAGGACTTCCGCCGCGCCCTGCGCAGCGCGCCGGGGGACTGGTATGTCATCCACTCCTACGCCGGTTACGAGAACCGGGTGAAGACCAATCTCGAGTCGCGGATCTCCAGCCTCAACATGGAGGACTACATCTTCCAGATCGAGGTCCCGACCGAGGAGGTCACCGAGATCAAGAACGGCCAGCGAAAGCTGGTCAAGCGGGTCCGGATGCCGGGCTACGTGCTCGTCCGGATGGACCTGACCGACGAGTCCTGGGGCACCGTGCGCAACACCCCGGGCGTCACGGGTTTCGTCGGGCACACCCACCAGCCGGTGCCGCTGACGCTCGGCGAGGTCTACGACGCGCTCGCACCCGCGGTGCAGAAGAAGGAGAAGGCGGCCGCCGAGGTCAAGGTCGTCGACTTCGAGGTCGGCGAGTCGGTGACCGTGATGGACGGGCCCTTCGCGACGCTCCCGGCGACGATCAACGAGATCAACCCGGATGCGCAGAAGATCAAGGTGCTGGTGTCCATCTTCGGTCGCGAGACGCCCGTGGAGCTCGGGTTCAACCAGGTCCAGAAGATCTGAGCAGGCACCTGGCCGCAGCGGTGTGCACGACCGCGACGGCATGCTGTCAGAATGGACGGTCGCGCTACGTTTCGAGCCGCGCCGGGTGACCGGTCGGACCAGGCACGGGCGCGGCTCGAGAGCAAGGAAGCCGGTTGGGCCGGCGTACGTTTCACCCCGCCGGGGACGGACCCGGCGGGCGCCAGTTACCGGGTGACGACCCGGCGGCGGGGGGGGGGGGGGGGG
>JALYMU010000378.1 GCA_030773595.1 Actinomycetota bacterium | reverse complement strand
CCGCGGCGCCGTGGCGCGCGCCGCGCCGTCACCGCGTCTCCGGCAGCTCGACGACGACCTGCGTCGACTTCACCGACGCGACCGCGACCACCCCGGGCTGGAGGGCGAGCTCGTCGGCTGCCTCCCGGCTCATCAGGGAGACCACGCGGAAGGGGCCCGCCTGCAGCTCGACCTGGGCCATGACCGTGTCACGGACGACCCTGGTCACGATGCCGCGCATCCGGTTGCGCGCGGATGCCCCGACGATCCGGCCGGGGCTCGGGGCGTCGGCGGCCTCCTGCGCGAGCCGGGCGAGCGCGGCCCCGTCCACGACGAGGCGCCCGGAGCCGCTGCGGGTCACCTCCAGCCGGCCGGCTTCGGCCCAGCGCCGGACGGTGTCGTCACTGACGCCGAGCAGACCTGCGGCCTCCTGGATCCGTATCTGCGGCATGCTCCCGACCGTATCTCCGCACGTGCGTCCTCTGCCACCGGATCGGGAACGCGGTCGCGCCGGCGTGACGCTCGCGTCCCCCGGCCCGGCGACGGAGATCGACCTGCGGGCTCAAGGTCCCCACGGCCGCATGCCGAAGGAGGGATGAGCTCCCGTACTACCGCGCCGCGGGGAGCGGTGCGGTGACGCCACCCCGGAGGACGACGTGAGGCCATCGGACGCCGCTGCGGCGTTGACCGATGACGCACGCGCCGTACGTGTGATGGCCCGCTCGATCGGGGCGCTCTACACCTGCGGCGCGCTGCTCGCCTTCGCCTGGCTGGCGCTGCCGCACGCCGGGCGCGCCGGGGACCGTGTCGTGTCGGCGCTGGCCGCCGCGACGCTTGGCCTCGGCGTCCTCATGCTGCTCGGCGCCACCGACCGGCTGCCCTACCGGGCCTTCCACGCCATCCTCGCGCTGATCCAGGTGGTCATCAGCGTCGGGTACGCGGCGACCGGCGACCCGAGCTCCGAGATGGCGATGTTCTACGCCTGGGCGACGCCGTGCGCGGCCTTCTTCTTCTCCGCCCGCGCCGCCTTCCTCCACACGCTCTGGGTGGCCTGCCTCATGGCGGGCGCGCTCGTGGCGATGGGGGCGCCGGCGAACCACCACGGTGGGGGGGCGTGGCTCATGACCGTCGGCACCGTCGTCGCCGTCGGCATGGTCGTCGGCTCCACCGCGCGCAAGATTCGCGCCGGCGAGCGCCAGCTGCGCCATGCCGCGCTGCACGACCCGCTCACCGGCCTGCCGAACCGGACGCTGTTCGCCGCACAGGCCCAGGCCGCGCTGCGACGCCGGGAGACGACGGGCGGTGCGGTGCTCGTCCTCCTGCTCGACCTCGACCGGTTCAAGCTGGTCAACGACACCTACGGGCACGCGACCGGCGACGAGCTGCTCGCCGCGCTGGCGCCCCGGCTGCTGGCCGCGGTGGAGCCGGGTGACACCGTGGCGCGGCTCGGCGGCGACGAGTTCGCCGTCGTGTGCCGCCGCCCGGAAGCGGTCGACCCCCCCGACATCGTTCGGCGGCTCCAGCAGGCATGGGCCGACCCGATCAGCCTGCGGCACGGCGACGTGTACACGACCGGATCGATCGGCGTCGCGATCGCGCGGCTCGGGTCGGACACGGCGACCGGGCTGCTGCGGGACGCGGATGCGGCGATGTACGCGGCCAAGGACGCCGGTCCGGGCGGCTTCGCGGTGTTCGACGAGGGTCTTCGCCAGCAGGCGGAGACGCGAATGCGCATCGAGAGCAGTCTTCCGGGCGCGCAGGAGCGCGGGGAGCTGTCCCTGCGCTACCAGCCCGTGGTCGACCTGGCCACCGGGCGCACCACCTCCGCCGAGGTGCTGCTGCGCTGGACCAGCCCCGAGCTCGGCATGGTGTCACCGGGTGACTTCATCCCCGTCGCCGAGGACACGGGCATCATCGTCCCGATCGGAGCCTGGGTCCTGGCCGAGGCGGCGGCGCAGGCCGTCGCCTGGCGGGCCGCGGGCGACGTCGCCCCCGACTTCCGCGTGGCCGTCAACGTCTCCGCTTGCCAGATCTGCCCGGAGTTCCCCGAGATCGTGGCCGGGGTGCTCGCCGCGGCCGGCGCGCCCGCGGACGCCGTCATCCTGGAGATCACCGAGACCGTGCTGCTCGACGACTCCCCCGCCGTCGACGCAGCCCTGCGCCGGATCGTCGAGATGGGCGTGCAGCTGCACCTGGACGACTTCGGGACCGGGTACGCCGCGCTGTCCTACCTGCACCGCTTCCCGCTGAGCGGCCTGAAGGTCGACCGGTCGTTCATCGCGATGCTCCACGACCCCCGGCAGGCGTCCATCGTCAGCGCGATCCTGCGCATGGCGCGCTCGCTGGGACTCACCGTGGTCGCGGAGGGCGTCGAGCGCGCCGAGCAGCTCCACGCCCTGCGGCTCATGGCGTGTGACCACGTGCAGGGCTGGCACCTCGGCGTGCCGGTCCCGGCCGCGCAGTTCCCGGCGCTGCTGGCAGCGGGCACGCCGGGCGCCGAGGCGCCCGTGCCGCGCCAACGGGTCGTGCCCCGTGGGACCAGGCGAGGCTCCTCGGCCTGACGCGGCGTGCCCGCCGTCGAGCGTGCCGGTGGGTGGCCGGTGGTTCGCCCGTCCCGGTGGGCCGGCGGGGCCCGTGTCGCTGCCGCCCGCACGGTCGCCCCGCGGCTAGCGTCGGGTCGGTGCGCAGCAACCAGTACTCCCCCGACCTCGTCCGGGCGGCCCGCCGTACGCCGGCTCCCGAGGTCCAGGCGGACCCGGGCCTCGTGGTGGAGGACGTCGAGACCGGCTTCTGCGGCGCCGTCGTAGCGTGGGAGAAGCAGCCGGGCGGCGTGGTCGTCGTGCTCGAGGACCGCCACGGTCGCCGCCGATCCTTCCCCGCCGGTCCGGGGTTCCACGTCGACGGGCGTGCGGTCCGGCTGGTCCGGCCCGCGGGGACGACGGCTCCCGCGCCGCCCCGGCGTACCGCATCGGGATCCGTGGCCGTCACCGGGCAGCGTGCGCGCGTCGCCCGCAGCAGCCGGATCTTCGTCGAGGGACGGCACGACGCCGAGCTCGTCGAGCGGGTGTGGGGCGACGACCTGCGTATCGAGGGCGTCGTGGTGGAGTACCTCGAGGGCATCGACGACCTGCCCTCCATCGTCGCGGACTTCGCGCCCAGCCCGGGACGGCGCCTGGGCGTGCTCGTCGACCACCTCGTCGCCGGCTCGAAGGAGTCGCGGATCGCGGCATCGGTCACCTCCGCCCACGTGCTCGTCGTGGGCCACCCGTACGTCGACGTGTGGCAGGCGGTAAAGCCGTCGGCGGTGGGGATCGCGCGGTGGCCCGACGTGCCGCGCGGCGTGCCGTGGAAGGAGGGAGTGTGCGCGGCGCTCGGCTGGCCGGTCGACACACCGGCGGCGTGGCGGCGCATCCTCGCGGGCGTGGACTCCTACACCGACCTCGAGCCGGCGCTGCTGGGCCGGGTGGAGGAGCTGATCGACTTCGTGACCGCGCCGGCGGAGTGAGTCGCGGAAGCGTGTATCAGGACGGACGCCGCGGACTCGGTGTGGACGACACTCCCCGCACCCCGGCGCGTCTCGCTACGGTGCACAGCGACGGGGACCGAGGAGGACCACGATGACCGACGGCACGTCGCGACCCGACGGCGACGACCAGCAAGGCTACGGCCAGCAGGGCCAGCAGCACGGCTACGGGCAGCAGGGCTACGGCCAGCAGGCTTACGGGCAGCAGCAGGGCTACGGCCAGCAGGGCCAGCAGCACGGCTACGGCCAGCACGACTACGGCCAGCAGGCTTACGGGCAGCAGCAGGGCTACGGCCAGCCCTACGGCGCGCCGCCCGCCGGCTACCCCGGCGGCTACGGCCCCCCGGTGCCCTACGACCCCCAGGCGAAGTCCAAGGTCGTGGCCGGCGTCCTCGGCATCCTGCTCGGGAGCTTCGGCATCCACCGGTTCTACCTGGGCTACACGACGATCGGGATCGTCCAGATCGTGGTGACCATCCTGACGTGCGGCATCGGTGGCCTGTGGGGGTTCGTCGAGGGGATCCTCTACCTCGTCGGGGCGGAGAACTTCCGCACCGACGCCAGCGGACGCCCGCTGCGCGACTGAGCGCGCGGCTCGGCCGGCGATCCGCCCGGTGGCCGGCCACCCATGCCACCGCAGCCTGACACGATCCACACGGGGAGCAGCAGATGGACGAGAACACCGATCGCCGGGGCGAGGCGACGTCGCCCGCCGGCGGCTCACGCGGCGCGTCACCGCCGAATGAAGGCGCTGCCTACACCCCCGCACCGCCGTACGCCCCGGGTGGGTCCTACGGCAGCCCACCGCCGTACGGCCACGGGTACTCGACTGCCCTCAACCCCGCGGACGAACGGATGTGGGCGCTGCTCGGGCACGTCGGCGCGTTCCTGCTCGGCTTTCTGGCGCCGCTCGTCGTGATGCTGGTGCAGGGGCCGAAGTCTCCCTACGTCCGCCGCCACGCCGTGGAGTCGCTGAACTTCCAGATCACGCTGATGGTCGCGTGGGTCGTCGGGTCGGTCCTCGCCGTCGTCGCCGCGGCCGTGACCTTCGGCCTGGCGCTGTTCGTCTTTGTGCCGCTCGCTGTGGCGTACGGCATCTTCTCCGTCGTCGTGATGATCCTCGGCTCGGTCAAGGCGAACAACGGCGAGGACTACCGCTACCCGCTGTGTGCCCGGCTGGTCAGGTGAGGCGCTAGTCCACCAGCTGCCGCACGACGGCGTCGGCCAGCAGCCGCCCGCGCAGGGTGAGGACCGCGGCGCCACGCGCTGCGGCGTCGGCGTCGAGCAGCCCGTCCGCGACGAGACGGGCGACGACCGGTCTGCGGTTCTCGTCGGGCACGGACAGCGGCAGTCCATCACGGAGCCGGACCCTCAGCAGCACGTCCTCAACCTGACGGTCGGCTGCGGAGAGGACCTCCCGCGCGTACGCCGGAGACCGCCCGGCGGCGAGACGAGCCGCGTAGGCCGCGGGGTGCTTGACGTTCCACCAGCGGGTGCCGGCGACGTGCGAGTGCGCCCCCGGGCCGATGCCCCACCAGTCCTCGCCGCGCCAGTAGGCGAGGTTGTGCCGGCACGCCGACGCCGGCGAGCGCGACCAGTTGCTGACCTCGTACCACGCGTAGCCGGCCGCGGAGAGCACCGCATCGGCCTGCTCGTACTTGTCGGCGAGGTCGTCGTCGTCGGGCATCGGGACCTCGCCGCGGCGCACCTGCGCGGCGAACCTCGTGCCGCTCTCGACGATCAGCGCGTAGGCCGACACGTGGTCCGGGGCGAGGTCGGTGACCAGCTCCAGCGACCGCTGCCAGTCCGCGGCACTCTCCCCCGGCGTGCCGTAGATGAGGTCGAGGCTCACGTCGAGCCCCGCGGCACGGGCCCAGCCCACCACCTCGGGCACCCGGGCGGGGTCGTGCGTGCGCTCCAGCGTGGCCAGCACGTGCGGCACCACGGACTGGACGCCGAACGACACGCGCGTGAACCCGGCGTCGGCCAACCGGGCCAGGGCAGCGGCGTCGACGCTATCCGGATTGGCCTCGGTCGTCACCTCCGCGTCGGGCGCGAGGCCGAACTCCTCGCGGACGCAGGCCAGCAGGGCCTCCAGGTCCGCGGGCGGCAGCAGCGTCGGCGTACCTCCGCCCACGAAGACGGTCCGGACCGGCAGGTCGACCTCACCCAGTAGCTGCCGGGCCAGGCGGATCTCGGCGCTGGCGGTCCCGGCGTACGTCGCCGGGTCGGCCCCGGGCCCCAGCTCGGCGGAGGTGTAGGTGTTGAAGTCGCAGTAGCCGCAGCGGGTGGCGCAGAACGGCACGTGCAGGTAGACCCCGAACTCACGCTTCCCCGCCTGGGCGAGCGAGGCGTCGGGCAGGGAGCCGTCCGCGGGGACGGGCTCGCCCTCGGGGAGTACGGACGGCACTCCTCCAGTGTCGCCGACGTACGGCGGGACCGCCGACGCCGCGGCCCGTCGGCGATCCGTCGCGGCCAGCCGCCGTCCGGCGGCGGGCAGCTCAGCGC
>JALYMU010000377.1 GCA_030773595.1 Actinomycetota bacterium | reverse complement strand
GTCCGCGCGAGCCGCCCGTCGGCGGTGCTGCCTGCCTCAGTACGTCGTGCCGCTGCCGGTCGACCCGCCGGAGGAGGCCTCCCCGCGGACGGTGTCCTTCGCGTCCCGAGCCTGCCCGGTGACGTCGGTCGCGGCGCCGCGGGCCTGCTCGGTCACCGTCGCCTGGGCGTCCTGAGCCGTGGACCGCACGGACTGCACCGCCTGCTGCGCCGGCTCGCGCAGCTGCTCCGTCACGTCCTGCGCGACGGAGGTGAGCTGCTCCTTGACCACGCCGGAGTGCTCCTGCGCCTGCTCCTTGACCTGGAGCGCGAGCTGCTGCTCCTTCTGCGAGGCCGGGAGCAGCGAGGAGACCAGCCAGCCGACGCCGAAGGCGATCATGCCTGCGGCGAGCGGGTTGCCCTGGGTCTGCTGGCGCGCCATCGCCGGAGCCGACTGTGCCGCACCCGCCACGGACGACGCGGCGTTGCTCACCGAGCCGGCGGCACTCGACGCGGTCGAGCTGACGCCGCCGGCCGCGCTCGACGTGGTCGAGCTGACCGAGTCGGTCGCGCTCGACGTGGTAGAGCTCAGCGTGCCCGCGACACCGGACGCCGCCGCGGCGATTCTGTCCTTGCCGGCCGACATCGTGCCACCGACGCCCGACCCGCTCGATCCGGACGAGCCCGACCCCGTCGTGCCCGCTCCGGACGTGCTCGGTACCGAGCCCATCACCTTCTCCTTCACGTTGGACAGCGTGTCCTTGGCCCTGTCGACGCGCCGCTCCACCACGCGGGCGGGGCTGACCTTCTCGGTGAGCGCGTCCACGTCGGCACTGAGCTCGCGCCGGGTTTCCTCGATCTCTGCTCGGATCTGGTCCGGGTCACTCGACATGTCTCTCCTCACCGGCCCTTCAGGGCGTCAGGGACTTCCTGCAGGGTCTCGACCGTGCGCTCGGGCTTGGGGTTGACCTGCTGGAGCTTCTTGCGCCCCATCGAGGCGAGGACCGCCGCGGCGATGCCCCACAGCAACGCCACCACCAGAGCCCCCCAGGCGATGTGCCCGAGCAGGTCGCCGATGGCCCACATGAGCGCGAGCGAGAGGAACAGCAGCAGGAAGTAGCCCGCTAGACCCGCGGCGCCGAGCATCCCGGCGCCCTTGCCGGCCTTGGCGGCCTCGACCTTCATCTCCGCCTTCGCCAGCGCGAGCTCCTGGCGCATCAGCGTCGAGAAGTCCTTGGTGACCTCGGAGATGAGCGCGCCGACGGAGACGTTGTCGACGTCCGGGCGCCCGCCCTCGTCCGCGCCGGCGACGTGCGCGCCTCCGGAGCCGTACGGCGTGGTCATGACCGCCCCGATCCCGTCGAGCCGAAGTCGCTCGCGGCACCGCCACCGACGTCGTAGCCGGTGGTGCCGTCCTCGACCGACAGCGGCCCGGTGCTCGGGTTGCGCTCGCCCACCGAATCCTGGCCGTGGACGTAGTCGCCCGCGCCGACCGTGGTGCCCGCGCCGGTGCCGACACCGACGCCGGTCGTCGTACCCACGGGGTAGGCGCTGGTCGTCTCGGTCCCGGTCGTGTAGGTCTCCGAGCCGTAGGTGGTGCCGGTCGTCCCGGCCGCGCCGTACGTCGTGCCCGTCGTGTAGGTGCCGCCGGTGCCGTACGTCGAGCCGGTGCCGTACGTCGAGCCGCCCTGGTCCTGCGTGGCCGCGACGGCGCCCTTGGTGAGGCGACCGGCGGCGACGCCGGCGAGGGCGGCGCCGAGCAGGAACGCCCCGGGGCGACGACGGGCGAAGCTGCGCACCTCCTCGAGCAGGTCGGCGGGCTCCCGGGACTCGAGCCAGTCGGCGAGGTCGTTCGTGCGCTGCGAGGCCTGGCGGGCGACCTCGGAGGCGATGCCGGACTGCCCACCCTGCGAGGCCATGCTGGACAGGTCCCCGCCGAACTGGCGGATCGTCGCCGCGAGGCGCTGCTGCTGGCCGACCGCCTGCTGGCGCACCTGGTTGCGGGCCTCACCGGCCAGGTCGCGCACCTGCGTCTGCGCCTCCGTGGCGACCTGCCTGGCCTGGCCGGCTGCGGTCGAGGCCACCTGGCTGCCCGCCTCGACGGCGGACTGCTTCACGTTGGCCGCCTGCTCCTTGGCCACGTCGGTCTTGGAACCACCGCTCGTCGTGGACGGTGGCGGGTAGCTGCTACCCATGTCCGAACTCATGTCTCCTCCATCCTTGCGACGGATCCAGCCGCCACTGTCGGCACCGGTGCCCCGAGATCGTCACCGCTAACCACGCCTGGACACCGCGCAGGCGGTGACGCCGCGTGATCGGCCCCACGTTTCCGCGGATGCCGCCCGGGCAGTGCATCCCTGCCCCTTGTGCACGGAGAGGAACCAGCAAATGGCCCGCGAGAACCGCTACCCGGACCCGGACGACCCGCGCAAGCCGGACGAGCTGTCCGACCTGCCGAAGGAGTCCTGGTTCGCCACCCTCAAGCGCACGGTCAAGGAGTTCTCCGACGACAACGGGAGCGACTGGGCGGCCGCGCTGACCTACTACGCCGTGCTGGCGCTCTTCCCCGCGGTCATCGCGCTGATCGCGATCATCGGACTGGTGGGCAACCCCAGGACGACGCTGAACACGCTGCTTCAGGTCGTGAGCGACCTCGGCGGGAGGTCGGCCGTCGAGGTGATGCGGGGACCGCTGCAGGGCCTCGCCGGACAGCAGAAGGCCGGCATCTTCCTGCTGGTCGGTCTGCTGGGAGCGCTCTGGTCGGCGTCGGGATACGTGTCGGCCTTCAGCCGAGCCAGCAACGCCGTCTACGAGGTCGAGGAGGGCCGGCCGTTCTGGAAGCTGCGCCCGCTGCAGATCCTGGTGACCCTGATCTCGGTGATCATGCTTGCTCTCGTCGCGATCGGCCTGGTGGTCAGCGGTCCGCTGGCGCAGTCCCTCGGCAACGCGCTGGGCGTCGGCGGCGTGGCACTGACGGCGTGGAACATCGTGAAGTGGCCGGTCATGGCGCTGATCGTTAGCCTCGTGATCTCACTGCTCTACTACGCCGCGCCGAACGTCCGGCAGCCGAAGTTCCAGTGGTTCACCCTCGGCGGACTGTTCGCGCTCGTCGTCTGGGCGCTGGCATCGCTGGCGTTCGGGTTCTACGTCGCCAACTTCGGCTCCTACAACAAGACCTACGGCTCTCTGGCCGGCGTCATCACGTTCCTCATCTGGCTCTGGATCACCAACATCGCGATCCTGATCGGGGCGGAGTTCAACGCCGAGCTCGAGCGCGCCCGGGAGCTGCAGGCGCGCATCCCCGGTGCGGAGGAGGAGATCCAGCTGCCCCCGCGCCAGGAGAAGAAGGTCAAGAGGTAGCTGCGCGCGCATGCGACGAGGGGCGCCTCCCGGGAGGGATCGGCGGGCGCCCCTCGTCGCATGGGGGTCGGCGCGCTCAGACGCGGCCGTAGGAGACGTTGCTCGACCAGGCCGGCGCCTTGCGCACCGGGTAGCGCGGGTTCGCCGCCTCGATCCAATAGCCGTTGCCGGCGTAGATGGCGACGTGGCTCACGCTGCCGCCGCCGCCGTCGTGGACGAAGACAAGGTCGCCGGGCCGCTTCTCGCTGCTGGAGATGCGGCGTACGGCGGCACGCTGCATCCCGGAGTCGTGCGGCAGCGAGACGCCCATCTGCGCGAAGGTCCACATCACCAGGCCGGAGCAGTCGAAGCTCGTCGGCCCGTCACCGCCGTACACGTAGGCCATGCCGATGCGCGTCGACGCGATGCCGACGGCGCGCGAGCCCGAGGCGGACGGCGCCGAGCTCGTCGGCGCGTGCGGCCGGGGGGCCGTCCGCGCCTGGCGGGAGCTCGAGCGC
>JALYMU010000376.1 GCA_030773595.1 Actinomycetota bacterium | reverse complement strand
TCCGCGGGACGAGACCGTCTGCCACCATTTCTGCCCGTGCGCCACATCTACAGCGGCAAGGTCCGCGACCTCTACGAGACCGACGGGGGGGACCTGCTGCTCGTCGCGAGCGACCGCATCTCGGCGTACGACCACGTCCTGCCCACCGAGATCCCCGACAAGGGGAAGGTCCTGACCCAGCTGTCACTGTGGTGGTTCGAGCAGCTCGCCGACGTCGTGCCGAATCACGTCCTCTCCACCGACGTCCCGCAGGAGTACGCCGGCCGCGCGCTAGTGTGCCGCCGCCTCGACATGCTGCCCGTCGAGTGTGTCGCCCGCGGCTACCTCACCGGGTCCGGCCTGGCCGACTACGCCGGGACCGGGGCCGTCTGCGGAGTTGAGCTGCCGCCGGGTCTCGTCGACGGCTCGCGGCTTCCCAAGCCGATCTTCACGCCCGCGACGAAGGCCGCCGTCGGCGACCACGACGAGAACATCGACTTCGACGGCGTGGTGGCTGCGGTCGGTGCCAAGGACGCGGAGCGCGTCCGCCACCTGACGCTGCAGGTCTACGCGCGTGGTGAGGCACTCGCCCGCGAACGCGGCATCATCCTCGCCGACACCAAGCTCGAGTTCGGCCGGGACGCGGCCACGGGCGAGCTTCTGCTCGCCGACGAGGTGCTGACGCCGGACTCCTCGCGCTTCTGGCCGGCCGACGTGTGGATGCCGGGGCGGGCGCAGCCGTCCTTCGACAAGCAGTTCGTCCGGGACTGGCTCACCTCGCCAGAGTCCGGCTGGAACCGCCGCTCCGACACGTGTCCGCCGCCGCTGCCCGACCACGTCGTCGAGCGGACGCGGGAGAAGTACGTCGAGGCGTACGAGCGGATCACCGGGCGCCGCTTCGTCGGCTGAGCGCGCCGTCAGTCGATCGTGTGACCGCCGTTGACGGTGATCCGCTCGCCGGTCACGAAGCGCGAGGCGTCCGAGGCCACGAACGCGACGACGTCGGCGATGTCGTCCGGCTCGCCCATCCGCCGCAACGCGACGTCGGCGGCGTAGCGCTCGAGCGCCTCCGGCGACGCGCCGGCGTGCCGCTCGACGGGGATCCAGCCCGGCGCGACGACGTTGACGGTGATGCCGAACTCGCCGAGCTCGCGTGCCCACGTCCGGGTCAGGCCGATCTGCGCGCCCTTTGCTGCGTTGTACGCCGACATGCCCGGCGTCGAGCGCTCGAACGCATCCGACCCGATCGAGATCACGCGGCCCCGGCCACGCGCTTTCATCGCCGGAAGCGCGGCCTGGACCAGGAGGGTCGGGCTCTTGACGAAGAACGTGAGCTGGTCGAGGTGGTCCTGCCACGTCAGGTCCGCCACGCCGACGACGGGCTGCGGGCCGGTGGCGTTGATGACCAGGACCTCGACCGGTCCGAGCAAGGCCTGCGCCTCTTGCGCGAGTGCGGCGACGGAGTCCTCGTCGGTGACGTCGGCCGCGGCGGCCTCGGCGCGACCGCCGCGCGCCCGGATGTCCGCGACGACGCGGTGGGCGCCGTGCGCGTCCGAGCGGTAGTTCACCGCGACGGGCCAGCCGTCTGCGCCGAGGCGGCGCGCGATCGCCGAGCCCAGGCCTCGAGAAGCGCCGGTGACGATTGCGCACCCGCGTGAGACGTCGCCCATCATCAGCCACCTCGCGATCCCGTCATACGCCGGACGGCAGGATCCGCACGGCTCGTCGTCCGACCCTAGTGTGGTCCGCCACCCGGCTGGGAGCGCGTCCACGACTTGGCCACCGCCGCCGTACGCCGCATCGCACTATCGTCTTCCGCATGACCACCTGGCTCCTGACCGGAGGCGCCGGCTACATCGGCGGCCACATCATCCGCGCGCTTCGCGACGGCGGCTTCGACGTCGTCGTCCTCGACGACATGTCCTCGGGCGTGCGCGCGCGGGTGCCTGACGACGTGCCGTTCGTCGAGGCGTCGGTGCTGGACACCGACGCGGTCGCCGCCGCGCTGCGCGAGCACTCGGTCGACGGGGTGGTGCACCTCGCGGCCAAGAAGGCGGTGGGCGAGTCGGTGGAGAAGCCGCTGCTCTACTGGCGGGAGAACGTCGGCGGGTTCGAGAGCCTGCTGCGCGCGATGACCGACACCGGTGTCGACCGGATGGTGTTCTCCTCCAGCGCCGCGGTGTGGGGCACCCCCGCGAGCGAGCGGGTCACCGAGGACGAGCCGACCTCCCCGATCAGCCCGTACGGCGAGACGAAGCTCGTCTGCGAGTGGATGCTGCGGGACGTCTCGAACGCGACGGGGATGCGCTGGGCCGCGCTGCGCTACTTCAACGTCGCGGGGGCCGGCGCTCCGGAGCTGGGCGACACGAGCGTGGCCAACCTCATCCCGCTGGTGTTCAAGGCCATCACCACGGGTCGCAACCCGCAGGTCTTCGGCGACGACTACCCGACCCGCGACGGCACGTGCATCCGGGACTACATCCACGTCGCCGATCTCGCCGAGGCCCACGTCGCCGCCGCGCGCGCGCTCGACGAGAGTCCGATGGGCGAGGTGTTCAACATCGGGCGCGGCGAGGGCGTCACGGTCAAGGAGGTGCTCGACGTCGCGCGGCGCGTGACCGGGATCGAGTTCGACTACGACATCGTCGGGCGGCGGGCGGGCGATCCCGCTGCGTACTTCGCCGACCCCGCCAAGGCCGAGCGGCACCTCGGCTGGCGCGCGAAGCGGGACCTCGAGGACATGGTGCGCAGCGCGTGGGAGGGCTGGCAGGCACGGGAGTAGGCGCCCGCCTGAGTCAGCGATCTCATGGGAGTGGCGGGGCGCCGGGCGGTGGCAGCAACCAGCCCGTCCCGTACGCCGGACGCGGGCGTGCCGACGTACGGGACGCCGGTAGTCTGAGGCGACCGCCCCCGACTCCTGCAGGAGCGCCCGCATGGCCCGCGTCGTCGTCGACGTCATGCTCAAGCCCGAGATCCTCGACCCCCAGGGGCAAGCCGTCGCCAACGCGCTGCCGCGCCTGGG
>JALYMU010000375.1 GCA_030773595.1 Actinomycetota bacterium | reverse complement strand
CGTCGAGCACCTCGACCAGGCGGTGACTCAGGCCCGCGCCACCGAGCACGGACTCGGCCGCCGCAGCCACGTCCGCAGCGTCGACCGCGGACCAGAGCAGGAGCTCGTTGTGGTCGTGTGCCGAGGGGAACTCGCCATGCATCAGCGCCACGCCACCTGGAACCGGTATCTCGCGTTGGGCGCGGTCACGGGCGACATCCCGCAGCCACCCGACGATCCGCGCCCTGTCGTCGGGGTCTGCGGGATGCAGCCGGGGGTCGGCGCTCACCGCCATGCTCGACCTCCACCCCTCTCGCCCGGCCCGGAGCCTAGACTTCTCCCGTGATCTTCAAGGCCGTCGGCGACCGGCGCCCGTACCCGGACCACGGGACGACGCAGCGCGAGTGGTCCCGGCTGCCGCCGCGCCAGGTGCGCCTCGACGAGCTCGTCACCACCAAGGCGCAGCTGGATCTGAACACGCTGCTGGCCGAGGACTCGACGTTCTACGGCGACCTGTTCGCCCATGTCGTCGAGTGGCGCGGTGTCCTCTACCTCGAGGACGGTCTCCACCGCGCGCTGCGTACCGCCTTGCACCAGCGCCACGTCCTGCATGCGCGAGTGCTCGTGCTGCCCGAATAGGCTTCGGCGTCGAGGAGGTCCGCGCGGGCATGAGCATGCTGACGCCACGGGGCGAGGACGTCGGTCGGCCACGACGCCGCCGGTCCTACCGTGCTGCGATCACCCTGACGCTCGCGCTGGCATTGCTCGTGGGCGCCGGGTGGTACGGCTACCGCCTCGCTATGGGCGAGGACGACGGCCGTACGACAGGCAAGCCGACGACGCGCTGCACCCCCGCGACCGGCGGTGGGTCCGGCCGTACGGCGGTTGCCGCGCCCTCGGACGTGGCCGTCAACGTCTACAACGCCACCGCTCGGCAGGGGCTGGCAAGGTCCGTGGCGGAACAGCTGCGGTCGCGGAGGTTCCGCGTTCGCCAGGTGGCGAACGACTCCACGGAGCGGCGCGTCCGTGGCGTGGGCGAGGTCCGCCACGGCAAGGACGGCGCTGCGGCCGCGAGGACGCTCCGTGCACACCTGCCTGGCGTCGTCGACGTGGTCGACCGTCGCCGGGGCAGCACCGTCGACCTGGCGCTCGGGCCGAAGTACCAGCGGCTCGCAGCACCGAAGACGGCGAAGGCGGCCCTGCGCAAGGTTGCCGCCGGGAAGCCGGCCAAGGGGAAACCCGCTGCTTCACCTACGGCCTGTTGACGCGACGACCCCGGCGCGTCGAGCGAAGCAGGTGCGGCCTCAGGCCTTCCCGAGACGCAACACAAAGACACTCCCCGAGGCCTTGGGCTCGTACTCCGTCGTGCCGCCGTTGGCCTGAGCCAGGCTGCGGACGATGTAGAGACCGAGGCCCGTGCCGTGCGCCCGCGCGGTCTCCCCGGACCCCTTGACGAAGCGGTCGAACAGGCGCGGACGCAGCGGCGCGGGGACGCCGGGACCGTCGTCGTGAACGCGGATCTCCACGGTCGACGCGGCGGCGACCACCTCGATCATCGTCACGCCTCCGGCGTACTTCGCTGCGTTGCTCAGGAAGTTCCCGACCATGTGCTGGAGGTGCGTCGGGCTCACGAGGACGGCGACGTCCTCGCCGCCCAGGACGCGTACGTCGGCGCCGACGTACGCCAGCGCCTGCACCAGAGCCGCTGCGACCGGCACGACCTCACGCTCGGCGACGAGTGCGCCGGCGTCGAGGGCACACATCGTGAGGATCTCCGTGCGCATCCGGTTCAGGCGGTCGACGTTGCGGGTGATGACGGCGAGCGACGACTCGGCGAGCGAGTCCCCGGCGAGCTCGTCGAGCAGCAGCTCGGCATGCCCGTAGATCGACGTGAGCGGGCTGCCGATCTCGTGGCTCAGCATCCCCATCAGGTCGAGCTTGAGCTGGTCGGCCGCCTGCAGCTCGGCATGAGACCGCGCGAGGTCTGCGTGGCGCTCGGCGAGCTCCCGCTCCGCCCGCTTGCGGTGCGTCACATCGCTGTTGACCACGAGGATCGACTGCGGCACACCTGTCGCGTCGTGGCGCAGCAGCTGACGGCTGTGTACGACGATGCGTTCCCCGTCCGCGCGGACGTGCTCGAGCTCGCCCTCCCAGCGCCCGTCCCGCGCCAGCGCCTCATCCACGGCGTCCCCCGACACGGGGAAGCGGGTCTGCAGAAGCTCGTGCGTCACCTGCCCGAGCGCCTCGTCGACGGGTACGCCGTAGGCCGCCACGGCGCCGTCGCTCCAGAACGTGACCCGGCCCGAGAGGTCTCGGACGATCACGGCGTTCGGGGACAGCTGCAGGAGCTCGGCCTGTTCCGCCAGCAGGGCTTCCGTAGCCTTCGCCTCCGTGCAGTCCATCAGCACGCCGTCCCAGTGGACCGTGCCGTCCGGCAGCCGCTCCGGCCGAGACGCGCCCCGAACCCACCGGACATCGGTGTCGCTCAGGACTGCGCGGCCCTCCCACCGCCACGGCGAAAGGAACTGCGCCGAGATGGTCACGGTGGCGAGGAAGCCGGCCCGATCGTCCTCGTGGATGTTGTCGAGGATCACGCGGGCGTCCGCCATGATGGCGTCGGGGTCCAGGCCGTAGATCTCACGGGCGCCCTCGGACACGAACGGGAAGCGCATGCTGCCGTCCGGGCCGAGCTGGCACTGGTACACCATTCCCGGCGCGTTCGCGGCCATCCGCTCGTACCTCGCCTCGCTCTGGCGGACGGCTTCCTCGGCCAGCTTGCGCTCGGTGATGTCGTCGTGGAGGACGACGGCGCCACCGTCGAACCCTTCCCCCAAGGGCGCTACGACGAGGGTGAACCAGCGTGGCTGACCGTCGGCGTCGGGGCACGGGTAGTCGAGCTCGAAGCGAGCCATGTCACCGGACAGGACTGCACGGATACCAGCGGCTGCGGCCGACGCCTCGGCGTCGCCTGCGCTCGATGCCGCGTCGCACACCGTGAGGTAGTCCACGCCGGCGCCGCAGGTCTCGACAGACCCGTCGTTGTCTTTCGCGAAAGCGTGCCACACCGAGTTGACGTGGCGGATGATTCCCGACGCGTCGAGCACCGCGGTGGCGGCAGGGATCGAGTTCAGCACGGTGGCGAGGAAGCGCTCGTGCCGCGCGGTCGCGGCCTGTGCCGCGACGAGTTCCGCGAACAGCCGTGCCGTCTCGATCACCGCTGTCGCACGAGCGGCCACCTCGCCGGCGAGCACGAGGTCGTCGTCGCAGTGGCTCCGCCCGTTGTTTCGCGTGAGGACCAGCACGCCGAAGGTCTCGCCGCGGGCGACGAGAGGGACGCAGATGAGGCTGGTCGGCGCGGTGCTCGTGGGGCACGGCGCCACCTCGGCGGGAAGCGACGCAAGCAGCGCCTCGAGCGGCTCCCCGAGCACGCGGACCACCTCCCCGGTCGTGATGGCATCGTGCACGGGGTTGCGGACGCCGGTCGCGAGTCCCTCGAGGAGGGCCCGATTCGTCGCCGCGAGGCCCGAGTCGGGGTGGTGCGCCGTCGCCACGGACAAGCCCTCGGCGGAGTCATCCGCCACGAGCAGGACGCCGCAGCCATCGCCGAACGCCTCGCTCACCGTCGCGGTGACCGAGCCCAAGAGGGCAGGGACGTCTCTGACGTCGGCGGTCATCGCGAGGGCCGTGACCTCCGCGACGACACGCTCGTGGCGAGCGTGCCGCTCACGCTCAGCCTCGGCTTGCAGGCGCGCTGAGATGTCGCGCAGGAACGCGTGGAAGCGCCAACCGTCCTTGTCCGGCGCACGCCAGATCGTGCACTCCACCGGTACCTCGTGGCCGCCGGCGTGCACCGCGCGCAGCTGCATGGTCTGACCGAGGATCTTGGCTTCGCCGGTGGTGAGGAGACGCCGCATGCCGGCTCGGCTCGCGTCGCGCAGGTCGGCGGGAAGCAGGACATCCGCCAGTGAGACACCCAGCACCTCGTCCCTGCCGTGTCCGAACATGTGCTCGGCGGCTGCGTTCCATCCCACGATCACGCCGTCGTGGTCCAGTGCGACGTAAGCGTCGGTCGCCGTCTCGGCGAGCTGCTCTGCCCGCGCGCGCTCCGCCTCGGCCGTCGCCCGAGCCTGCTCGGTGAGCCTCGCCTGGCGGCGCAGCTCCAGCGTCGTCATCACCTGCGACGCGAGATCCTCGAGCGCGAGGAGCTGCGCCTGGGTGAGGTCGTGCGGCCGCACGTCGAGCACGCAGAGGCTGCCGATCGCGAGTCCGTCGGGCGTCAGCAGTGGTGCACCGGCGTACATGCGGTAGCTGGCCAGCTCGCCGGTCGCGAAGGGGTTCGTCGCGAGGCGCTCGTCGGCCAGGGTGTCCGGCGCGTAGAGGACCGAGGTCGACGCGATGGTGTGGTTGCACAGGGCGTCCTCGCGACGCTGGCGCCCGGGGTCGAACCCGATCGCACACGCCTGCACCTGCTCGTCCTCCGTGATGATGTTCACCGCTGCGACGGGGGCGTTCGTGATCTGGGTCGCAAGGCGGGCAACCCGCTGCAGGTCACCCGCGTCCGGGTGGTCCAGGGCGTCGTAGCGCGCCACCGCCTGTTGGCGAGCGGCCTCGAGCACGTCGTCGTACTTTGGACTCCCGGGCGCTGTCAGCGCGACTGTCACCAACAACTCCTCATCACTGCTCATACGGTTCTGCTTCCGGTGGTACATCGGCACCAGGAGAACCGACCTGAGGCCTCCCGCCCGTCCGGCCCCGCGCGCGCAGCACCGAGTCACCCGTTTGCCGCTCCGGAACGGCGAGACGCTGCCGATAACTGGAATCCATAGAGAGAACGGGCGCACGCCAACGCGCGCTCACGAGCAGCAGTAGGGACACCATGAGCATCGAGAGGATCAGCGCTTCGCCGCAGGTCCGTCGTCCCACGCTCCCGATGGACCCCCTCCCCAAGCCGGAGCCGACGACCACGTCGGACCGCGAGCCGAGCCCTCGCGTCCCCACGCCGCGGGCAGAGCCGACCGAGAAGCAGTACGAGATCCGGCCGACGACCGACGTCGAGTTCCGGCGCCGCGACGACGGCGGGACGACCGTGACCGTGTACGACGTGCGGACGGGGCAGCCCGTGTACCAGGCACCACCGGAGCAGGCGGCAAAGGTCATCGCCGCTGCGCTCGAGCGGCTGGAACAGCGGCGCCGCTCCTGACCGCGGGAGGTCGGGACGCTCGGGCGTCGGATGGGCCTCCCTATCGCGGCGGGTCGCCGGCGCCGAACACGTCCTTGACCTTCTCGACCAATTCTTTCCCGATGCTCGTCGCGATGACGGCCTCGTCAGGGTCCGCCGTCCCGCTCAGCGGCTCGAACAGCAGCCGCTCGGCGTACGGCGCGTCTCGTCCGATGGAGTACGCCGCCGCCGTCTCGCCGTAGAGCCGACGCGCGTCGTCGACGGTGCGACGCCCGTTGATGATTTCGACGGCGAGGTTCAGCGTGAGCGTGTTGTACGCCTCGTGGTCACGCGCGCACCGATCTGCCCGGCAGTGCGGTCGAGGATGACGCTGCCGTCGAACGCGACCAGCTCGCTCGCCTTGCTCGACGGCACCGGGTAGTCGACGTACTGGGTGAGGTAGTCGGTGCGGCGTCGGGAAGTTGTGCACGCCCTCGTCAGCCGTGATCTCGATCCGGCTCCAGGGCCCCACTCCGTACCAGAACAACTTCGTCGGGGTGGCCTCGTTCGGCGACCCGTAGTGCTCCAGGAGCTTTTCGGCGGCCGTCTTCGGGGCCTGCGGCCACTCCTCGACGATGGCGCGCACGGCGTCCGGGTCGACCGACCGGCTTTGGCCTAGTTCGGAGGCTGCGGCTCCCTCGCTTGAGCCGCTGCGCGCTGGTCTTGCTCGCGATACGTCACGCCTCTTGCTGGCGATACGTCACGCCGCGGCGCGGCGTCCCCCCATGCCCGTCGTTCCGCGGGCCGGCAGGAGCGCGATCACGAGCCCCACGAGGATGACCCCGACGTGGAGCACGTTGTCCGCGACGTTGAAGCTGAAGAAGTTCAGCGGGGTGTCCTGGTTCGCGTACAGCAGGCCGAAGACGAGCAGACCGACGTGGCTCGCCACGAGCACCCAGCCGTACGCCCGTGCCCCGCCCAGCGTCCGCGCGAGCAAGAGCCCCGTCATGCCGGTGACGAGGTGCCCCACGTTGTGGAACGGGTTGAGCTCGAATCCGAGCAGCTGACGGTCGGTGTTCGGCTCGGCGAAGCCACTGAAGCCGGTGACGAGGAAACCGACGAGACCGACGACGACGTACACCGCGGCGAATCCCAGTGCCACCAGTTGTGGCAGCTCCCGTCCGTGGACCGCCGTCCCGGCGTTGTCGCGAGCCATGAGTTCTCCAGCGAGTCGAGGCCGGCGCCTGCCGAGCCGGTCGATGCAGCAGCGTCTACCCGCGCCTCCTGACGTAAAACCGATGAGGAACATCTCGGGTGCGGCCGCCCAGAGCGACAACGCGGCGGACCGTGTGGTGACGGATTCCAACATGCGGCATGCTGGGCCCGGGTGATACCAGGGACAGGATGGACGACCAGATCGCCCAATCTCTTCGCCGCGGTGGGCGACCCCACCCGACTCGGCTGCTGCGCTTCCTCCTCGAGGACGAGCACTGCGTGTCGCAATGCACCGCGCACATCGGTCTCACCCAGGGCGCGGTGTCCAAACAGCTCGCCACGCTCGCCGACGCCGGCCTGCTCACCTGCCGCCGCGCCAGCCGACGTCAAGCGCGTAGGCGACCACCTTGCCCCGTCTCCCTCGGAGCTTCCGGTCGGCGGGCCGAGTCCCCGGCTTGCGAGTGACGTACGGCGCGGCACCACGGGCGCCCGTCTGCCCTCGCACGGCGCTACGGGGATCCCAGCTGCGACAGCCAGTCGGTGTCTGCGAACGCGCTCTCCTCCTGGTCCGTGCCCGGCTCAAACCAGACGACCTTGCCCGGGCCCGACTCGTCGTTCGCCTGCTCCACACCCCAGGCCGTCGAGATGGACTCGACCAGCCTCAGGCCTCGACCGGTGATCGACTCGAGCCCGTAGCGCCGTTGCCGCGGCAACGCCGGTGAGAAGTCCCGCACGGTGATCCGGATCGCACCGACGTCCGTTCGGGCCACCATCACGGTGAACGGCGTCCTCGCGTGGATGGCGGCGTTGGTCACGAGCTCGGACACGCCGAGCACGGCGGAGTCCTCGAGGTCGCTCCGCCCGAAGTCCGCGAGCGCCGAACGCACGTACCGGCGAGCTTCTCCGACGGCCTCAGCGACCGGGTCGAGCCTCAGCACGACCCTGCCTCCCTCTGTCGGTACTGCGGCCATGACAGTGGCTCCTCGCCGACGATCTGCCGCTCGAACTCCGTGAGGGCCCACTCCCGGTACGCAGCGACGTCGGCCGGAGTGGTGAGCATGAGCAGGTGCTTCCACGATCGGCAGTACTCGTCCATCTCCACGAGCATGGCGCGAATCCGTCGCGCCAGGTCCGCGACGGTCATCGGGACGTGGTAGACGACTTCTGGGAGGACCGCACGCCCTGTGCGACCGCGTCCTCGAGAGCGGCTGCCTGAGCCGCGGTGAACGGGCCGGACTCCCTGTCCAGCTCGTCCGCGAGCTCCAACAACCGAGCGGGTACGGGCCGCGGTCGGCCTGGCCCGTGGTCAGCAGCGTCATCTCACGGAGGAGGGCTTCACCGTGCTCGGCTGACTTCGCGCGCAGGCGGACAGGGACCTCGAGCAGGCGAACCGTCGCCATCTCTCTCGATTCCCTGGTGCTCACTGGGACAGTGTCACCCACGGATTCAACGGACGGGATTCGCGGCATCGAGCGCATCGCCGGTCCAAGGTCACCGGGCGCCACGGGTCGACTGCTGAAAGACGTCTCTGGCGGCGCCCCGCAGGTCACCGACCTGAAAGGGCGCCGCCAGAGGAGCGCGGTGGCGGTGGGATTTGAACTCGCGCCGTGCACGTAGCCCTCGGCTCCCGTCCCATGCCTATGGTGGCTCCCGCCTGGGACGACAGCCGGAGCGGCGCCATCTCCATAGCCCTCGCTGGTCCTCGGTTGTCGGCGTTCTGTGACCACTTCCGTGACCACCGAGCGGGGGGTTGACGGCATCAGGACTGCGGGGCGTCATCGCCCTCGGCCGACAGTCGGCCGGTCGCGCGTGCCCAGTCGACGACGTCGTCGCGGCGCCAGATCGTGCCGATGGCGAGGGTGAGGACGGGCCGCGGGAAGTCCGGCTTGCTGACCAAGACGTGAACGCGCTGGGGCGTCAGTCCAAGCATCCGCGCGA
>JALYMU010000374.1 GCA_030773595.1 Actinomycetota bacterium | reverse complement strand
TGTTGTCGGTCGTCGCGTTGAACGCGGCGTAGGACGACGAGTACACGAGAGCGCCGCTGATCACCATGCCGACGGGCACGGCCGCAGCGAGCATCGTGCGACGGGCGCCGAGCTTCGGCGTGCGCATACTGTGCTCCTTCGGTTAGGTGGTCGGACGTCTTCCGACACCTGGTACATCGGCGCTGATCGCGACGACCTGAACGTCGATGCATCCGAAATTGCAAGAACCCGCACGGGGCGTGTCGTGCCCCCTCTCACGGGGCAGGAGCGCCGAGTCACCCCCGTCCGCCCGAGGAGGACCCCCATGACCGAGCAGCGCATCGACCACGCGGCCGCCCAGGTCGTCACGACGGGCGACGCGGACCCGTCCGAGGGACAGGGCCTCGCGTCACCCGGGGTCCACGCCGGGGCGCTCGGCGGAGACGTCACCGACAAGGGCGACATCACGACGTCCGACGACGAGGGCCGCGAGCCCGGCCAGCACATCGACAGCGCCGACGGCGACACCGAGGGGGAGCGGGTACTGCGCGCCGTGCAGCAGCGTCAGCAGGGCTGAGGGCGCCCGGGGCTGGGGCGCGGTGTGGGGCCGGCGCACGGCCTCGCCGGCTCGCCGTACCGCATCAGGCTCGCCGTACGCCATCCGTAAGGTGTCGGTTATGACGGCAGCAACGAACCACGTTCCGGGCGGCACCAACGGCGGCCGCCCCCGGCTGCGGCCCGCGCTGGCGGGCATCCCGACGTACAAGCCGGGACGCCCCGCCCCGTCCTCGCCCGGCCGCCGGGCGTTCAAGATCTCCTCGAACGAGAACCCCTACCCGCCGCTGCCCGGTGTCCTCGAGGCGGTGCGCGCCCAGGCGGAGTCGTTCAACCGCTACCCCGACATGTTCGCGACGGAGCTGGTCGCCGCGATCGCGGACCGGTTCGGTGTGCCGGCCGAGCACGTCGCGACGGGCACGGGGTCGGTCGGTGTGCTGCAGCAGATCGTGCAGGCGACCGCGGCCGAGGGCGACGAGGTCGTCTACGCGTGGCGGTCCTTCGAGGCCTACCCCATCGTGGTGCAGGTCTCGGGCGCCCCATCCGTCCCGGTGGCGCTGACGCCCGATGAATGTCACGACCTCGACGCCATGGCGGGCGCGATCACGGACCGGACCCGCCTGGTACTCGTCTGCACGCCGAACAACCCGACCGGCACCGCGCTGCGGCGCGGCAAGCTGGAGCGGTTCCTCGACCGGGTTCCGTCCGACGTTCTCGTCGTGGTCGACGAGGCATACCGCGAGTTCGTCCGCGACCCCGAGGTGCCCGACGCCCTGGACCTCTACCGGTCGCGCCCGAACGTCTGCGTGCTCCGCACGTTCTCCAAGGCCTACGGGCTGGCCGGGCTGCGGGTCGGGTTCGCCATCGCCCACGCGCCCGTGGCGGACGCACTACGCAAGACGCAGGTGCCCTTCGGTGTGAGCGGGCTCGCGCAGGCCGCCGCGGTGGCGTCGCTGCGCGAGGAGCAGGCCCTGCTCGAGCGGGTCGAGGCGCTGGTCGCCGAGCGGACCCGCGTGCAGGAGGCGCTGCGAGCCCAGGGCTGGACCGTGCCGCCGTCCGAGGCGAACTTCGTCTGGCTGCGCCTCGGGGAGCGCACCGAGGAGTTCGCATCCGCGTGCCAGGCTGCCGGTGTCGTGGTGCGGCCCTTCGCCGGCGAGGGCGTTCGGGTCACCGTGGCCGAGCCCGAGGCCAACGACCTCTTCCTCGAGGTCACCGCGTCGTTCCCGCACTGACTTTCTCGCGCATCGACGCCACCGCGGCGGGCTGCGCGAGCCGGCTACCCGTCCTTCCCGCTCGCCCCGGGCGCGTCCGGACCGCCGATCACCGGCCGGCGAGGACGTCGACGACGTGCCGCGGAAGCGGCCGGTCGGCGTAGAGCAGCCCAACAGCGCAGGGATCCGGGTTGCCGGCATCCGGGCCGCGCCAGACGAGCCGGAGTCCCGTCCGCTCGGTCGTCCGCCTCGACCGGTCGTTGCCCTCGAGCAGGTACGCCGTGACGGGCAGGTCCGGACGCAGCCGCCGATGCCGAGGAAGGCGCCGCAAGCGTCCTCGTGCGCGCTCCGGGCGACCGACATGCCCAGCCCGTCCCGGCGCCATGCCGCAAGCCGGCCTTCGACCATCCGTTCGGTCTGCTCGACGGTTCCGTGACGGGTCAGCGCGTCCGGGCCCCAGACCTGCGGGTCCGCGTACAGCTCGAACAGCTCCTGGACGTCCGCCCGCGTGGGGGCTCGTAGCAGCAGGCGAGAAGTAGCGACGTCCTCCGCATCTTCGTCAAAACGTGGCACAGCCTCATCGTTGCCCTGCGCGTGGCTCTCGGACGGTAGCTCCGGCGGAACCGGCGTGGTGGCAGCGGCCGGGTGTTCGACGCGGTTTCCTCGGGGGCACGACGTCGTGGTCGCGCCCCGCGCTGCACGAGCTCACACCGCAGCCTCCGAGTCGGGCAGCGCGTCACGGTCGGCCCGCGGCTGCCGCGCGGGGCGCTCTCCGCTGACGACGAGACCGACGCCCGCGACGACGACCGCACCGCCGAGCAGGATCGCCGTCGTGACGTCCTCGGCGAGGATGAGCGCGCCGAGGAGCACGGCCACGACGGGGTTGACGTAGGCGTAGGTGGCGGTCAGCGAGATGGGGGCGTTGTTGAGCAGCCAGACGTACGCCGAGAACGCGGCGAGCGAGCCCGCGACCGTGAGATAGGCCAGCGCCCACCACGCTTCCGGCGCCACGGCGCCGAGATCGGTGGTCGCGGCCTCGCCGGAGGCCAGACCCGCGGCAAGCAGCGCGAGACCGCCAAGTCCCATCTCCCACGCGGTGGCCACGAACGGGTTGGCGGGCAGCGGCAGCCGGGCCGAGTAGAACGACCCGACCGCCCACGACACGGTCGCGACGAGGACAAGCAGGACGCCCCACACCTCGACCTCGCCACCCGAGCTGCCGGGCAGGGCGAGCACGGCGATCCCGACGAAGCCGAGGACCGTTCCGCTCACGGTCGCGGACGTCGGCCGGTCACCGGTCGCGAGCCGTAAGGCCGCGAGCCACAGCGGCGTCGCCGCCACGAGCAGCGCCGCGAGCCCGGACGGGACGGTGCGCTCGGCGAGGGCGACGAAGCCGTTGCCGCACAGGAGCAGCAGGAACCCCACGACGCCCGCCGCGCCGGCCTCGCGCGCGGGGACGCGCAGGACGCGGGGCCCGTGCCGGATCGCCAGCAGCGCGGCGAGCAACGCGGACGCCGCAAGGAAGCGGACCCCCATCGAGAGCAGCGGCGGGGCGGTGGCGACGACGACGCGGATGCCGAGGTAGGTCGAGCCCCACACGACGTACACGACTGCGAGCGCGGACCACACCGCCGCGCGGGAGGCCGGAAGCGGACCGGTCGAGGCGGGCGGCCCGGTCGCCGGCCCGGCCGTCGAGGCTGTGTCAGACCGCTCGTCAGGCAACGCTCGCGCACCCCCTCCTGGCGGCCGGCGCGGCCGCAGGTCCACCCTCGCAGCGGCGTCGACCCGGCGCAAAGGAGATGGCCGTGAGCGTCCCGAAGCGGCCCGGGACCGGCGGGTACGGCGGTGGGCGTGCCACGTGCCGGGGCGTCCGGCGCCCCACGCTCATCCGCTCGGGTCAGGTCGAGAAATAGTCCTCACCAGGACTTCAGTGCGCGAACCCGCGTGCCGATGCATCAGCTGAGGCCGGGACCGGCGACATGGCGACATGACGGCGCACCGGCGACACCAGCGGGACATCGGGAGCGGGACATGTCGAAGCACCGCGCCAAGCGGCGGATCATGGGCGATGTCAAGACGCCGACCGTGCTGCTCGCGATGCTCAGCGCCGGGGCGGTCGCCACGGTCGGGATCATCGGTGTCGGGGAGAGCGCGGGTTCCTCGACGGTCGCCGGCTCCACCGTGCTGCGCGGCCCCGCCTCGGTGGTGCTCTCACCTGCCACGCCGTTGGCGCGTGCGGTCGCCTCCGCGGCCGAAACCGCGCTCGCCCGGAACGCTGGCGCCCCGACCGCCGACCGCGGCGAATCCGCCCAGGCCGGCCGTAGGACCACGGGCAGTCTTGCCACCCGCCGGACCGACCGCGCCGAGCCGTCCACTCCGGGCGTGCCGCCGGCTGCGGAGGCGCCGGCGGTGCCGGGCG
>JALYMU010000373.1 GCA_030773595.1 Actinomycetota bacterium | reverse complement strand
CCGGCGAAATCCTCGGAGTCGTCGGCGAGAGCGGCGCGGGCAAGAGCACGCTGACCCGGCTGATCCTGGGGCTCGAGCAACCGGACAGCGGGCACGTCCTCTTCGACGGCGTCGATCTGGCGACGCTGTCGCCTACGCAGTTGCGCGCGGTTCGTCGGCGGATGCACTTGATCCTCCAGGACCCGTACCAGTCGCTCCACCCCGGGATGCGGGTCGACCGGCTCGTCTCGGAACCGCTGGCGATCGCGGGCGTCCCGCGCGGCGACCGCTCGCGGCGCGTGCTGCCGGCGCTCGAGGAGGCGGGCCTGACGCCGGCGGGCGATTTCGTCGGCCGGTTCCCGCACGAGCTGTCCGGCGGTCAACGCCAGCGGGTCGCGCTGGCGCGCGCGCTGGTCGGACGGCCCGAGCTCGTCGTCGCGGACGAACCGACGTCCATGCTGGACGCCTCGCTGCGCGCCGAGATGCTAGCGCTGCTGACCCAGATCCGTGCGGCGCATGGCACCGCGTTCGTCTTCGTCACCCACGACCTCGCAATGGCGAGGTACGTGGCCGACGGGATCGCGGTCCTGCAGGAGGGCCGGCTCGTCGAGCAGGGGCCGACCGAGAGCGTCATCGGCCGGCCGGAACATCCCTACACCCGGACGTTGCTCGCCGCGAGCGAGAGCGTCCGCTGACCGGAAGCAGCGGCATGGACCGCAAGCGCCTCATATTCTTCGTGTCGTCCGACCCGCGCGCCGACCCCAAGCCGGCCGCCCAGGCCTACCACTTCGCGACCGTGGCCGCCGGGGCGGGCCTCGACGCGGAGGTCCGGCTCGCGGGCGACGCGGTTCGGGTCGCCAAGCTAGCGGAGGGACCGTCCGACCCGAACCTCGATGCCCTTCGCGACAAGGCACGCGAGGGCGCGACCGCGCCGTACCTCGTCTCGCTTTGACCGGCGTGCGTGGACACCCGTGAGGTGTCCGAGGATCAGATGGCCGGCATCGGGGGAGTGCGGCGGAGCCTCACCGACGTACTGACCGAGGTCGCCGAAGGTCGCTCGACGATAATCTACGTCGGGTAGCGCGACGATGTCCCGAGAGGTGCGCTACCGGGCTCGAGCCGCAACGAAGGGAGGCCGAGCGGGATGAGTTCAGCCGCGGAACGGTGGGCCGACGAGCTGGCGGCGTGGGCCGTTCCGGAGGAGATCCTCGACGCCGCGCCGCGTCGTCCCTTCGTGTTCTTCCGGGAGATGTTCGCGGCCCCTCGAAGGAGTGACGCGGTCCCTTCCCGGTCGACCCTGGTCGCCGCTGAAGCGCTTGCGGGCGGCGGCACCGTCCTCGACGTCGGGTGTGGCGGTGGGGCTGCCGCCTTCGCGCTCGTCCCGCCGGCGACCGAGGTCGTCGGCACCGACCGGCAGGAGGACATGCTCCGGTTGTTCGCCACGACGGCCGCCAGCGCGGTATCCCCGCGCTGACGGTGCACGGGTCGTGGCCGGACATCGCGGGCGCGGTCCCGAAAGCCGACGTCGTGGTCTGTCACAACGTCCTTTACAACGCGCCGGAGCTTCTCGGCTTCGTCTCCGCGCTGTCCGCCCACGCGAGGCGACGCGTCGTCATCGAGATCACCGAACGCCATCCGCAGGTGACTCGGGCGCCGCGGTGGCGCCACTTCTGGGGCCTGGACCGCCCGTCGGGCCCGGACGCCTTGCTGGCGGCCGAGGTGCTGCGGGAGGCCGGGTTCCCGATCGTGATCGAGCGCACGGCGGCCACCGGTCGAGATGACGGGCGCGAGGCTCGCGTCGAGGCGGCCTTCTGGTGCCGGCAGCTGTGCCTGCCGCCGGAGCGCGAGGACGAGGTTGCCGCCCTGCTGCGCGACCTGCCGTTCCCGTCGTCGCGGGTGACCCTCTGGTGGCACACCGCGGCCTGAACGACGGCGTCGGCCGCCGCGATCAGCTCGCGGAAGCGGTTTCGGCGGCAGGACCGAGAGACGTGGCGACAGTCCGCACGGCATCGACGACCGGTGCGGCCGCGGGCCAGTCGACGACGGGGACGCGCGCGCGGTCAGCGCTGACGACGGCATCGCTCCACGGCACCGCGCCTGCTAGCCGCAGCCCGTGGCGGTCGCAGAACTCGGTCACCGCCTCGACGTCCTCCGTCGAGCGCACCTTGTTCGCGACGACCGCCACGACGGGGATGGCCAGTTCCGCGACGAGCTCGCCCATCCGGCGGACCGTCTCGAGCGACCGGTAGTACGGCTCGGCGACGAGGAGCACGGCGTCGACGTGGCGGACGGTCCCCCGGCTGAAGTGCTCCGGTGACGCCTCCATGTCGACGACGACGAACCGCTCGGGGGCGCCGAGGTCCTCGAGCACGGCGGAGACGACGGCGTGCGCCGCGCACAGGCAACCCTCGTCGGCGTGCGAAGGGGCGCCCATCCCGATCACGCGTACGCCGTCCGGTCCCGTCACGGCGTGCTCGTCGAGCACGGCGTCAACCGCCGTGGTGAGACC
>JALYMU010000372.1 GCA_030773595.1 Actinomycetota bacterium | reverse complement strand
CCCCCGGCGCGCGGCCGCCACCAGCTCCGCCGTACGGCGGGCGGTGCCGCTCGGGGCGTCGGCCTTGTCGGGGTGGTGCAGCTCGACGATCTCGACCGACTCGACGTAGCGCGCGGCCTGCGCGGCGAAGCGCATGAGCAGCACGGCCCCGACGCTGAAATTGGGGGCGACGAGGACGCCGACGTCCGGCGCGTCGGCCAGCCAGCCCTGGACCGTCTCGAGCCGGGCGGCGTCGAAGCCGCTGGTGCCGACGACGACGTGCACACCGGCGCGGATGCAGTGCTCGACGTTGCCCATCACGGCGTCGGGGCGGGTGAGGTCGACCGCGACCTGCGCCCCCGCGTCGGTGACCGCCGAGACCGGGTCGGTCGACCCCACCGCCGCGACCAGCTCCAGATCCTCGGCAGCGTCCACGGCCCGGCAGGCGTGGGAGCCCATCCGGCCCCGGGCCCCGATCACGGCGACGCGCAAGGGCGGGGACGGCAACTGGCGCTCCTCGGACGTTAGGACGGGCGTCAGGACGCGACCGCGAACTCGCGGTCCTCGTCGAAGGGCCCGATGACCACGAGCGAGGGCGGCGCGGACAGGACGTCGGCGGCGACGGCGCGGACGTCCTCGACGGTCACCGCGCTGATCCGGCTGATGATGTCCTCGACCGTCAGCAGTTCGCCGTAGACGAGCTCGCTCTTGCCGATGCGGCTCATCCGCGACCCGGTGTCCTCCAGTCCGAGGACCAGCGACCCGCGCATCTGGCCCTGCCCACGGACGAGCTCCTCCTCGGTGATGCCGTCGGCCGCCACCATGGCGAGCTGATCCCGGCAGATGTCGAGCACCTCGTCGACCTTGCCGGGCAGGCAGCCGGCGTAGACCCCGAACAAGCCCGTGCCGGCGTACTGCGTGGCGTAGCTGTAGACGGAGTAGGCCAGGCCGCGCTTCTCGCGGACCTCCTGGAACAGCCGCGAGCTCATCCCGCCGCCGAGCGCGGCGTTGAGCACACCGAGGGCGAAGCGCCGCTCGTCGGTGCGGCTCAGGCCCGGCCCGCCGAGGACGAGGTGGGCCTGCTCGGTGGGGCGGCGCTCGACCGCGACGACACTGCGCGCGGCGGGGACGCGCGCCGTCGACACCCGCGGCGGCGCCGGCCGAGCGTCGCCTCCGGCCATGCCGGCGGCCGCGAAAGCCGCACGCACCCGGCGTACGACGGCTGTGTGCTCGACGTTGCCGGCGACGGAGACGACCATGTTCTCCGGACGGTAGCGGCGCCGGTAGTAGCCGGCGACCGCCTGGCGGCTGAGCCGCTCGATGGACTCGGCCGTGCCCAGCACCGGGCGCCCGAGCGGGGTGTCGCCGAAGACGGCGGCGGAGAAGGACTCGTGCACGACGTCGGAAGGGTCGTCGTCGTGCATGGCGATCTCCTCGAGGATCACGCCACGCTCGCCCTCGACGTCAGCCGCCGTCACCAGCGACGAAGTCACCAGGTCAGCGACGACGTCGATCGCCAGCGGCAGGTCGTCGTCGAGGACGCGCGCGTAGTAGCAGGTGGACTCCTTGCCGGTAAACGCGTTCGCTTCACCCCCCACCGCGTCCAGCGCCGAGCTGATGTCCAGGGCGCTGCGCCGCCGGGTGCCCTTGAACAGCAGGTGCTCGAGGTAGTGCGACGCCCCTGCCAGGGACGGCGTCTCGTCGCGCGAGCCGACGTTGACCCAGATGCCGAAGGTCGCCGAACGGACTGTCGGCATCACCTCCGTGACGATGCGCAGGCCGCCCGTGAGGACGGTACGGCGGACGAGTCCGCCGCCACCGTCCCCCCGGGCCAGCGTGCGTGTGCTTCCGGGCTTCTGCTCCCCGGCGCGAAGACGTGCAGCCACGCGGATGCTCAGGCCTCCATGGGCACCGGGACCGCGCCGGCCCCGCCCTCGGCCGCGTCGCCCTCGCCCGCACCACCCCCGGCTGCGTCGCCCTCGCCCGCCGCCTCGTCGTCGAGCACCGGCACCAGCGAGAGCTTGCCGCGCTGGTCGATCTCGCCGATCTGGACCTGGACCTTCGACCCCACCGCGAGGATGTCCTCGACGTTCTCCACGCGCTTGCCGCCGGCGATCTTGCGGATCTGGGAGATGTGGAGCAGGCCGTCCTTGCCCGGCATCAGCGATACGAAGGCGCCGAAGGTCGTCGTCTTGACCACGGTGCCGAGATAGCGCTGGCCGACCTCGGGCATCGTCGGGTTGGCGATGTTGTTGATCATCGCCCGCGCGGCCTCCGCCTTGGGCCCGTCGCTGGCACCGATGTAGATGGTGCCGTCGTCCTCAATCGAGATCTCGGCGCCCGTGTCGTCCTGGATCTGATTGATCATCTTGCCCTTGGGGCCGATGACCGCGCCGATCTGGTCGACCGGGATCTTCACCGTGATGATCCGCGGAGCGTAGGGCGACATCTCATCCGGCGCGTCGATCGCCTCGGTCATCACGTCGAGGATGTGCAGCCGGGCCTGCTTGGCCTGGGTGAGCGCCGAGGCAAGCACCGAGGCCGGGATGCCGTCGAGCTTGGTGTCGAGCTGGATGGCGGTGACGAACTCCCGCGTGCCGGCGACCTTGAAGTCCATGTCGCCGTAGGCGTCCTCGGCGCCGAGGATGTCGGTGAGCGCGGCGTACTCCGTCTTGCCGTCGACCTCGTCGGACACCAGGCCCATGGCGATGCCCGCGACCGGGGCGCGCAGCGGCACACCGGCGTTGAGCAGCGCCATGGTGGAGGCGCAGACCGCCCCCATCGACGTCGAGCCGTTGGACCCGAGCGCCTCGGAGACCTGCCGGATCGCGTAGGGGAACTCCTCGCGGATCGGTAGCACCGGCAGGATCGCCCGCTCGGCGAGCGCCCCGTGCCCGATCTCACGCCGCTTCGGCGACCCGACACGACCGGTCTCACCGGTGGAGTACGGCGGGAAGTTGTAGTTGTGCATGTAGCGCTTGCGCGTCTCGGGCGAGAGCGTGTCCAGCTGCTGCTCCATGCGCAGCATGTTCAGCGTGGTCACGCCCAGGATCTGGGTCTCGCCGCGCTCGAACAGCGCCGAGCCGTGGACGCGCGGGAGGACCTCCACCTCGGCCGAGAGCGGGCGGATGTCGGCCAGGCCACGGCCGTCGATGCGGACCTTGTCGCGCAGGATCCGCTGGCGGATGACCTTCTTCGTCAGCGCCTTGAGCGCGGCGCCGAGCTCCTTCTCGCGACCCTCGAACTTCGCGGCGAGCTGCTCCTGCACGGAGGCCTTGATGCGGTCGAGCTCGCCCTCGCGCTGCTGCTTGTCACCGATCTGCAGGGCCGCGGACAGCTCAGCCTCGACCGCGCCGGAGACGGCCTCGAGGGCGTCGTCGGAGTAGTCGAGGAACTGCGCGAACTCCCGCGCCGGCTTCGCCGCGACCCGAGCGAGGGCAGACTGGGCGTCGCACAGGCTTCGGATGAACGGCTTGGCGCCCTCGAGCCCGGCGGCGACGATCTCCTCCGTCGGCGCGGTCTTGCCCTCGTTCTTGACGAGGTTCCACGCCCCGGTCGTGGCCTCGGCCTCGACCATCATGATGGCGACGTCGTCGCCGACGACGCGGCCGGCGACGACCATGTCGAACACGGCCGAGTCGAGCTGCTCGTGGGTCGGGAACGCCACCCACTGGTCGTCGATCAGCGCCACACGGGTCGCTCCGATGGGGCCGCTGAACGGCAGCCCGGACAGCTGGGTGGACAGCGACGCCGCGTTGATCGCCACGACGTCGTAAGCGTCCTGGGGGTGCAGCGCCATCACCGTGATGACGACCTGGACCTCGTTGCGCAGGCCCTTGACGAACGACGGGCGCAGCGGGCGGTCGATGAGGCGGCAGGTCAGGATCGCGTCCTCGGAAGGACGGCCCTCACGCCGGAAGAACGAGCCGGGGATACGCCCGGCGGCGTACATCCGCTCCTCGACGTCGACCGTGAGCGGGAAGAAGTCAAAGTGCTCCTTGGGCTGCTTCGAGGCCGTCGTCGCCGAGAGCAGCATTGTCTCGTCGTCCAGGTAGGCCACGGCCGAGCCCGCCGCCTGACGGGCGAGACGGCCGGTCTCGAAGCGGATGGTGCGGGTGCCGAAGCGGCCGTTGTCGATCACTGCTTCGGTCGTGTGAACGTCGGGACCCTCCACGGGCTCCCCTCCTGTTCCGTCGCGGAGCAGGGGCGGCGCTTGGAGACGTCGTGCCTCGACATCCCGGTCTTCGATGGAAGCCCCGCGCACGCGTCACGTCCGTGAGGGCCACTACCGAGGACCGGCTGCCGGAGCGCCGTCCCTGGCGCCGCGCCGAGCTCCTTCGGTCTGTCGTGTGTCCTGTCGATTGTGCCCGCCTGTCGCGCCGGCGCACCTGCGCGGCGCCGCGAAGGCGAAGGGGGAGCCACCCGTGGGCGCGCGCTCCCCCAGTGCTGCTACCGGCGCAGACCGAGCTTCTCGATCAGCGCGCGGTAGCGGTTGATGTCCTTCTTCGCGAGGTACTGCAGCAGCCGGCGGCGGCGGCCGACGAGCAGCAGCAGCCCCCGGCGGCTGTGGTGGTCGTGCTTGTGGGCCTTGAGGTGCTGGGTCAGGTCGGCGATGCGGCGGGAGAGCATCGCCACCTGCACCTCCGGCGAGCCGGTGTCGCTCTCGACGGTGGCGTGCTCGGCCATGATCTGCGTCTTCGTAGCGCTGTCGAGCGACACGATGCTCCTTTGCGAGGCTGTCGGTGAGCGCCGTCGGTCGTCCGCACGACGGCAGCACGTCTCACGCCGTAATTGAACCGGCCGGCACAGGCTATCAAACGCACTTCGCCACGCCCGCCGGCGACGGTCAGGACGGGACGTCCTGAGTGGCGGACGGGACGTCCTGCGTCGCGGACGGTCGCGTCAGCGCTCGGGTGCGCTCCACGTCGCGCCGCATGGCCTCGAGGAGCCCGTCGAGGGAGTCGAAGCGCTCCATGCCCCGCAGCCGGGCCGCGAAGTCGACCGCCACGCACGCGCCGTACAGCTCGAGATCGGTGCGGTCCAGGACGTAGGCCTCCACGCGGCGCTGGCTCCCGGCGAAGGTCGGGTTGGTGCCGACCGAGATGGCGGCGGGCTCGCGCCCGCCGGGGTGGCACAGCCACCCGGCGTAGACGCCGTCACCGGGGACGGCGCTGCCCGGCACCGGCTCGACGTTGGCGGTCGGGTAGCCGATCGTCCGACCGCGCCGGTCGCCTGCGACCACGACGCCCTCGATGCGGTGGGGCCGGCCCAGGGCCGCCGCGGCGGCCTCCACGTCGCCGGCCGCCACCCGCGCCCGGATCCACGTCGAGGACCAGACCTCGTCCTGGTCCTCCGCGCGGACCAGCTCGACGCCGTCGACGGCGAACCCGAACGCCTCCCCCAGCTCGGCGAGGGTGGCGAGGTCGCCGGCGGCCCGGGCACCGAAGCGGAAGTTCGCGCCGACGACGACGTGGGCGGCCCGCAGCCGCTCGACCAGCACGGTCCGGACGAACTCCTCCGGCGAGCGCGCGGCCAGGTCGCGGTCGAAGGGCAGCACCAGCGTCGTATCGACCCCGCAGCCGGCCAGCAGCTCGAGGCGGTGGTCGAGCGTCGTCAGCGTGGCCGGCTCGCTCCCCGGGCGCAGGACGCCGGAGGGGTGCGGGAAGAAGGTGACGGCCACGGCACGCAGGCCGGTCAGGCG
Source organism: Actinomycetota bacterium (assembly GCA_030773595.1). Lineage (GTDB taxonomy): Bacteria > Actinomycetota > Actinomycetes > JALYMU01 > JALYMU01 > JALYMU01. The sequence goes on along the minus strand of JALYMU010000372.1, from coordinate 4,799 downwards.
GGCCAGCTCGACCGCACGGCCGATGACGACGCGGTGCCCGCGGTGCACGCCGTCGAAGACGCCGATCGTGACGACGCTGCGACGTGGGTCGCCGGCGGGCACCTCGGCGAGGGAGTTCCAGCGCTGCACGGGGGGACGGACCTCCAAGGAGCGGGTCGGGGCGGCGGACCGGCCGGCGCACCTGCCATGATCTCCGACCGCCGTGAGGGTTCCTGCTGAGGGAAGCATCCTCCCCTCGGTCGCGGTCGGAGCCAGGTGGTATCCCAGACGTGACGTGGTGGGACCCTGCTGCTCGACGTCCGGCCTCGTCCTCCAGACCACCTCCGTGCGGAGCTGCCGCCGTGAACAGAGCTGCCGACGAGCACCCGCGCGGCAACGACCCAGCGTTCCCCGCTCTGCACGTTCGCCCCCGCACAGGGTGGGTCAACGACCCGAACGGGCTGTTCCGCTGGCGGGGGCGGTACCACGTGTTCTTCCAGCACAACCCGCACGCGCCGGTGCACGCCGACATCTGCTGGGGACACGCCAGCAGCGTCGACCTGGCCCACTGGCAGATGCATCCGGCCGCGCTCGTGCCGACGCCCGGCGGTCCCGACTCGGCCGGGTGCTGGTCGGGCTGCGTCGTGGACGACGACGGGACCGCCACCGCTGTCTACACGGGCGCCGCCACCGGCCCCCACACGGCCACCGTCTGCCTCGCCTACGCCCAGGACGACGGCCTCCGGACGTGGCGCAAGGACCCGACTCCCGCGGCGGCTCCACCGCCGGACCTCGAGCTGCTGGGTTGGCGAGACCCGTTCCTGTTCACCCACGGAGGCAGGCGCTACGCCCTAATCGGCGCCGGACTCGTGCCCCGGGGTGCTCCCACCGCGCTGCTCTACGCCTGTGACGCGCTGCGCGAGTGGAGCTACCTCGGCCCGCTCGTCGACAGCGCTGACCCGGTGGCAGCGGCCCACGCACCAGCGGACATCTGGGAGTGCCCTGCGCTGGCCCGGCTCGGGGACCGGTGGGTCCTCATCGTGTCGTTGTGGACCGCGGGGACGCTCGGCCGTGCGGCGTACCTCGTCGGCGACCTCGTCGACGACGACGCCGGGAATCCGAGGTTCCGGCCCGCGGGAGGCGGGCTGGTCGACTCCGGCCACGACTTCTACGCGCCGGCGCTCCTCCGCGAGGACGGGCGGGTACTGCTGTGGGGCTGGTCCTGGGAGGACCGCGCCGACGGCGACGTCCTCGCTGCCGACTGGGCCGGGTCCCTCACGCTGCCGCGCGACCTCCGGCTGACGCGCGACGAGCGGCTGGTCAGCACACCCGCGCCTGAGGTGAGCCTGCTCCGGACCACGCCGGCCACCGCGACGGTGTCCGTCGGCGGGGATAGCGACCCCCTCGTCGACCTCGGCGCGGGGCCGTGGGACATCGAGGCTGTCGTTCGCTGGGTGGAGGCAGGCCCCACGACGCTTGTCGTGCACCTCGGCTCGAGCGGCCTCCGGCTCACGCTCGACCCCTCCGACGGACGGGCAACCCTCGAGCGGTCCGTGCACGATCCCCGCCGCGCGCACTGGCCGACCGAGGGCCGATGCGGGTACGGCGGGCGGAGCGCGCGTGTCCGGGTCGTCATCGACGGCTCGCTCGTCGAGGTCTACGGGGCCGACGGACCGGTGTACACCGAGCGCGTCTATCCCGGAAGCGCTGCCACGACGAGCATCGGGGTGACGGGCCCGCCCGGCGCACGGGTCGACCTCAGAGTGTGGCGGCTCGCCCCCACCTCGCCGTCATGAGCGGACACGGCCGCAGCCGCTCGTGCCACTGCCCTCAGTCCGACGCGAACACCGCGAGGTAGCGCAGGACGCCCTCTCGCTCCTCGGCCAGGGCGAGCAGCGACCCATCGGGGCCGAACACGCCGACCGGCCCCGTCGTACCCCGGCCGGGCAGCGGCCCGCCGTGGCGCACGCGGGCAACCTCGACGGCGTCGACGTCGACGCGGGGGAACGCCGCGGCGACCGCGTCGGCGAGCGGCAGGACCTCGAAGGAGGACTCCAGCTCGTCGAGGGTGCGGGCGCGGTCAAGGCCGTAGCCGCCGACCCGCGTCCGCCGCAGGCGGGTGAGGTGGCCGCCGACGCCGAGTCCGGCACCGAGGTCGCGGGCCAGGGCGCGGACGTAGGTGCCGCTCGAGCACGTGACCGTGACGTCCACGTCGAGCACCTCACCGGCATCCCCCGGCCGCCGGCACGTCCCGAGGACCTCGAAGGCACTGACCGCGACCCGCCGCGGTGCGAGCTCCACCTGCTCACCGGCGCGCACCCGGGCGTAGGCTCGGCGGCCGTCGACCTTGACCGCGCTGACCGCGGAGGGCACCTGGTCCAGCGACCCGGTCAGGGCACGCACGCCGGCGAGCACGTCGGCCTCGGCGACGCCGGCGGTCGAGACCGAGTGGGTCCGCTCGCCCTCGGCGTCGTCGGTGACGGTCGACTCCCCCAGCCGGATCGTCGCCCCGTAGGTCTTGTCGTGCGCGGCGAGGTGGCCGAGCAGGCGAGTCGCCCGGCCCACGCCGATCACGAGGACGCCGGTCGCCATCGGGTCGAGGGTTCCCGCGTGGCCGACCCGGCGCGTCCCGGCGAGCCGTCGCAGCCGGGCCACGACGTCGTGGGAGGTCCACCCGGCCGGCTTGTCGACGAGGACGAGGCCGTCCGCGCCCACTCAGCCCTCCGGCGTGGGGACCGGGCCCGCGCCGTCGCGCGCGGCGGCGATGCCGGCGCGCACGCGATCCAGCGTCGCGGGTAGTCCGTCGTACGTCGTGAAGCCTGCGGCGTAGCGGTGCCCACCGCCGCCGAGCCCGGATGCGACCACGCTGACATCTACCGCGCCCTTGGAGCGCATGGAGATCCGCAGGGCGCCGTCGAGGTCCTCCTTGGCGACCAGCGCCACCTCGGCCTCGCGGGCCTTGCGCAGGACGTCGATGACACCTTCGAGGTGCTCCATGCGCACGTCATGGCCGGCCGAGAGCGCCGCCGGGACGACCGTCCAGACCAGGCCGAGGCCACCGGCGGCGGACTCCTCCAGCCGCGCGGCCTCGAGCGCGGCGGCGAGGACCTTGAGGTAGCCGAAGGCGACCGTGTCATAGATCCGTCGGGCGATGAGGTCGTGCCGGATTCCGGTCGCAAGCAGCCGGGCCGCCAGCTCGTGCGTGGCCGGTGTGGTGCCCGCGAAGCGGAACGAGCCGGTGTCGGTCACCAGTCCGGTGTAGATGCACGTCGCGATGTCGGCGGTGAGCTCCACGCCGAGTCGGTCCACGAGCTCGGCGGCGAGGACGGCGGTCGCGGGCGCGGAGGCGTCGACGACCGCGTGCCCGGCGAAGCCGGTGTAGGAGGCGTGGTGGTCCACGGCGAAGGTCGCCGCGGCCGAGTCGATGAGCCCGGCGAGCGACCCGAGCCGGTCCAGTGAGGAGGTGTCGAAGGCGACGAGCACATCGGGGTCCGCGGGGACCTCGGCCGGCGGGACCAGCAGGTCCTGACCGGGCAGGTGCCCGAGCGACTCGGGCACCTCCATCGGGTCGTCGCCGAAGCTCACCACGACGTCGACATCGAGAGCGCGCAGCGCCAGCCCGACGGCCAGAGCCGAGCCGAGCGCGTCACCGTCGGGGCTGACGTGGCAGGCGAGCACGATCCGCCCGCCGCCCCGCAGCCCCGCGACCAGCGCCGCCCACTCCAGCGTCGCGCCGTCCGGTGAGTCGCCTCCCGCGCCGGCAGGCGCCATCGTCGCGGATCCGTGGACCGACGACGACGTTGCGGGCGCGTGCAGCGTCACGGGCGGCCGTCCGGGTCGGCCCCCGACGCCATGGGCGCGTGCGCGTCACGGTTCGGGTCGGCGCCGTCGGCGCCGGGGTCCACGCTCGTGTCGGCCTCGTCGTTCCCGGCGTTCTGGGCGTCGCCGTCCTCGGCGTCGTCGTCCTCGGCGTCGTCGTCCTCGGCGCGCGGCGCGCGGTAGGGGTCGGGCTCGCCGGCGTAGGAGGCGCCGGTGGCGGCCCGGTGGACCTCGGCGTCCGCAGCCTGCGCCTGGCGCAGCAGGTCCTCGATGTGCCGGGCGGTGTCGGGAATCGCGTCGGCGACGAAGGTCAGCGAGGGCGTGTGGCGTACGCCGGTCTGGCGGCCCACCTCCGAGCGCAGGACTCCCTTGGCGCTCTCCAGCGCCGCGGCGGTGTCGGCGCGCTGTGTCTCGTCGCCGTACACGGTGTAGAAGACCGTGGCCTGCTGGAGGTCGTTCGTGACTCGGGTGTCGGTCACGGTGATGAACCCCAGTCGAGGGTCCTTGACCCGCATCTCGAGGGTCTCGGCGACCACCACACGGATACGGTCTGCCAGCTTGCGCGCACGTGCCGGGTCGGCCACGGCTACTCGTCCTCCTCGCTCACGAGCCGCTGCCGGGCGGACAGCAGCTCTATCTCGGGCCGGCCGGCCACGAGGCGTTCACAGGCGTCGAGCACCTCGACGCAGTGGGTAGGGTCGGGCGCGACGACCGCAACCCCGATCAGCGCCCGGCGGTGCAGGTCGAGGTGACCCGCCTCCGCCGCGGCGACGGCGTACTTGCGGACCAGCTCTGCCACGATCGGACGGACGGCGGAGCGCTTCTGCTTCAGCGACCGGACGTCGCCGAGCAGCAGGTCCAGGCGGAGCGTGCCGACGTACATGACTTGACCCACCCTCGTCGCTGCCGGGTTGTCGCTGGCGGAGGTCATCGCCGGCGGGTTCGTCGCCCCGCCCGCCTCGAGCGTCGGGAACCCAGGGGTCCGGCCCGCGGGCCGGACC
>JALYMU010000371.1 GCA_030773595.1 Actinomycetota bacterium | reverse complement strand
ACCACGTGGCGGTAGAAGTCGCGGAAGTCCGCGGCGGTCTGCCCGGACCCGGCGGTGGTGTCGACCTCGTCTTCCATCTCGGCGTTGAGGGAGAGGAAGAACGGGCGGGGGTGGGTGGCCTTGATGTGGGCGGCGACGCGGGTGAGGTAGCCGTCGGCGGCGCCGTTCGCGACCTGGCGCCAGGTCAGGCCGGTCGGCTTCCAGTTCAGGAACAGGATCCGGTTGCGGCCGGGTTCGGTGGCGCGCGCCATCATGCCCTTGGTCGGCCAGAGGTAGTCCTGGCCCTTGGTGTAGTAGTGGGCGATGTCCATCGGGCGCTGGGCGGTGCGCTCGAAGTCGACCATCGCCTGGTCGTAGCTCTCGCCGTACAGCGGGGTCGCGCCCACACCGAACCACGCCCCACACGAGGGCACCAGCTTCACCGACACCGAACACGACGGTGACGTCGGCGACGTGGACGTGGTCGGGGCGACGGACTTCAGCCGCGGTGCGTTCGTCGCGCCCGCCTCCGAGGAGGCGAGGCGGATCACACCGCCGGCCGTGCCCTGTCGGACCAGTGCGAAGTTGTAGACGCCGTCGGTCCGCGAGTAGGCGCCCAGGTCGACTCGCACCTTGACCGGTGTGCTGGTCGCAGGCACGGTCGCCTTGCCCAGCAGCGTCCCGGGAGCCGGTGCGTTGCGGGCCGTGATCGTGCCCTCGGCCCACGCGCCGCCGGTGGCGTGCACGGCGAGGGTCCCGCCCGTGCCGCTCATGACCGTCACGACGAGCTGGCTGCGTGATTCAGCGGGGAGGGGTCCCGCGGCGAAGCGCGTGTACCCGACCTTCGTGCCGTCCGTTGGCGTGCCGGCGACCACCTTGAGCGCACCGCCCGTGTTGAGCGCCGGACGGCTGGACACGGTGTACGCGTCACCCGCCGCCGTGACCCCCGTCGTGCTCAGCGGGGCCGTCGTCGTGGCCGATGCCGCGACGGTTCCGGTGGCTGCCAACAGGCAGGCTGCGGCAACGGCGGTGGCGATCGCGGTGCTCCGCGCGGCGGGCCGGTCCGCGATGCCACGCTTCGTGGTCGAGTGCTTGCGGTACGAGAGGGTGCGCATTACTCTGGGTCTCCTCAGGCAGCTGGTTCGATCTGCTCTCCACCAGATCCGTCGGGTCTGCCTCAGGCGGTTCTTAAGCCCCGGACGGGCGAGAGGCGACGCGGTCACCCGTCCGGACGAGTCCCGTGGGCCGATGGCGCGACGCTGAATCAGCCGTTCGGGTGAAAGCGACGTTCGGGACCTTTCTGGCCGCGTCGCCGCTTAGACTCGCCGTCATGCGTAGGTCTTTGCTCGCCGCGGTCGCGGCGTCGGTCACTGTCGGACTGAGTGCGCCGGCTGCATTCGCTGCTCCGGAACCCTCGGACCAGAGCGTGGTGGTCGGCGGGACGCTCGAGGCGATGAACAAGGAGCGCACCATCGGCGCGACGCTGGAAGCCGTCCGCGTCTACCGCACCTGGTCCAACACGACGCCGTCGGGCCTCCCGTCGCTCACCGAGTCGACCGAGGCGTCGAAGCTGGCGAGCTACATGGGTGCCGGCAAGCGCACGCTGATGTACAGCGCCGGCGTGCCGTGGCACTCGTGGATGGCCGAGGCGAAGAGGCTCAACGGCGACGGTGACCCGACCAACAACGTGGCGGACCCGTATTGCAAGTGGAAGCCCAAGGTGGCGACCAAGAGCTGGTTCAAGTCCTACGCCGACGGCGACTACGACGCCGAGCTGCGCACGTGGCTGCGACAGTTCAACGACCTCGCAGCCAGCGTGCCCGAGATCTACCTCTCGATCCTCCCCGAGGCGGACCGCCTGGACGCGAGCCCGGCTGCGGCGAAGTACCAGAGGTGTGTCGGCACTGCCGCCGATGTCCGGGCCGCGTGGCAGCGGATGGTGAACATCGCGGGCGGCCGCGTCGTGGGTGGCGCCAGCCTGAACGCGATGGACCGGACTGGTGGGAAGATTCGCTGGGTGCCGGTCATGACGGACTGGGCCTTCACCCACACCTCCGGCGCCACCTCGCCAGAGCGGGAGCTCGTGAACTTCCGCACGGGGCTGCCACCGGCGAACGCGACGGGCGCCGACGCGACGCTCACCAGCTCCCGCGCGACGCCGTGGATGCCTCCGGTGGGCACCTACGACTACGCCGGCATCGATGTGTTCAACTTCTCCGGCGCCATCGCCGGCATCACCGTGCCGACGCGCATCAAGGTCGACGACCCCGCGACCGCGGTCCTCGAGGAGGACCGGTGGCGGTCTTTGGATGTGATCACCCGTGCGGTCCTGTTGTGGGCCCGCCACAACGCCCCGATGCCGGACGGGCAGGCGGCGCCGATCTACATCGCCGAGCTGGGGTCGGTCCCCGACCCCACGCGGCCGGGTCGACGCGCTGCCTGGCTCGACGAGGGATGCCGGTTCGTCGCCCAGGAGCCGCGCATCCGCGCGGTCCTCTACTTCGACGCCAACACCATGCGGCTCAACACCTGGAACTGGAAGAAGCGCAGTGACGGCGGCTGGGACGCCACGGCGCCGGCCACGGGCGTCGACACGGTCTCGGCGCAGGCGCTCGGCAGGTGGCTCACCGGCTGCGCCACGGGCTGAGGCGGGCCCCGAGGCAGCGGCAGACCAAAGCACAGGAGCGGTGGAC
>JALYMU010000370.1 GCA_030773595.1 Actinomycetota bacterium | reverse complement strand
GGCGGGCGGCGAGCCGGCGCCGAGACCCCCGTCGGCGGAGGTCCCGCGCAGGCCGTCGGCCATCACCACCGCCGCGCCGGCCCAGTCTTCCTCGGCCAGGCGCGGCTCGACGTCACCGGTCACCAGCTGCTCGAGCGCCGCGTCACTGATCGGAAACGACTCGTCGACGGAGTAGCCGTAGGCCCGGTCGTCGACCGCCACGGCCAGCAGGACGTCGTTGCCGCCGAGCTGGGAGACCCGGGCCGTCTCGTTCGCCCACTCGTCCCCGCTCCTGCCGTCGAAGCTGGAGACGTAGACGGCGAACACCTGGATGCCGGTGTCGGCGCGTACGTCGTCGAGTGCGACCTCGACCTCCGTCTCACGGCCGTCGAGGGCTCCGACCCGGTCGGTGACCTGGTCCGGCACGCGCAGCGGCGGCTCACCCAGCGCCGCAGAGGCAGGCAGCAGGACCGAGACGACGACGGCGATACCGGCGAGCAGACCGCGCATGAGTTCCATTTCTTCCCGACGGGTGACCGGGTGCGGTCTACCCAGCCCTCGGCGCGGCACTCGTGCGGCGGTAGGCGACCGGCTGGACCGACGGCGCGCATCAACGTGGGCCGAGCCCCGACGCTTGGGGAGCTGGACGAGGCCGTCGGCGCCTCGGGACGCTCGCTCGTGCGCGTCGAGCCGCTGACCTCGCCTCCAGGCGGCACCGTCGCCGGCGCGACGACGCCGAAGACGAGCAGCGTGAGCCGAGGCAGTCCGCGACGTCTTCCCTGCACGACGGCGGAAGGAGGCCTGTCCGTGCCGTGTCCTGATCCGCCGTACGCCCATCACGGCGAGCCGGCTGTGGTCGTCCTGCCGCCCGCGCCGACGGCTCAAGACATGGCCCTCGTGTGCCGGCGGGTGGGAGAGCTGCTCGTGCACGCACGTCTCGTCGTCCTCGACGTGGAGGCGGTCACGACGCCGGACCTCATGCTGGTGGACGCGCTCGCTCGGGCACACCTCGCCGCTCGCCGGCTGCCCGGCGAGATCCGCGTGCAGGGTGACGGCGAGGACATCCACCGGCTGCTGCGCCTCGCCGGTCTCGACGCGGCCGTGGTGTTGATGCGGCCGGGTTCGCACGCCGCAGCACGCCCGTCCGAGGACCGCCCGGGAACGCGAGGGTCCAAGGCGGAGTAGCCGGCGCAGGGCGCCGCGCAGGCGCCCGTCCGCGGTTGCGCCGACCCGGCACCGCGTCAACCCGGCATCGCCTCACTCGAGCCGGCATCGCCTCACTCAAGCGTCAACGGCAGTCCGAAGCGCGCGAAGTGCTGCTCGCCGAGGAAGTGGTGGATGTGGGAGATCCGTCCTCCTGCGAGCTCGAGGACCTGGATGCACCAGGGCTTGTAGTGGCCGTCGGGCGTCGGATGGTACTGCGCGTAGGCCGGTGAGCCGTTGGCCGCGAGCGGCACGAGGCGGGACCCGCGGCAGCCGCTGCCGTGCCCCACATACCACCCGAGCATGTCCTCGCGGCCGCGCAGCCACAGCGACAGCGGCGGCATCGACATGCTGGCGTCCTCGTGCAGGAGCGAGACGAGCCCCTTCATGTCGTAGCGCTCGAAGGCCTCGACGTAGCCCGAGAGCAGCGCTCGGTCCTCCTCCGACAGCGGCTGGGCCCGCGAGGTGTCGGTCAGGCCGCTCGTACCGAGCGTCGCGCGGGCCCGTTGCAGGGCGCTGTTGACGGACGCCACCGTGGTGTCGAGCAGCTCCGCCACGTCGGCCGCCGGCCACGCCAGCACCTCGCGCAGGATGAGCACGGCGCGCTGGCGCGCAGGCAGGTGCTGCAGTGCTGCGACGAACGCGAGGCGGATTGAGTCCTGCAGCACCGCGCGCGCGGCCGGGTCGCCGTCGACCGGGACCACGTCGGCGTCGGCGATCGGCTGGATCCACGTCGCCTCGGGCAGCGGCTGCCCAGGAGGCGTCGAGGAAGGGACCGGCTGGGACATGTCCATCGGCATGGCCCGACGTTGCTTGGCGCGGAGCACGTCGAGGCAGACGTTCGTGGCGATCCGGTAGAGCCAGGAGCGCAACGACGAACGGCCCTCGAAGCGGTCGAGGCTCTGCCACGCACGCACGAGCGTGTCCTGCACGGCGTCGTCCGCATCGAAGGACGACCCCAGCATCCGGTAGCAGTAGCCGGTCAGCTCGACGCGGTAGTGCTCGAGCTGCATCAGTCCGGTCTCGGTTGCGACGTCGGTCACGAGCTTCTCCCCCTGGTCCCGTCCGATCGATGCGACCGTACTCCTGCGGACCGACAGTTCCGGAGACTTTCGAGCCGGATGTCAACGCGGGCCGGACGCGTCCAAAGGATTGTGGTCCGCCGGGACAGCCTCGTCCGCGGACGGGGGTCCTGGCGGAGTCCCGTCCCCGAACGGCCGTCCGCCGAGCGCTTCCCGACCCGAATCGGTGAGCCAGTTCCGGAGATCAGGCCCGGCCGGGACCAGGCCTGTGGGGTTGATGTCGCGATGGACCTCGTAGTAGTGCCGCTTGATATCGACGAAGTCGACGGTGTCGCCGAACCCCGGTGTCTGGAACAGGTCGCGCGCGTAGGCCCAGAGCACCGGCATCTCGCTCAGCTTGTGCCGGTTGCACTTGAAGTGCCCGTGGTAAACCGGGTCGAAGCGGACGAGGGTCGTGAACAGCCGGATGTCGGCCAGCGTGATGGTGTCGCCGACGAGGTAGCGGCTGCCGGCGAGCCGGTCACTCAGCCAGTCCAGCCGGTCGAACAGTCGATGGAACGCCTTCTGGTATGCCTCCGGCGTCCCGGCGAAACCGCACCGGTACACGCCGTTGTTGACGTCCGCGAAGATGTCCCGGTCGAGTTCGTCGATCTCCGCGCGGTGCTGCTCCGGGTAGAGGTCGGGGGCTCCGACGCGGTGGTGGTCCGCCCACTCGACGCACAGGTCAATCGCCATCTGCGCGTAGTCGTTCGTGACCACCTGCCCGGAAGCGACGTCGACGATCGCGGGCACGGTGATGCCGCGGTCGTAGCCCGGCATGCGCTTGAAGAAGGCCTCCTGCAGGCGCTCGATGCCGAGGACCGGGTCCCGGCCACCGGGGTCGAGATCGAAGGTCCAGCTGCGCTCGTCGTGCGTGGGGCCGGCGACGCCCATCGACAGTGCGTCCTTGAGACCGAGCAGCCGGCGGAGGATGATCACACGACTGGCCCACGGGCACGCGCGGCTCACCACCAGGCGGTACCGACCCGGCTCCACGGGGAAGCCGTCGCGCCCGTCCCGGGTGACTCGTGTGGCGATGTAGCGCTGGTCGCGGGTGAACTCCCCGCCCGGGTTGACGTAGGTGCCGGGCGCGATGGTGTCAGCCATGCGAGGTGTGGTTCCCCACGGCGCCGGCACCACGCCCGCGGACCGGGGGTGTTTGCGCGCTAGGACTTCGGCGGTGCAACGCCCTTGACGTGCTCGACGGGGTAGCGACGCGCCGCCGCGTCGAGCTTGTCCCGGGCGGCCGCGGCGAGATCGACACCGAGCTCGTCGGCGAGGCGGACGAGGTAGAGCAGCACGTCCGCTGCCTCCTCGGCGAGCCGAGAGGCCAGCGGCTCGGTACGCGCGCGGCGGACGACCTCCTCGCCGGGGACCCACTGCAGTAGTTCGGCGAGCTCGCCGACCTCACCGACGAGCGCGAGAACGAGGGACTTCGGGTCGTGGAACTGCAGCCAGTCGCGCTCCTCGGAGAACGCGCGCATGTCGCGGGTGAGACGGTCAAGATCCGACACGAGGGCACAGTCTGGCGCTAACGTGTCCCCCGCGGTACCGACGGGCTTCCGCCACGGACATGCCCCCCACCGCACGAGTTCCTTCGTGCTGCTTGGGGTCTGTCCTTGTCTCTGCTGCGCCATTCCGTCGCGGGCCTGGCCGCGCTGGCGATGGAGGGCACGCTGGGCGCGCGACTGGCCGAGCAGATGCGGGTGTCCACCGGGCGCCGCCCGAGCCCGTCCGAGTCACGGTCATGGGACCGGAGCCTGCCCGTCCTGGCACACGACCTGATCCAGGCCGGGCTGGACGACGTCGAGGTGCTCGTGGAGTTCCCGCTCCCGCTGAGCTCCAAGCGCATCGACGTCGTACTCGCCGGCGAGCACCCGCGAACGCGCCAACCGTCGTACGTCGCCGTCGAGCTGAAGCAGTGGTCGCAGGCCCGGTCGTGGGAAGGCGACCCGGAGCTGGTCACCGTGGCCGGTATGGCAGGCGCGCCTCGGCTCCACCCCGTGGCCCACGTGCGCGGCTACTGCGACTACCTGCTGCAGTTCGTGAAGGCCCTCGAGGGTTCCCCGGACTCGCTGTCCGGCGCCGCCTACCTGCACAACGCGGACGACGAGCGCGAGATCCGTGACCTCTACGACCTCGACCAGGACCAGCGCGGCCGGCTCTTCACTGCCGGACGCCGCAGCGAGTGGCTGGATTTCCTTCGCTCGCGGCTCGCCGGCGGAGTCAGCGGCGCCCGCAACGCAGATCACCTCCTCGGCTCCGCCGTCGCACCGTCGAGGCAGCTGCTCGCCGTGGCGGCTGAGGAGATCCGCTCGCGCGAGCAGTTCGTGCTGCTCGACGAGCAGAGGGTGGCGTTCGACGTCGTCCGGCACGCCGTCGACCGCGCGCGGGAGGGGGACCGAAAGCGCGTCGTCATCGTGACGGGCGGGCCCGGGAGCGGAAAGAGCGTGATCGCACTGTCGCTGCTAGGCGACCTGGCGCGTCGAGGGCGCACGGTCCTGCACGCGACCGGCTCGCGGTCGTTCACGCAGACGCTCCGCCGGGTCGCCGGTTCGCGCTCGCCGTCCACCCAACGCTTGTTCAAGTACTTCAACGACTTCATGACCGCGGACCGCAACGGCCTGGACGTCCTGATCCTCGACGAGGCACACCGCATCCGGGAGACCAGCGTCTCCCGCTGGACGCGGAAGGACGTCCGTCACCAGGCCCGACCGCAGGTCGACGAGCTTCTGGCCGCCGCCCACGTCCCGGTCTTCCTGCTCGACGAGCACCAGGTGGTCCGCCCCGGCGAGCTCGGGACGGCGTCGGACATCGAGGACCACGCGCGGAGCCTCGGTCTCGAGGTGCACCGGGTCGCTCTCCACGGCCACTTCCGGTGCGGTGGGAGCGAGGCGTACGTCCGTTGGGTCGAAGGCCTGCTGGGCCTGCGCGGCGAGCCACACGTCTGGCCCGGTGACCCCGCCTTCGAGGTCGACGTCGTCGACTCCCCCGACGAGATGGCGGCCCGGCTCCGAGGGCACCTCGACGAGGGGTACGGCGCGCGGATGACGGCCGGCTACTGCTGGCCGTGGAGCGACCCGCGACCCGACGGGCTCGTCGACGACGTCCGGATCGGAAGCTGGCGGCGACCGTGGAACGTCCGTGGCGACCGCGCAGTCGGCTCCGCACCGCCCGCCGCCCTGTGGGCGACGGCACCCGGCGGCTTCGAGCAGGTCGGCTGCGTCTACACCGCCCAGGGCTTCGAGTACGACTGGAACGGCGTCATCCTCGGTCCCGACCTCGTCTGGAGGGACGACGGCTGGGTTGCCCGTCGGGAGATGAACCGCGACCCGGATTTCCGCAGTCGCGCCCGCGTGAGCGACGAGGAGTTCGCCCGGCTCGTGCGCAACGTCTACAAGGTCCTCCTGACCCGCGGCATGGTCGGCACGCTGCTCTACTCCGTCGACGAGGAGACACAGGCACAGCTCCGTCGGTTGGTGCCAGCTTCAAGGAATCTCGCGGGTCCCCTTGCTGCTGCCGCCGCTTTCCCCCTGCGTGTCCTCCGCTGAGGCCCCGCCGGGTCGAGCGTGGCGCTTCCGCCACGCGGGTGACGATCTCACGCAAGCGGGACTCTCCAGTCGTTGCGTCTGGCACGATCAGTGGCTCGGGGCAGGCGCACGGACGTCCGTCGACACGACGACGGTCGGACGGGCACGACCCACGGAGGAGGACGCCACGGGCACCGAGCCGGACGGGCGGTTCTTCGCCAAGCTCGTCGAGGAGGCGGGCGAGGTCATCAGCGTGGCCGACGCGGACGGCACCATCCGCTTCGTCAACGCCGCACCGGCCCACGTGCTGCACCGCGCGCCCGAAGATGCCGTCGGCGGCGGCTCGGAGGACTGGGTCCATCCGGACGATGTGCCCATCGTGGTGGAGTCCCGGCGCGCCTTGCTGGCCGAGCCGGGTTCGCGGATGACGAACCTCGTCCGCGTGCAGGACGCGTCGGGCGGCTGGCGTCACGTCGAGACGACCGGGGTGAACCTGCTCCACGACCCGGACGTGCGTGGACTGGTCTTCGTGTCTCGCGAGGTGGAGGAGCGCGTCCAGCTCGAGCGCCGCACGGCGTGGGCTCTGCGCGCACAGCGGGCGATCGCCGAATTCGGGGTGCGCGCCCTCACCACCCGCGACGTCGACGCACCAGTCCGGGACGCACTCGAGCACGTGCGGGGCCTGCTCGACGCCGACATCGCGGCGCTGCTCGAGGTCGGCGTCGACGGGCGGCTGTACATCGCCGCCCAGTCCGGGAACCCGACCCTGACGGAAGGAGACGTGTTTCCCCGGCATGCCACCGAGCTCGCGCTGGCGAAGACGTGGGCCCGTGAGCACGCCGAGTACGACGACGCATCCGTCGAGGACGCGCCCCCGGAGGCCAGCGCATCCGGCGTACAGGCCTGGACCCTCGCGGTCCTGCCGGCCGCCGAGCCCATGGGTGTCCTCGCGGCGGCGTGGTGTCGACCTCACACGGCCGACGACGCCGAGACCGAGGTGCTCCAAGGGGTCGCCAACGTCCTCGCCGGAGCGCGCAACCGCCAGCGCTACGAGCAGGAGGCGGTCACCCGGGCGTTGCACGACACGCTGACCGGCCTGCCGACCCGTCCGCTGCTGCTCGACCGCCTCGACCAGGCACTCGCCCGCCAGGAGCGCGATGGCGGCGGACTCGCGGTCCTCCTGCTGGACCTCGACGGGTTCAAGGCGGTCAACGACCGCTTTGGCCATGCCGCCGGCGACGCCGTCCTCGCCTCGCTCGGACCCCGACTGACGGCGTGTCTGCGACCGTCGGACACGGCGGGCCGACTCGGTGGGGACGAATTCTTGATCCTCTGCGAGAACGTCCCGGACAGCTCTGTCGTGGCGGAGCTGGTCGAGCGAGTGCACGACGCCTGCACGGAGCCGTTCCGCCTCGACGACGGCACGGTCGTGCAGCTCTCCGGCAGCATCGGCGCGGCGTTCGCCGAGACGGCCGGGCAGGACGCCGACTCGCTGCTGCGTGGGGCCGACGCGGCGATGTACCGCAACAAGCACGTGTGACGGGCGGTCACCCCAGCCCCGGCGGGAGGCGGCCAGGCCCTGCCTCCGCGGGGCGTGGACGGTCCTGCCGGTGCAGGCGTACGGCGACCAGCGCGACGTCGTCCTCGGGCTCGTCCGGCAGCAGGCGCGCCACCACGCTGTCGCACAGCTCGTCGAGCGAGTAGTCCTCGCACTCGCCGAGCGCCGTGACCAGAGCCGCGACGCCCTCGTCCAGCGACTGGCCGCGCCGCTCGACGAGCCCGTCGGTGTAAAGCAGCACCGTCGAGCCACGCGGGAGGACCGTCGACGACGTACGCCGAGGGCTGTCCGGGTCGATGCCGAGCAGCAGGTCGCCCTCTGCGCGCACAGGCACACCGGCGACAGCGGCCGTGCCGCCGGCGTCGAGCACCTCCACGCGACCGTCGGGACGCAGGACGATTGGCGGCGGGTGCCCGGCGTTGGACCACCGCACCCGGGTGAGACCCGCGGCGCGCTCGCTCGGGGTCTGCTCCAGCCGCGCGACGACAGCGGTCGCCGTCGTGGCGAGCAGGAGCCTTTCGATCGCCCGGTCGACGCGGGTGAGGACCTCTGCGGGCTCGGCGTTGGTCGTGAAGCCGATCCCCCGCAGCAACCCGCGCAGCTGTCCCATGGCTGCGGCGGCGCGCGTGTCGTGACCGACCACGTCGCCGATGACGAGGACGGTGGTCCCGTCAGGCTGGACGAACGCGTCGTACCAGTCCCCACCAACCTGCGCGGCACGCGAGGCGGCCACGTAGCGGACCACGATCTGGCAGTGGTCGGGTTGGGGTGGTGCCGTCAGCAGGCTGCGCTGGAGCTCCGTGGCGAGACGGCGCTGCTGGGAGTAGAGGCGCGCGTTGTCCAGGGCGATCCCGGCACGCCGTCCGACCTCCACGGCGACCGGGACGTCGGCCTCGGTGAGTTGGCGGCTCGCGGGTCCGCGGACGAGCACGAGGGAGCCGAGCACGCTGTCGCGTCCAGGCAGCGGGACGGCGAGGACACTCGAGACGCCGAGTCGCGCGGCCAGCCGGCGCAGCTCCTCGTCCTCGACGTACGACGGCAGGTCGGCTTCCGTGAGATGCGGCAGGAGGACGGGCTCACCCGCGGCCGCCCGGCGGCTGGGTGCCCGATCGTCGCGCGCGGCGGCCTGGCGGATCCGTGCCTCGTCGACGACCGGTGCGAGAGTCGCGTCGCGGTGGTGCATGGCGACGACGCTGAGCCCCCCGGACTCGTCGGCGAGCTGCACGCTCACCCAGTCCGAGAGGGCCGGCACGAGGCAGGACGCGAGCCGGGAGAGCGCCTCGGTGGTGTCGAGCGTGCTGATCAGCGACTCCGAGACCCGGCCGAGGAGCTCGACGTGACCGGCGAGGCGATCGCGGGTGCGCTCGGCGGCTCGCCGCGCGGTCACGTCGAGCAGGACCAGCAGCGCCACCGGGCGCCCGTCGTCGAGCTGGCTGCCGACTGCGCTGACCTCCAGGTCGACGTCCCCCGCGGCGGTGAGCTCGAGCGGCGGTGCGCTCACACTCGCACCGGCGTGCCCGCGCGCTGATGAAGTCACCGACGCCACCAGCGTCCCGGCGCCGGGCAGGAGATCCTCGACCGGAGCACCGACGGCCTCCGCGCGGACACCGAACAGTCCTTCGGCGCGGGGGTTCCAGCCGAGCAGGTGACCGGAGTGGTCGCAGACCAGCACTCCGAGCGGCGCGTGCTGGAGCAATGCGCCGAGGCCCGCCACGGCGGCCGGTCCGGAGCACGTACCCCGGCCGAACGTGCCGAGACGGCGGCGACCAGGGCGAGGTGGCGACGTCGCTCCACGGCTGTGGCCCGCAGCCGTGCGACCTGCTCGCTCAGCACGTCGTCGGCGTCCAGGACCGACAGCTCGAGCGGGACGCCCGGTGCGTACGCGAACTGCCGTCGTACCTCGGTTGCGGACGACGCCGCTGGTACGACGACCACCCCGGCGTACGGCGCGGCACGGTGCACGCGCTGGACGAGCGGGACGGCGGCGCTTGCCCCGGAGCCGACGACGACGACATCGACCGCGTCGCCACAGGCAGCCACTCGCTCCTCGACCTCCGCAGCCGTCAGGGTCTGCGCGCCGGGAAGGCCGCCGAGCGCGGCCGCTTCTTCGGGCCCGGCGTCCACGAGCAGCACGCACCCGGTGCCGTCGGGCGCGCTCACTCGCCGAGCAGTGGCAGGTCGAGCAGGGCGCGCCCGGTCCACGTCCGCAGGATGTCTGTCGTGGGGCTCATGACGTGGGGCGGCTCGGGCGTCTCGCAGGTGGCGTTCGAGCGGCGACCGGTCGCGGTAGCCGATCCCGCCGACGAGCGTCATCGCGTCGTTCGTGACGCCCACGGCGCAGTCGGCGACCTCCGCCTTCGCCGAGATCAGCGCGGGAAGGGCGTGTGCACCGCCGGTGTCACCCTCCTCGGCCGCCCAGTAGACCAGCCGCCGGGTGCGCTCCACCTGCGCCCACAGCGTGCCGAGCCGGTGCTGGAGCACGGGCTGCGTGGCCAGGGCGCGACCGGTGTGGGCATGGCGACGGCTGCCGAGGTGAGTCGTGGCCTCGTCGAGGGAGGCTTGCGCGACGCCGAGGTAGGTCCCGGCCATCGAGACGAGGAAGTACGGCGCGACGACCTCGAAGACGTACCACAGCTGGTCACCGGCCGCACCGAGCAGATGGTCCTGACCGAGGCGCACGTCGGACAGGCCCAGCCGGCGCGAGGAGTTGCCGCGCACCCCGATGCCGTCCCAGTCGTCGAGCCAGGTCAGGCCCGGCGCGTCGTCGGGCACGAGGACGCAGGAGAACTCGCCGATCGGCGCGTCGGGGTCCGCCGCGACCGTGGACACCACGTAGGAGTCGGCGTGGGAACCGTTGGTAACGAAGGACTTCTCCCCGTCGACCCGGACGCCACCGTCGGTCCTGGTCATCCGCGTCTGCGGGAGCCAGAACTGCGCCCCGGTCCCCGGCTCGGACAGCGCGAGCGTCGTCAGGTGCTCCCCGGCCACGATCGGACCGAGGAACTCCTTGGTCTGGCGCTCGGTCGCCTTGGCAGCGACCACGGCGGTCGCGACGGAGTGCATGCCGTAGCAGATGGCGGTCGACGCACACGCCCGGCCCATGTCTCGCACACGGCAACGAGCGCGCGCAGGCCGAGCCCTGAACCGCCGATCGTGCGCGGTGCCACGAGGCCGCCCAGCCCGGCTTCCTGCAGCGCCCGCAGCGCCTCCTCTGGCCACACGCCCGAGTCGGTGCGGCCGACGAGCGGACGGGCGACGGCGTCGCCGACCTCGGCGGCGCGCGCGACGGCCTCCGCTGCAGTGCTCGGCGCGTCCCGCATCCGTACAGGGTACGGACCTCGGGTGCACCGGCGCGAGGGTTGCGTGATGTCACCGTTGCCGAGCGTGTCAGCGTCGCTTCGACGGGCGAGCCCCGCGCGGCGCAGCATGCCGCGTCCGTGGGGGCCGCGGCTGGCTTCGTGAGCGGGTCAGCCCGACGTACACCCGGCGTCGGTCGGTCCTGCCCCGCACGAGGTCCTCACGGCGGTCGCCTCGGCAATTCGCCGAGCGACGTCGTCAAGGACCTCGACCTCCTCGGGGCTGAGCAGGTCGACGAAGCAGCGCCGCACCGTCTCGACGTGACCGGGCGCCGCGGCGCTCACCGTCGCGCGCCCCTGGTCGGTCAGCCGCACCATCGTGCCGCGCGCGTCGGTCGGGCAGTCGAACCGGCTGACCAGGCCGCGCTGCTCCATGCGGCGCAGCTGGTGGGCCAGCCGGCTGCGGTCCCAGCCGACGACCCGGCCGAGGTCCCGGACGCGCAGCACTCCCCCGGGCGCCTCGGAGAGCGGCACCAGCAGCTCGTAGTCCGCCGTGGACAGCCCGGCGTCGGTCAACTGCCGCTCGATCGCGGTGTCGAGCGCACGCCGCATCCCCAGGAAGGCGCGCCACATCGCCATCTCTCGCTCGTCGAGCCATCGCGGGGTCGTCACCCGACCAGCGTACGGGAATGTTGACGCATCAGCATCTGTTCCGTACATTGCTGATACGTCAGCGACAAGGCGGTCCCGCTCGGAGCGGGAACCCGACACGAGGAGAACGACATGACCACCGAGACGCTCGCCACCTCCACCCCTGCGGCCCTCACCGGCGACTACGTCGTCGATTCCGCGCACAGCCGGATCGGCTTCGTGGCGCGGCACGCGATGGTGACGAAGGTCCGCGGCCAGTTCAACGACTTCGACGGCAAGGCCTTCCTGGACTTCGAGAACCCGGCCGGGTCCCGCGCCGAGGTCGCCATCGAGGTCGCCAGCATCGACACGCGCAACGCGCAGCGGGACGGCCACCTGCGCGCGAACGACTTCTTCGACGCCCCGACCTACCCGCAGATCACCTTCCGCTCGACGGAGGTCACGAAGGTCTCCGACGAGCAGTACCAGGTCACCGGCGACCTGACGGTCAAGGGCATCACCAAGCCGGTCACGGTGGACTTCGAGTTCAACGGCGTCGCGAAGGACCCGTTCGGCAACACCCGCGTGGGCTTCGACGGTACGACGACGATCAACCGCAGCGACTTCGGCGTGACGTTCAATGCCGCGCTCGAGACCGGCGGGGTGCTCGTCTCCGAGAAGATCACGCTCGAGTTCGAGATCTCGGCGATCAAGGTCGAGTCGGCGGCCTGAGCCGCTCCCCTTCCGGCACCATCCCGCCGTAGGACTGCGGAGGCATCATGACCACCTCGACGCCCCTGGCGCGCACCGTCGCGCGCGTCACGACCAAGCAGCACCTCGGGCCGGACGAGCAGGCTGATGACAAGGCGCTCATCATCACGCCGGTCGACCCCTCGCTGACCGACCCGTTCCTGCTGCTCGCCGAGGACTGGTTCTTCTCCCCCGGCTTCGAGTGGCACCCGCACCGCGGGCTGGAAACGGTGACGACGGTGCTCGACGGGGTGCTCGAGCACGGCGACAACATCGGCAACGCGGGCGCGCTCGAGCCGGGCGACGTCCAGTGGATGACCGCGGGGCGCGGCATCATCCACCGCGAGCTCGCCTACAGGAACGAGCACGCGCACACGCTGCAGCTGTGGCTGAACCTGCCGGCGCGCTCGAAGATGGCCGAGACGCGCTACCAGGACGTGCTGGCCGCCTCCCGACCCCGGGTGACGCTGCCGGGCGTCGTGCTGGACGTCGCGTCGGGACGGTGGCCGGGGTGACCGGGCCGGCGCTCAACCACTGGCCGATCCAGGGCGCGATGGTGACGCTGGACCCCGCAGTCGCCTACGACTACGTCCTGCCGGCGGCGCACCGTGCATTCGTGTACGTCGTGTCCGGTACGGCGGTCGTCGCCGGCCGGCGGGTCGGGGCGGGGCAGACCGCGTGGTCGGACCCGTCGTACGGCGATGCCTCCAGCGTCCTCCCGCTCGCGGCGGTCGACGGAGCGACGCCCGCGCGACTGATGGTCTACAGCGGCGAGCCGATCCGCGAGCCCGTCGCGATGGGCGGGCCGTTCGTCATGAACTCCCGCGTCGAGATCGCCAAGGCGTTCCTCGACTTCCACGCCGGCAGGTTCGGTGACGTGCCCCGCCAGGCGCGGCTGGCCTACGACCGCTGAGAACTCCCGCTGAGAACCCTCCCATTCCGAGGACACGTCCGATGACCAAGACCGCCAGCACGACCGTCCCGGTCCACCCGCTCGTCGCCGAGCGCTGGAGCCCGCGCGGCTTCGACCCGGCGTACGAGCTGTCGGACGAGCAGCTGCTCGCGCTGCTCGAGGCGGCGCGCTGGGCGCCGAGCGCCAACAACAGCCAGCCGTGGCGCTTCCTCGCCGCGCGCCGGGGAGAGCAGGCGTGCGACGACCTGCTCGCGACCCTCGCCGCCGGCAACCGCGCGTGGGCGGGCGCGGCGAGCGCTCTCGTCCTCGTCGCGAGCGTGGACACCGACCCGGCCGGGCGCGGAATGCCGTGGTCGCGCTACGACACCGGGCAGGCGGTCGCCGCGCTGAGCACGCAGGCCCAGGCCGACGGCCTGGCCGTGCACCAGATGGGCGGGTTCGACGCCGTTGCCGTGCGCGAGACGTTCGGACTCGACCCGGCGCTGACGCCGGTCGTCGTGGTCGCGGTGGGTCGCTTCGACGCCGGCGCCGTCCTCCCCGAAGCCCTGGCCGCGCGGGAGCGGGCGCCGCGGACGCGGCACCCGCTCCAGGACTTGCTGCTGCCCGGCACGTCGCTGGGTCAGCGCGACGCTGCCTGAGTCCGCGCCCCGTCCATCGCCGGGTGGCGCGGGACGGGCAGCTCAACGTCCTCGGGAAGCTCGACGCGTGCGTGGAGCAGGGGCAGACCGAGCCGGTGAAGAGGAACAGCAGCACGAACGTCCCGCCGAAAAGCGCCATCCGGCCCAGCAAGGCGGCCGCGCGCAGCCAGCAACGCCGGGTCCCCGGCACCACACTTGTGACGGAGCACGTCACCGCCGCGGCTCTCGTCGTCGAGGAGCGCCATCCGCTGCGTGAGGCGCGGGTTGGCGTCGAGCACCTGCTTCGACCTCGTGGCACCGGTCACCAGCCGGGTGCCTCCGGCGATCCCGCCGAACGTCTGTGCGGAAACTGTCGGACCGCCGTCCGCTGGCCGAGTCGGTGCCGGCGTTCCAGCTGAGCTATGACGACCGGGCGGGGCGGTTCCCGTGGGAGCCCGACTACGCGGCGCCGGCGATGCAGCCGCGGCCCGGTACGTGGATGGCGTGAGCGAGGTCACTGCCGCGACCGGCACGTCCTGGTCTATGTCGGTGGCAGCAGGGCGGCCGGGCGGAGATCGAGGTCTGTCGGCCTGATTCCGGAGAGGACCCATCGCCACCGAATAACTCGACGTCCGGCCAGGCCGACTTCTCTTTTCGAGCGGAATGAATGTCCTTGCCGGCCCGTCGCGGACAAGAGCCTGCGACGCGGGTCTCAGACGCAGCAGACCGCGAGGGCGGTACCGGTCCTTCGGTACCGCCCTCGCTGGTCCTGCGCCGTAGGCTCACCCGCTTGCTGCGCACGCGGCACCCATGGCGATCTCAGCTGCAGCCGCTCGTGCTCCCGCAGCCCTCGCACACGAAGCACGAACCCGCCGGGCGCATCTTCGTGCCGCAGGTGAAGCACATCGGCGCGTCCGCCGAACGGCCCTGCATCGCCTCCAGCAGCTCGGTGGAGGAACCGACCTGCACCGGCACCGGTGCAGACGCCGCGGGCTGCGGCAACGCGGCCGGCTTCTCCGGCGCCGGCTTCTCCTTGGGCGCAGACTGCTGCAGCGTCTCGAGGTCTTCCGCCGCGTCCTCGGCGACCGGCTCGTAGGAGCCCGTCTCGAGCTGGCGCGCGCGCTCGTCGGCGGTGTGGATGCCGTAGGCCGAGCGGGTCTCGAACGGCAGGTAGTCCAGCGCCAGGCGACGGAAGATGTAGTCCATGATCGACTGAGCCATCCGCACGTCCGGGTCGTCGGTCATGCCGGCCGGCTCGAACCGCATGTTGGTGAACTTCGAGACATAGGTCTCCAGCGGAACGCCGTACTGCAGGCCGATCGAGATCGCGATCGAGAAGGCGTCCATCATGCCGGCGAGGGTCGAGCCCTGCTTCGACATCTTCAGGAAGATCTCGCCGAGCCCGTCGTCGGGGTAGGACGAGGCGCTCATGTAGCCCTCGGCGCCGCCCACGGAGAACGACGTCGTGATGGACGGGCGGGACTTCGGCAGCCGCTTGCGGACCGGGCGGTACTCGACGACCTTGTCAGGCTCCGCGGCGGTGGTCGACTCGCTTTCCTTAGCACCCTTGCCGTCCGACAGCGGCTGGCCGACCTTGCAGTTGTCGCGGTAGACCGCGAGTGCCTTCAGGCCGAGCTTCCAGCCCTGAAAGTAGACGTCCTCAATCTCCTCGACCGTCGCGGTCTCGGGCAGGTTGACCGTCTTGGAGATCGCACCGGAGATGAACGGCTGCACCGCGGCCATCATCCGCACATGGCCCATCGGGCGGATCGCGCGCGCACCCATGGCGCAGTCGAAGACCTCGTAGTGCTCCGGACGCAGCCCCGGCGCGTCGATGACGTTGCCGTGCTCGGCGATGTGCTCGACGATCGCCTCGACCTGCTCCTCCTGATAGCCGAGCTTGCGTAGCGCGCGCGGCACCGTCAGGTTGACGATCTGCATCGAGCCGCCGCCGACGAGCTTCTTGAACTTCACCAGCGCCAGGTCGGGCTCGATGCCGGTGGTGTCGCAGTCCATCATCAGGCCGATGGTGTTGTGGCTCACGAAGCCAGCGGCGACATAGGTCACGTTGTCGGGCACGGACAGGTCGTAGGTCGGCTGCACGCCGCCGTCCTCGTTGGCCGCCACGGTCTCGTAGACGTAAGCGAGCGCATGTGCCAGACGCTCGTCCGCGGTCGCTGCCAGAACCTGCTCCGCAAGATCCCGACTCACTCCGTGTCCGCGTGCCACCGCCTGCTGCAGGCGGGCGCGCAACTCGTGCGCGACCGGGATCAGCTCGAGCCATGTGGCGTCGGGCAGATGGATCCGGTCGCGGTTGCCCGACTGGCGTGAACTATCGAGAGCCACGAGTGACTGCTTGCGACCGCCGAGGAAGCCGACACGGTTCCCGAAGATGATCGCGTGCTTGATGTTGCGTACCCGCACCTGGAACTGCGCGCCGCCCCAGCCACTGACGGTCTCGCGTGTGGTGGTCGGCACGCCGAGCGCGAGGAGCATGGTGCGGAGGTCGTCAGCGAACGTCTCGGATGCCGTGGAGACACTCGGCACGCCGCTCAGGACCGCTCCGTCGGCCTCGAAGACGCCACGCAGGAACGCTGCGTAGACCTCGCGTTGGTTCGTCTCGCGGATCGCCGCCGGCACCCTCGGCGTCCAACCCTTGCCCGAGTGGTCGACACCTGGAAGGTCCTTGGCGAACCCGGCAGCCTGCCACCACCGCGCAAGCCGAACGGACTGCAGCACGACCTCGCGGTAACCCTGCTGCTCGGTCACGACCGGCTCGAGGCCGAACAGACTCTTGGACAGAACCCTCAGGCGATCGAGGACGTCGTCGTCACCGTTGGCGACGCAGAGGCGGATGCCCTTCGCGTGCAGGTTGCCGTCGCCCATGAAGTAGCCGACGAGCTCGGCTAGCTCGACGTCGACCGAGTCGGGCACGTGGACCCGCCGGTCGCCGGCGTAGTAGGCCTGGTCGAGGACAGGGAGCGGCACTCGCCGCGGTTGCCCGACCATGGTGCCCAGCTGCAGAGGAACAACGTCGCCGGCTGCCACGTCGGCGAGCCGCTTCCACGCCCACGTCCCCGTCGCCCCGTCGACGACCTTGACCCGGTGCGCGAGGGTCCCTTGGATCCGGTACCCACCCTCGGTGGCGATGCGGCGGGTCGGCTCCTCACCGTTGATGAAGAAGCGTGTCGCCGTGCGTGGACCCTCGTCGGTCGACACGGCGACGCCCAGGTCCTGCCATCGATCACCCCATACGTCCCCGAGCTCGCTCAGGCGCGCCAGCCCACGGTCCGTGCTGATCAGGGTGTCACCGGTGAGGCACCCGGTTGGTGCCAGAACGCTGGCCTGCGCGTTGCGCCAGCCGTTGCGCTCCCCCGTCTTCAGGCACTCCTCCCACGCCTCGGTGGCGAGTGCATGGACCTCGGCGTCCGTCGTGTGCAGCGTTCGGATGGCGTCGTTGGCGGCGGCGTGCTTGCGCATCACCCGCTTGTGCGCAGCGGTGTTGCGCGCGTAGCCCTCGTAGGCACCGACGACACCGGCGATCTCCGCGGAGCGACGGTACGCCGTACCGGTCATCAGCGAGGTGATCGTGGCGGCGAGCGCTCGCCCGCCGTCGGAGTCGTAGCCGTGGCCAGTTGCCATCAGCAGCGCACCGAGGTTGGCGTAGCCGATGCCGAGCTGGCGGTACTTGCGCGTCGTGTCCCCGATCGACTCGGTCGGGAAGTCGGCGAAGCAGATGGAGATGTCCATCGCCGTGATGACGAGCTCGACGACCTTGGCGAACGTCGCGGCGTCGAAGGTGTCGTCCTCGCGCAGGAACATCAGCAGATTCAGCGACGCAAGATTGCAGGACGAATTGTCCAGCGACATGTATTCCGAGCAGGGATTAGACGCGGTGATGCGGCCGGTCTCGGGATTGGTGTGCCAGTCGTTGATCGTGTCGTCGTACTGGATGCCAGGGTCGGCGCAGCCCCACGCCGCCTTTGCGATCTTGCGGAACAGCTCCTTGGCGCGGACCGTCTCGAGCACCTCGCCGGTCCCGCGGGCACGCAGACCGAACTGTCCGTCCTCCTCGACGGCGCGCATGAACTCATCGCTCACCCGCACGGAGTTGTTGGCGTTCTGGTACTGCACGGAGGTGATGTCACGCCCGCCGAGGTCCATGTCGAAGCCGGCGTCACGCAGCGCGCGGATCTTGTCCTCCTCGCGCGCCTTGGTCTCGACGAACTCCTCGATGTCGGGGTGGTCGACGTCGAGGACCACCATCTTCGCCGCACGCCGCGTCGCGCCGCCGGACTTGATCGTCCCGGCGGAGGCGTCCGCGCCGCGCATGAAGGACACCGGCCCGGACGCGGTCCCACCCGAGGACAGCAGCTCCTTGCTGGAGCGGATCCGGGAGAGGTTCAGCCCGGCACCCGAGCCGCCCTTGAAGATGAGGCCTTCTTCGCGATACCAGTTCAGGATCGAGTCCATCGTGTCGTCAACGGCCAGGATGAAACACGCGCTCACCTGCTGCGGCGCGCTCGTACCGACGTTGAACCACACCGGGGAGTTGAACGAGAACACCTGGTGCAGCAGCGCCCACGTGAGCTCGTGCTCGAAGACCTCGGCGTCCTCGTCCGAGGCGAAATACCCGTAATCCTTGCCGGCCTTGGCGTAGGTCAGCACGACTCGGTCGATGAGCTGGCGGAGGCTCCACTCGCGAGTCTCACTGCCGACCGCGCCACGGAAGTACTTCGTGGTGACGATCGTCGAGGCGTTGACCGACCAGAAGTCCGGGAACTCGACGCCACGCTGCTCGAAGATGACCTCGCCCGACTTCCAGTTCGTCTGGACGACGTCGCGGCGCTCCCAGCTCACCTCGTCGTACGGGTGCACGCCCGGTGTGGTGTAGATCCGGTCCACTCGCAGACCCTTGCCCTTGCGCAGCGAGGGGCGGTCCGCCGCAGCGGCCTTCCCCGTGCGCCCGACCGGGCCCTGCGCCGTCTCCGTCATGAGCTACTCCTCCGTCGTCCCGTCAATTCCAACGTCTGTGTGCGTGTCGTGCATGCCGGCGTGTCGCGCCGGCATGTCGCGCATGGCGACACCGCGCGGCTCAGGTCGTTGCCGGCGCGGCCACCGGGCGGCGCCCGGCGACGGGATCCGGCGCGGGCGGTGGTGCGGTCGCGCACCCCGCTCGCAATGCAGTGATCTCCGCCTCGAAGTCCGCGAGTGACTCGAAGGACCGGTAGACCGACGCAAAGCGCAGGTAGGCCACCTCGTCGAGCTCTCGCAGCGGCCCGAGGATGGCCAGACCGACATCGTGGGCGTCGACCGAGGCGGAGCCCGTCCCGCGAACTGCCTCCTCCACCCGCTGAGCGAGCACGGCGAGCTCGTCCTGGGTGACCGGCCGCCCCTGGCAGGCCTTGCGCACGCCGGCCAGCACCTTCGCCCGGCTGAACGGCTCCGTGACACCGCTGCGCTTCACCACCGCGAGACTCGCCGTCTCGACGGTCGTGAACCGGCGAGAACAGGTCGGACACAGCCGGCGACGCCGGATGGCGGTCCCGTCCTCGGCAGTGCGGCTGTCGACGACACGACTGTCGGCATGGCGGCAGAACGGGCAGTGCACGGGATATCCCTTCGCCGTTCCGGGCCGGTGGCCCGCCTGCGCGGACATGCCGCAGCAGACCTTGCCTGGGGACAAGGTTGTGGGGAGCCTGGGGAGAACCTGTGGCTAGCCGACCACAACCTGTGGACGACTTACAGCCGTGTAACTACTAGATGTGGGAACGCTAGGACGAGCGAGGCCAGTGCGCAAGCGACGGCGGCGTGTCGCCGTGTCCGGCCCCGGAGCGCCTCGGTGACGGTGCAGGTCAGAGGGCCGACACGAGCGTCGAACCGGACGACTGAAGGGCTAAGCCTTCGGCGTGTCGCGCCGAACGGCCGGTGTTGGCTGGGCAGCGACTGTGCGATGTCGTGCCGCGGCTAGGCAGTGTCCAGCAGCGACACGTCCCGCGCCCTGCGCGGTCGGATACGAGACATCTCCCGCCGTACGACGCGAAACGCCGCCTGTCGCACGTCATCGGCTTGCGGCGCCCCGGCACAGCCGGAGGGGAAGTGTTCCGGGACGGTGAGACCTGCCTCCCGAGCGCTACGACCTGTGCGCCCCGTGCAGGCCTGCGCCGGCCGTCCTCCCGTTCCCGCCTCCCCACGCGGTCGACGGTTCGCAACGCGGAACGAGCGGTCAGGCCCCGAGCCCGCCCGAGATGGGCCCGTCGGTGCTCGTGAACTCGCCGGTGAGCATCGGCATCGCGCGCCCGATCGCCTCGCGGACCTCGGGCAGCTGCAGCGACGCATCGTGCGCCTCCCTGCTGTCCCAGAGCTCGCTCACCCAGACCGTGACGTCGTCGGCCGTCCCTGTGCCCACGACGTACTGCCGGCAGCCGTGCTGCGCGAGCCGGTCCGTGCCCTCGAGCAGGATCGCGACCACTTCGTCCCGCCGGCCCGGTTGCGTCCGCATCCACCCGAGATAGCCGTACACGTGGTCCTCCTCGCTCAATGCGACCCCTCGCCGCGCCAACCTAGCCACAACGTGTGACCGGCCACGTCAGCCGGACACGGGCACAACGAGCCGCTGACCCACCCGAACAGGCTCGACACCTAGATCATTCATGTCCACGATCCGCGCCACGATCGCGCGCGGGTCCTCGTCCGGATTCGTGGTGCGTGCGACGTCCCACAGGGTCGCTCCTGGCTCCACCGTGACGACCCGCGTCTGTAGCGCATGCGCCTGTCCGCTGGCCGAGACCGCGGCCCGAGTCGCCGCGAGCGCGCCGCTGCTGAGCAGGCATGTCAACACGAGGGTGATGACCAAGCGACCTCGACGGGTGAAGCGCAGGGGTCGGGACGCGCGGCGGCCGCCTACGGCTGAGGCGGGCATCGACACGTCCACCGACCTGCGCACCGCCGCGCCGTCCTGGCCGTGCGCCGCCCCCGGTCGCCCCACGACGGCATGGCGCCCGTCGCGGCGGGCAACGAGGGTGCCCGCACCGGCGAGGACCAGCGGGGCTCGCCGGCGCACATCGGCACCCGCTGTCATGGCGGGCGACGACCGCCGCGGGACCGCGTGGGGGTCGCGGCGAAGGTGTGACTGGCGATCCTGCAGACCGCGGCTGTGCGTGGTGACGCGGGGCCGGGAAGGAGTGGCCCGGACGTCGGGCCGGCCCGAGACCCTGCCCGGCGGGCGCCGGTCCTGCCCACGCGGGAGATCGCCCGCGCGACGCGCTACCGGATATGCACCGACCACCGTGACGACACTCATGCCGACCTCCGATTGAGACAGTCGAACGTGTGTTCGATCGTACGTCCGTA
The DNA here is from genome assembly GCA_030773595.1 of Actinomycetota bacterium. Classification (GTDB taxonomy): domain Bacteria; phylum Actinomycetota; class Actinomycetes; order JALYMU01; family JALYMU01; genus JALYMU01. Next base: position 6,042 of record JALYMU010000370.1, on the reverse strand, counting down.
CGAACCACAGCGCCAGAGGGTGTGCCCGACGCAGACACGTTCGAACAGGTGTTTGATGGGGCGTGCCTGCAGGACTACCGTGCTGATCAGTTCCACAGAGACAGCGTGGCGGTCGGGTCTGACAGTTTGCGGAGGCGAGATGGGCACCCGGGATCGGTCCAACGGCGAGGTCCGGGCGATCCCGGACGGCCCCGCCGACGCGTCAGGGCTCACGGCCCGGCAGCGCAAGGTGCTGGAGGTGATCCGGGACAGCGTCGAGCGCCGCGGCTATCCCCCGAGCATGCGGGAGATCGGAGAGGCGGTCGGCCTGACGTCCCCCTCGTCGGTCGCTCACCAGCTTTCAGCCCTCGAGCGCAAGGGCTTTCTGCGTCGTGACCCGAATCGACCGCGGGCGATCGAGGTACGCTCATCCGACACCGAGGCGCCTGCCGTGGACGACACCGGAGCCGGCGACCGCCGGCCGGCGCCGTCCTATGTGCCACTGGTGGGACGCATTGCCGCGGGCGGTCCGATCCTCGCCGAAGAGCTGGTCGAGGACGTGTTCCCGCTGCCGCGCCAGCTCGTGGGTGAGGGCGCGCTCTTCTTGCTCGAGGTGCGTGGTGACTCCATGGTCGAGGCCGCCATCTGTGACGGCGACTGGGTCGTCGTGCGGCAGCAGCCCGTGGCCCACAACGGTGACATCGTCGCCGCGATGATCGAGGGCGAGGCAACGGTCAAGACCTTCAAGCGGCGGGATGGGCACGTCTGGCTCCTCCCGCACAACACCGCCTACGAGCCCATTGCGGGGGACGAGGCGACCATCCTCGGCCGCGTGGTCGCGGTGCTGCGACGAGTCTGACCCCGCCGCACGCGTTGGTTCACCGCGGGCAGGCCCGAGCCGGCACGAGCGGAGCACCGCGCAGGGGCGGTCGAGCCCGGCGGCCGGACGGGGCCGCAGGCCCGCCGCAAGGGACCACGACGACTACGGGCGAGGACTGACGAGGGCGCCCGCGACGTCTCCGTCACCGTCCGAACACGCACTGTCGACGTAGCCTCGACACCGTGTGGCATGGCGACAACCACCTGATGGCGCTCGGGACGGCTACGGTTCTGATGCTCTGCGCGGCGTGTGCCGGTCCGGCACCCGATGGGGACGTCGATGCCGGTCAGGACGAGGATCACGAGCACCGGCCCTTGGTCGTGCCGACCGACCCGGCGCCTGTCCCGACGCCGCTTCCCAGGACGCCCGCGGACGCCCGCCGCGCCACCCGCGACGGTGCGGCGGCATTCGTGCGGTACTACTTCGCCGCCATGGACTACGCGTTCGCGAGCGGTGACGCCAGCATGATGGAGCGCCTGAGCAGTTCGGACTGCGACACCTGCCGAGGTCTGATCCAGTCGGCCCGCGCCGCTTCCGAGGATGGCCGCAGCACGCGAGGTGGATCGACGACCGTCCGGCGAGCACAAGTGCTCGGGGCGCCGGCGAGCGGGACCGCTGAGGTGCGGGTCACCTACGACGCGGCCGCCTTCGTCGAGCTCGACCCGCACGGCCAGCCGGTTCAGGTGCAGGACGCTCAGCATGGGCGGCGCGCCGTCGTGGGGCTGCAGCGGGTCGGCACCCGGTGGAAGGTCACCCACATCGCGGACCTGTGATGGCGACAGCTCGACCGGTGCGCCGGGTTTCGTGGTTTGCTCGAAGGGCATGAGCCGGGGGGCCGGCTCACACCGAGGTGGTCTCGAGGGGGATCGGTACGTGGTCGCTACTCCGCCGTCGTCGGCGCATGTCGCCACGCCTGCGGCCGCGCGCGCGTCGGCTCGTCGACGGGCCTGCGCCTTCCTCTCCGTGATCGGCCTGGTCGGCGGCGTCGGCCTGCCGGTGGGCGCGGCCACCGCGCCCGACCGCCGTACGCCGGTCAGCTCCGCCGAGCCGCAGGCGGCGCCGGCGATCCAACTGCCCGCCATGACCCGCGACGTGCCGGGGGCGACACGCGCCCACGTCAGCGGGACCCCGAACGCGGTCCCGGGCGTCGGCGGCAGGGGTGCCTCCGGGGGCCTCATGTCGGGGGGCACCGACACCGCGCGCGCCGCCATCGCCGGTGACGGCACAGCGCACCCGGGCGACCTGCCCGCGACCGCCCTGCGTGCCTACCGCACCGCCGAGGCCAGGCTCGCCGCGTCGATGCCGGCCTGCCGGCTGTCCTGGTCGCTGCTCGCCGGCATCGGTCGGGTCGAGTCCTGGCACGGCCGCTACGCCGGTGCCGTGCTGCACCCCGACGGGACATCCACGCCGCGCATCTTTGGCCTGCCACTGGACGGACGGCCCGGCCTTGCGCGCATCCTCGACACCGACCGTGGTGCAGTCGACCGCGACCGCGTGTACGACCGGGCCGTCGGCCCGATGCAGTTCCTTCCCGGCACCTGGGCGAGCGTCGCAGCTGACGGCGACGGGGACGGCCAACGCGACGTGCACGACCTCGACGATGCGGCGACCGGCGCCGGTGCCTACCTGTGTGCCGGTGAAGAGGACCTGTCCTCGCGCGCCGGACAGACCCGGGCGGTGTACCGCTACAACCACTCCGAGCGCTACGTCAGCGTCGTCCTGGGGCTGGCTGCCGCCTATGAGTCCGGGATCAGTGCGCCGGCGCTGCCGGACGTCCGGTCCGGACCCGAGGTCGGGCCCGCCCCGAAGGCGCCGGCCAGCATGACCCGTGTCGTGCGCCGCGACCGCGCGCGAGACGGCCACCCGGGCCGGAGGACCTCCGCCCCTGACCCGGCACCGTCTCCGCAGCCGACGCGGTCGGCGACCACCCCGACCCCACGTCCCACCGAGACCTCCGGTGGACGACCGTCCCCCACCGCGTCGGCGACGCCGACCGCCACCTCGAGCTCCACGCCGTCACCGACGTCATCTCCATCGCCGACGCCGACCGCCACCTCGAGCTCCACGCCGTCACCGACGTCATCTCCATCGCCGACGCCGACCGCCACCTCGAGCTCCACGCCGTCACCGACGTCATCTCCATCGCGGACGCCGACAGCGACACCGACACCGAGCTGCCCGGCACCGAAGCCGTCCGGCACGGCAACGCCAGCCCCGACGCCCTCGGGCACCGGCACGCCGAAGCCCAGCCCCACGGCCACGCCGACATCGACCTCGACCTCGACCCCGACCGCCTCGACCCCGACCCCGACCGCCACGGCCACGGCCACGCCGACGCCGAGCGCGACCTCCACCCCGACGCCCGAGCCGACCTGCTGAGTCGGACCCGGCCACGGTCGCGGTCTGGCCCGGCGGGGAGAGACGGCCCGGCGGTGAGGGTCCGGCCGTGCGGTGAGGGACGGCCCGGCGGTCACGGGCCGGCCGGGCGGTAAGGGAAGGCCCGGCGGTGACGGGTCACGGGCGCGGTGCGGGACGGACCGGCGATGACCGGCTGGCCGGGGCGGTGACGGACGGCGCCTGGCGGTGAGGCCCCACCCGGGCGGGTGAGGACTACCCGTCGCCAGCCGGCGCGGGGCGCCGTCAGTCCTCGGGGGATCGGTCCCCTGCTAGCTCCCCTTCGGCGGGCGCGTCCTTGCGCGACCGCAGCAACGGCCAGACCATGTCCCGCCCCCCGAAGGCGATCAGCAGCGCGGCGAAGGTCAGCACAGTCCCGCGGGAGTTGTCCGCACCGATGGCCAGAGCGACCGCGAGCAGCACGAAGCCGGCCGCGACGCCGGACATGCCGACGCAGACCCGGCGCAGGGTCTCGGCCCGGATGCCGACGAGTCCGAGTCGTTTGGCGAGCACACTCGCCGCGTAGGCGGTGCAGATCGTGGACACGATGACCGCGAGGACCAGCGTCACCTTCACGGGAGTTCCTCCCTCCTGCGCCGCGGCTGCGGCCCGGTCGATCCGCATCATCGCGCGTCGGGAGCCGCGAGGATTCACTGAGGGTCCTCGCCGCTTCCGGCGAGGAGCCGGTCGGCCACCTACGGCGCAAGCAACGGGTGCGGGATTCCCGCGGGGACTGCAAAGATCGTCGCCGTTGGCAGGCGAACGCTCAGGGGGCGGGGAGCCGGACGTCCTTGGGGGTCCGATCGGGGCGCAACCCCCGCCACACGGGATGGCGCAGGCGACCGTCGCGGGTCCACTCCGAGTAGGTCACCTCCCCGACCAGCTTGGGGCTGACCCACTTGGCGACGCGCGCGTGGGCGGCCGGCACCTCCGTCGCGAAGGGCGAGGTCGCACGGGCCAGCCGTCGAAGCCGCCGCGCCATGTCGTCGAGCATCGCGACGGTGAACCCCGACCCGACGTGTCCGCAGAACACGAGCCGGCCGTCCGGGTCGGGCACGCCGACCAGCAGCGAGCCGATGCCGCCACCGCGGGCCCCCTCCCCCGGCTTCCATCCGCCGATGACCACCTCCTGATGGTGGACGTGCTTGATCTTCAGCCATGACCGGCTGCGCCGTCCCGGTTCGTAGGGACACTCGCGGCGCTTGGCCATGACGCCCTCGAGGCCTTGGGCCTCGCTGACTTCGACCGCCGCGGCCCCGTCGCCGTCGAACGCCGGTGGCGTGTGCCAGTGAGATCCGGCGAGCTCGAGCGACTCCAGCAGCTCCCGGCGCTCGTCGTAGCGACGGTCCATCAGCGAGTGGCCGTCGAGCCACAGCGCGTCGAAGGCCAGAAACGTCACGGGTACGTCGCGGAGCAGTGCTTTGGACGGGCTCGTCACGTGCATCCGCTGCTGCAAGGAGGAAAAGCTCGGTCGCCCGTCGCCGTCGAAGGCGACAATCTCACCGTCGAGAACCGCAGCGGTCGAGCCGAGCGCCTTGCCGAGCCCGCGAAGCTCGGGATAGGTCCGCAGCACCTCGCGGTCGTTGCGCGTCATGACCCGTGCGACACGCCCCTCGGCGGCGTACACCACTGCACGGACGCCGTCCCACTTCATCTCGAAGGCGTAGGACGCCTCCTCCGAGACCGGGGGAAGCGTGCCCGCCGTCGCAGACATCGGCCGGATGAGCTGGGGCAGTGGCTCCCGATCCGGGTCGGCGGGTGGATCCATCCGATGGATCATCCAGTCCTCGTCACCGGTGCGGAACAGCGCGAACCGGCCCCGGCTCTCCGGGCGCGAGCCGTGCAGCACGACCACCACCTCGTCCGGGCGCCACTTCACCGTCTCGTAGGTCCCACGGTCCCAGATCGTGACGCTGCCCCCGCCGTACTCGCCCTGCGGGATCTCGCCGGCGAAGGCGGCGTAGTCCAGCGGGTGGTCCTCGGTGTGGACGGCGAGGTTGTTGCGGCTGAGGTCGAGCGGCAGGCCCCGCGGGATGGCCCATGACACGAGGACCCCGTCGCGCTCCAGGCGGAAGTCCCAGTGCATCCGGCGCGCGTGATGCTCTTGGATCACGAACGTGTCGTTGCGGCCGCTCGGGAGCGGTCCGTCCGGCACGGGCTCCGGTGTGCGGGTCGGGTCCCGCTTGCTGCGGTAGGTGTCGAGCTCGGGCACCTCGGTGTCGTACCCGCCGCCGTGGCGCGCCGACCGTCACCACGGCTCCCCGTGCCGGCGCAGGCGCTCGGCCAAGCCCAGCCAGTCCAGCGAGCCGGCTGGCGGCAGTGCCGGCCCTGGCGATGCCGGCGCGGCTCCGGACGGCACCGTCGACCCGGACGGTACGACGAACGGGCCCGCGACCGAACGGCTGAAATCCACCGCCCGTACTCGGCGCGCCACCCACTCCGTCACCAGCCTCTCCGCGGCCGCGATCGCGGCCATCCTCTCCCGCACGATCGAGGCGTGCCGCCGCAGGACGGCAGCGGCCGATGCCAGCGTGTCCGCCTTCCGGTCCAGGTCCGCCAGCTCACCTGCCAGCGCATCGGCGAACTCGCGTGCTGCGACGCCGCGCCAGTCGACGTCGGCCAGCGCGGCACGAAGGCGCTCTCGAAGGCTGCGGACCTGGTCGGAGATCCGTGCGAGCCGGGTCGCGAGCACGTCCAGAGCGTCCGGATCGCCGTACTGCCGCATGTCGTCCTCGCTGTCCTTCGGCGTGCCTGCGCGGCAACCGTAGGGACCATGCACTGGCGACAGG
>JALYMU010000369.1 GCA_030773595.1 Actinomycetota bacterium | reverse complement strand
TTCGACCGGGAGTACGCCGGGCTCCCCGTGCTGGGTGGCGACCTCGTCGTCCACCTCGACCGCGCGGGACGCTACCGCTCCGCCTCGCAGGCCGCCCGCGAGGTCCCGCTCGCCTCGACGACGCCGCGGGTGACTGCGCCGCGGGCGGCGGACCTCGCGGCCGCCGCCTTCCCCGGTCGCGCGTCGATCTCGTCACCGCGCCTCGTGGTCGACGCCCAGGCCGGTCCCGCGCTCGCGTGGGAGACCGTCGCCGAGGGTGTCCGCAAGGACGGCACCCCGAGCGAGATGCACGTCCTCGTCGACGCGGCAACCGGCGCGCTGCGGGACGCGTGGGACGACGTCCAGACCGTCGCGGACGACCAGGGGTTCTTCGTCGGGACCGTCGAGCTGTCCACGACCCCCACGGAGACGGGGTTCGAGCTCAGGGACCCGATCCGCGGCGGCAACCACACGACCGACCTCGGCGGCGCGACTTCGGGGACGGGCACGGTCTTCACCGATGCCGACGACGTGTGGGGCGACGGGACCCTTGCCGACCGCCAGACCGTTGGCGTCGACGCGCAGTACGGCGTCGCGCAAACGTGGGACTACTTCCTCGCCACGCACAACCGCAGGGGGATCGCCAACGACGGGCGCGGGGCGTACAACCGCGTGCACTACGGCTCGGCGTACAACAACGCCTTCTGGAGCGACTCCTGCTTCTGCATGACCTACGGCGACGGTGACGGCACCACGTTCAACCCGTTCGCCGAGCTCGACGTCGCCGGCCACGAGATGACCCACGGGATCACCAGCCGCACGGCGAACCTCCGCTACAGCGGCGAGTCGGGCGGGCTCAACGAGGCGACCAGCGACATCTTCGGCTCGATGGTGGAGTTCCACACGAACAACGCCAGCGACATCGCGGACTACCTCATCGGCGAGAAGCTGCGGAAGTCCGGTGCGCCGCTGCGGTACATGGACAAGCCGTCCCGCGACGGGGTGTCGGCCGACTGCTGGAACCGCAACGTCAAGAACCTCGACGTGCACCACTCGTCCGGCGTCGGGAACCACTTCTTCTACCTGCTGGCCGAGGGCAGCGGCGCCAAGACGATCAACGGTGTCGCCTACAACAGCCCGACCTGCAACGGCAAGGTCGTGACCGGCATCGGCCGGGACAAGGCGGAGAAGATCTGGTACCGCGCGTTGACCGTCTACATGACCTCGACGACGACCTACTCCGGCGCCCGGGCCGCGACGCTGTACGCCGCCCGCGACCTGCACGGCTCGACCAGCCCGGAGTACGCCGCCGTGGCCGCGACGTGGAGCGCGGTGGCGGTCACGAAGTAGCCGCCCGGCCGCCGGAGGGGCCGTGCGCGCACCTCGGCGCGGGATCCTTCCGGCATCTGGAGGTGGCCGTCCCGTGCTCTCGGAGTGCCGGGGCCAAGTCCCTCGCCGGCGTCCCTTGAGCTGCGCCGGAAAGCGGCGGGAGGATGTGACGGTGCGGGTGCGCGTCACGGCGTTGCTTGAGGTCCACTCGGTTGCGAACGCGTTCCGGTGGGACGCCTTCCGTGCGGCCCTGCCGCGCGGTGCGAGTGCGAGATGGGACTACGGGCGGGTCGTCGTCGTGACCTGTGCAGTCAGGGCGGAGGACATCCCCAGCGCGGTCGCGCACGTCCGCTCGGCGGCCGAGGCCGCAGCAGCAAGGGCGTGGGGAGACGGAGCAGGTGTGGTGAACCATTTCTGGGCTCGCCGCCGGGGCCCGGCAGGGTGGGGGGCGCCGTGGTACGGCTGGCGCGGGCCGGGCAGCCGTCCTCCCGGTGGACTGGCCGGCGTCCGCGAACCTCGCCGTCCCGGTCCCTCGACGTTCCCACCCGCCGCGTTGCCTGACCCGGAGTCCGAGTCCTGATCGGACTACGGCGGTCGGGCGGCTCTCGGCAGGCAGGGCAGACCCGAGCTGCAAGCGGCTCACCGCGAAGCAGCACTGCGCCAGCGGTGAGGCGCCGCCGTCAGCGGACCGGATGGCCCTCGTGGGAGAGCGCCTGCTTGACCTCGCCGATGCGTAGGTCCCCGAAGTGGAACACGCTCGCCGCGAGGACCGCGTCGGCGCCGGCGGCCACCGCGGGCACGAAGTGCTCGACGGCGCCCGCTCCCCCGCTCGCGATGACCGGCACGCCGACCGCCCCCCGGACCGCCGCGAGCATCTCCAGATCGAATCCGGCCTTCGTCCCGTCGGCGTCCATGGAGTTCAGCAGGATCTCACCTGCCCCCAGGCCCGCGCAGCGGGAGGCCCACTCGACGGCGTCGATCCCGGTGCCGCGCCGGCCGCCGTGCGTGGTGACCTCATAGCCGCTCGGCGTACGCGCCTCCCCGACGCAGCGTCGCGCGTCGACCGACAGGACCAGCACCTGGTTGCCGAAGCGCTCGGCGATCTCGCGCACGAGCTCCGGCCGGGCGACCGCGGCCGTGTTGACTCCGACCTTGTCCGCACCGGCGCGCAGCAGCCGGTCCACGTCGTCCACACTGCGGACGCCGCCGCCGACGGTGAGCGGGATGAACACCTGCTCGGCAGTACGGCGGACCACGTCGTACGTCGTCTCCCGCCCGCCGCTCGAGGCGGTGATGTCGAGGAACACGAGCTCGTCGGCGCCCTCGGCGTCGTAGACCTTCGCCATCTCGACCGGGTCACCGGCGTCGCGGAGGTCCTGGAAGTTGACTCCCTTGACCACCCGTCCGGCGTCGACGTCGAGGCAGGGAATGACGCGTACGGCGACGGTCATCGCTTCACCTGCGCGCGAAGCGGCAACGACCGGACACGAGTGTACGGCGGAGACGACGGCTCAGCCACGGTAGGCCACGACCTCCACCTCGACCAGCAGCTGCGTGTCGATGAGTGACTGCACCACGACCATCGTCGTCGCGGGGCGCACGTCGCGGAACAGGTCGCCGTGCGCGCGGCCGACCGCCTCGCAGTCGCGGGCGTGCACGACGTACATGCGTGTCTGGACGACGTCAGCGATGGTGCAGCCGGCCGTCTCCAGGCCCCGCAGCGCGATCCCGAACGCGGTCCTGGTCTGGTGGTAGGGGTCGCCGGGGTGCGCCGGCTCGCCCTCCACCACGGCGGTGCAACCGGCCGTCATCACGAACGGCCCCGCGGCGACGACGCGCGAGTAGCCGACCGCGTCCTCCCACGGACCGCCGGAACCCCACCTGCGGACCTCGCCCATCACGCCACCTCCGCCACGGCCGCCAGCGCCTCCGGAAGCGTGAACGCTCCGGCGTAGAGAGCCTTGCCCACGATCGCGCCCTCGACGCCGACCGGCACGAGGCCCGCGATCGCCCGCAGGTCCTCGAGGCTGCTGACGCCGCCGGAGGCGACCACCGGCTTGTCCGTCCGCGCGCACACCTCGCGCAGCAGGTCGAGGTTCGGCCCGCGCAGCGTGCCGTCCTTGGTCACGTCGGTGACGACGTAGCGCGCGCAGCCGTCACGCTCGAGGCGCTCGAGCACCTCCCACAGGTCGCCGCCCTCCTCCGTCCAGCCGCGCGCGGCAAGCGTCGTGCCCCGCACGTCGAGCCCGACGGCGATCCGGTCGCCGTGCTCGGCGATCGCGCTCCGGCACCAGTCGGGGTTCTCCAGAGCCGCCGTGCCGAGGTTGACCCGAGCGCAGCCCGTCGCCAGCGCCGCGCGCAGCGACTCGTCGTCGCGGATGCCGCCGGACATCTCGACCCTCACGTCGAGGCGACCGACCACGTCGGCCAGCAGCTCGCGGTTGGACCCCCGGCCGAAGGCGGCGTCGAGGTCGACGAGGTGGATCCACTCCGCCCCGGACTCCTGCCACGCCAGCGCCGCGGCGAGGGGGTCGCCGTAGGAGGTCTCGGATCCCGCCTCGCCCTGGACCAGGCGCACCGCTTGGCCTTCGGCGACGTCGACGGCGGGCAGCAGATCGAGGGTCGGCACGTCAGGACCTCCGGTCGAAGACAACGGTGACGAGGACAGGTACGGCGAGCAGCCCGACGACGGCCGCGAACAGCCGCAGCTGCCAGTCGTCGGTGAGCAGCCACACGACGGTCTGCACGACGAGGAACAGCACGGCCACGCCGCCGTCCTGGAGGCGCCGGCGCCGGGCGAGGCGGCCTTGCTGCCCCTGCCACCGCGTGCGCCGGCGTGGCACGGCCCGCGCCGCACCCCTGACGGC
>JALYMU010000368.1 GCA_030773595.1 Actinomycetota bacterium | reverse complement strand
CCGTACCGGCGCTGCCCCGCCGTACCGGCGCTGCCCCGCCGTACCGGCGCTGCCCCGCCGTACCGCGAGACGGTCACGGTTCGGCGGCGGTTGCTCGGCTAGCCTGCACGGCATGGCACTCGGGCTCCCTTCCGCGATGCCCGGCGGGGCCGCGACCATCCGCGAGCTGCTCGCGGTCGGGGATCGCTCCTACTCCTTCGAGTTCTTCCCGTCGAAGACCGACGAGGGCGAGCGCAAGCTCTGGTTGGCGCTGCGCCAGCTGGAGGCGCTACGGCCCACGTTCGTGTCCGTGACCTACGGCGCGGGCGGGTCCACCCGCGACCGCACCGTCGACATGACCGCGCGCATCGCCCGAGACACGACGCTGACTCCGGTCGGGCACCTCACCGCCGTCAACCACTCGATCGCGGAGCTGCGCCGGGTGATTGGCCAGTACGCCGACGCCGGCGTCCGCAACGTCCTGGCCCTGCGCGGCGACCCGCCGGGCGACCCGCAGGGGGAGTGGGTTGCGCATCCGGAGGGCGTGCATTACGCCGAGGACCTCGTGCGGCTGCTCCGCAGCTCCGGTGAGTTCTGCGTCGGTGTCGCCGCGTTCCCGGAGAAACACCCCCGGTCGCCGGATCTCGACACCGATGTCGAGTACTTCGTTCGCAAGTGCCGGGCGGGTGCGGACTTCGCCATCACGCAGATGTTCTTCGTCGTCGAGGACTACCTGCGACTGCGCGACAAGGTCGCCGCGACCGGATGCCCGGTGCCGATCATCCCTGGGATCATGCCCGTCACGAACGTCCGGCAGATCGAGCGCTTCGCAGTCCTGTCCGGCGCGCAGTTCCCGGTGACGCTCGCCGAGCGGTTCCAGGCCGTGCAGGACGACCCCGAGCAGGTGCGCAAGCTCGGCGTCGAGGTCGCGAGCGACATGTGCGAACGGCTGCTCGCCGAGGGCGCGCCGGGCCTGCACTTCATCACGCTCAACACCTCCACCGCGACGCGCGAGATCTACCAGGCGCTCGGTCTGCGGGACCGGCGCTGACGCGCGGCTGACGGCCGTGGACGGCGCTGCGGACGGGGCTGCGGAGGCGACAGCGGACGGCGCCGTGGACCGGGCTGCGGACTTCCCGACGTCGGACCGCGAGCGCTACCTCGACACCTGGGCCGCGTTGCACGGCGGCTACGACCCGCGGGCCTCACGCGCGGTCAGCGGCTGGCTGCTGATCGTCCATGCGCTGGCGGCGCCGCTGGCGCGCCGTGGCGTATCACCGTCGACGCTGACCGTCCTTGGACCTGTGGTCGCGTGGTCGGCAATCGGGACGGTCGCCGCTGGTGGGCGGTGGCCGCTTTTCGCCGCTGTCCTGGTCGTGGCGTCGGCGCTCGTGGACGGCCTCGACGGCGCCGTGGCGGTGATGACGGGCCGCGTGTCGACGTGGGGGTACGTCCTCGACTCGCTCGCGGACCGGGTCGCGGACCTGGCGTACGTCGTGGCGTTGTGGTTCGTGGGCGCGCCGGGGCCGGTGTGCGCGGGTGCGGGAGCTCTCGTGCTCCTGCAGGAGTACGCACGCGCGCGAGCGGTGGCCGGCGGTATGTCCGAGATTGGCGTCGTCACCGTCGCCGAGCGGCCGACGAGGGTCCTTCTCACGGTGTGCGGTCTGCTCGCCGCGGGCCTCGTCCCACACGCAGCTGCTCCGGCGGCGACCGTCAGCGCCGCCGCACTCGCCGGCTTCGGCCTCGTCGGCACGGTCCAGCTGCTCGCGGTCGTACGTCGGCGGCTGCGCTGATTGCGGGCAGTTAGTGGAACTGAGGACGTGCCGGGTCGGCGTGCCATCAGGCCTGTGCGGCGAGCGCCGAGGGCGCACCCGGGAACGGCAGCGTTCGCTGCTTCCAAGGGACGCTGCCGTTGCAGCTTGCGCCCCTGTGCTTCAGACGACACCGTGCATCACACCGTGGTTGGCACAGCGGCGACTGCGGGATGGCGTTTCCGGTCCGGTGACCCTGCTACTCGACGTGTTCCTGCACCGACCACGTCAACCCGCCGCCGCGACCACGTCGCCGTCGGCGTCGTCTCCGTCGGGGTCGTCGTGGTGTCGTTGTGTGGTGGCGAGGATCGCGGGTCGTTGGTCGGGGGGTTGGGTGCGGTAGACGTGTCCGGTGGGGCTGGTCCAGATGGTGGTGGCGTTCGGGCCGGCTTGGATGTTCCAGCCGTGGTGGGTTTTGAGTCGGTGGTGTCGCCGGCACAGGGCG
>JALYMU010000367.1 GCA_030773595.1 Actinomycetota bacterium | reverse complement strand
CCGTCCCGCTCCTGTTCAGCGTCGAGGAACTGGTCGATCACTTCCATGCGGCCGGCGAGCCGGCGGCCGCTGAACTCGACGAGGCGCTCGGGCGCGTGGGGCGGAATCACGGCCCGGCTCTGTTGGTCGATCTCTGGTCCGAGGGCCTGCTGACGGCCGAGGCGGCGATGCGAGCTGTCCCCTCGACTTGGTGCGGCTGCGAGTTCCCAAGCCGCACAGTCGACGCCGACCTCTGGCGCGCCCTGTTCGACCTCGCGGGCTACACCGTCGAGGGCATCTCAGCCGAACGACCAACACGGTCTCTGCGCCTGTACCGCGGCGCTGTTCCTAAGCACCGCGACGGTTGGTCCTGGACCGACGATCGGCAACTCGCCGAGTGGTTCGCCCAGCGGGCCCACAAGCCCGAGAAGGTCGCGTGTGGACGGCGCTTGTCGAGCCCTGCCGGCTGCTCGCAAGGATCAGCCAGGAACGCCCGGGGGAGTCCGAGTACGTCGTTGACGCCCGCGGGCTGGAGATCGAACACGGCGGCTGACAGCACGCTGACAGCAGGTACAGGGTCGTCCTCCGGGGTCCGCCAAAGATCGGGATCTTCGCTGCCGTGTGCTCACTGTGCGCTCACGCGAGGCGGAACCACGCACGACACGGCCGAACGAGACGACACCGAGCAGAGCCGATGACCTGCCAAAACACCGTGACACCCGACGTCGCTGGATGAGACCTCACGGAGCAGCGGCGACTTTTAATCCGCGGGTTCAGGGTTCGAGCCCCTGACGGCCCACCCGTGTCACTGCGGCGACGCGAGCAGCGTGCCGTCGGTGACAGGCATTGACGGCAGCGGTTGACGGCAACATACCTATCGCAGCAGCGGGCTGCGGATCTCCGGGATCGTCAACGTCCCGCGCGGGAAAGGGCCCTTCCCTGTCCTGGTCCTGGCCCACGGCTCGTCACGCGAGTCGCACCGGTTGCTCGACCGCGCCGCAAGGCCGCCGAGCTCGTCGAGTACGCGGCGGAGCAGCATGCGTTCGGGCCGCAGTGGCCGCAGTCCATGCGGCGCACGGTGACGTTCCTCCGAACCCACCTCGACTCCGCGTAAGCCGCGGGCACCTCCGCTACTGTCGCTGCTGTTCGCCTTGGCGGGTGACGAGCTTGTCGGGCGTCAGCTGCTCGAGGATGCCGTGGACACCGTCTGCTTACGCCAGGTCCCCTGGGGGAGGACTGACATGGCCGACCTAGCGACACGTCCGACGGCGACGACACCCGGTCGGTCACGACGCGCGAGAGCCGGGCAGACGGGTAGCAGACCCTGGCAGGCTCTCCTGGGCGGCGTCATCGCGCTGCTGTTCGCCCTGCCTCTGTGGTGGACGCTGGTGAGCGCCCTGCGCCCGCAGCAGGAGACCTTCCGGACGCTCTCGCCGGTCTCGATCTGGACGATCCTCCCGCGGGACTTCACCCTGGCGAACTTCGGACGCCTGGGCGAGGGCGCCTTCGGGCTCGCGATGGTCAACTCGATGGTCGTGGCCGGCCTGACGCTGCTGATCGGCCTGCTGATCTGTGCCACGGCCGCATTCGGCCTCGCCGTCCTGGAGTTCCCCGGGCGCGGCGCGCTCTTCGCGGTGATGGTGGTCTCCTTCCTCATCCCGTTCGACGCCATCGCGATCCCGCTGACGTCGATCTTCCGCGACGCCGGCCTCGCGAACACCTACACCGCCCCGGTGCTGCCCGGGATCGGCAACGGCTTCGCGGTGTTCCTGCTGCGCGGCTTCTTCCTCGGAATCCCGCGAGAGCTCGGCGAGGCCGCCAAGGTCGACGGGCTCGGGTGGTGGGGGATCTTCTGGCGCATCTACCTCCCCCTGTCGCGCCAAGCACTGATCGGTGCCGGCCTGATCCTGTTCGTGTTCCAGTGGCAGTCGTACCTCTGGCCGCTGCTGATCGCGCCCGACCCGGAGAAGAAGGTCGCGCCGGTCGCGATCGCGCAGTTCGCCGGCGAGCACGGCGTCGACTTCGGCGGCATCTTCGCCGGGGCCGTGGTCACGGCCATGGTCCCGCTGCTCGTGCTGCTGTTCCTCCAGCGCTACTTCACGCAGTCCATCACGGCGTCCGGAGTGAAGGGGTGAGCGCCGTCGGCGCGGGCCAGGAACCGCAGGTCCAGCATCCGCACGGGTCCGGACCGGTGACGCCCGGGACGCACGACGCCGAGCGGGTCGACGCAGACGTGCTGGTGCTGGGGTCGGCCAACATGGACGTGCTCATGGCGGTCAGCGCGCTCCCGAAGGGCGGTGAGACCGTCCTGGGCGGGGACATCGTGTTTCGTCCCGGCGGCAAGGGCGCCAACCAGGCGGTCGCCGCAGCGCTCGCCGACGCGCGCGTCGCGATGGCCGGCTGCGTCGGCGACGACGACTACGGCACCGCAACGCGTGCGGCGCTGGCCGAGGCCGGAGTGGACGTCACGTTGCTCCGCGCGACAGCGCACCGGCGGACGGGTCTCGCCGTGGTGCTGGTGGCCCCCGACGGCGAGAACGCGATCGCCGTGGCCTCGGGCGCCAACCACGCCCTCGTCCCGCGGGACGCGGACCTGTGGGCGAGCGCCGTACGACGGGCGGGGGTGCTCCTGATGCAGATGGAGCTTCCGGTCGACGTCGTCGTCCGGGCGGTGGACATCGCCGCCGACGCGGGCACGCCGGTGGTGCTCAACCTCGCACCCGCCGTCCACGTACCGCAGGCCACGCTGGCGCGGCTCACGGTGCTCGTCGTCAACCGGGCCGAGGCGTCGTACCTCCTCGGTCATGATCTGCCGGACCTGGCGGCGCTGTGCCGTGCCGCCGACCGGCTGCGTGGCCTCGGCCCCCGAGCGGTCGTCGTGACCGCGGGTGGCGCGGGAGCGGTCCTCGCCGATGCCGGCGGTGCGGTGCACCTGCCGGCGGCGACGGTCGACGTGGTCGACACCAGCGGCGCGGGGGACGCGTTCGTCGGCGTGCTCGCCGCGGCGTTGAGCGGCGGACGCACGCTTCGCGAGGCGGTGGTAGCAGCCACCGAGGCCGGCGCCGTCGCGGTGCAGTCGCGCGGAGCGCGCCTGACCAGCCTCGTGGCTCCGACCACCGCGGCCCGGACGGCGGGAGGCTAGATGCGGCTCATCCTCGACTGCGACCCAGGCAACGGCATTCCCGGTGCCGACATCGACGACGGCCTGGCGCTGGGACTGGCACTGCGCTCGCCGGAGATCGAGCTGGAGGCGGTGACCGTCGTCGCGGGCAACGTTCCCGTCGACCGGGGCGTCGAGTGCGCGCTGGAGGTGCTCGAGGCAGCCGGGGCCGAGCATGTCCCGGTGCACCGCGGCGCGGCGCGCCCGCTGCTGCAGGACCCGGCAGGCTGGCGAGCGCGACTGGACGACCGGCGGTACGACCGTCTCGCGCAGGAGCTGTGGCGAGAGGTACGACCGACCGGCTCACGCCGCGCCGCGCACGGTACAGCCGCTGCGCACGCGCTCGTCGACCGCGTGAACGAGCGCCCGGGCGAGATCACCGTGGTCGCCGTCGGGCCCCTCACGAACGTCGCGACGGCCATGCTCCTCGACCCGGGATGGGGCGAGAAGGTGGCGCGGGTCGTCGTCATGGGCGGCGCGTTCGACCGCCCGAACACCCTGCAGGAGCTGAACGCGGCATACGACCCCGAGGCGACGCATCTCGTGTTCACGAGCAGCGCACCGCTGCTGGTCGTACCGCTCGACGTCACGATGCGCACGTTCCTGCGCCTGACCGACGTCGACCGGCTCGATGCAGCGGGCACCCCGCTCGCGACCTACCTGGGGCGCACGGTCCGCCCGTGGGTCGCGTGGCTGGCGGAGCGCTTCGGGCGCGACGGCTGCCCGCTGCACGACCCGCTCGCACTGGCGGCGGTCCTCGACCCTGGTGTCATCACGACCCGGACCGCATGCGTCGACATCGAGCTGCACGGCACACTCACCCGCGGACGGACCGTGGCGTGGGACGGCGACGACGAGGAGACGCTGCAGTCAGGCCTGCACCTGCCAGAGGTGCGCGCCGCGACGGTCGCCGACGGCGTCGACAACGACCGGTTCCTGCCGCTGCTCCTCGACCGGCTGACCTCGTGACGACCTAGCCTCCGGCGTCGAGCCGCTGCAGCGCCCCCTGTGCGCCGTGCTCGCGCAGCGTCGCCAGTGCAGCGGTGTACGCCGTGACGAAGCGCGGGCTGTCGGCGAGGTCGCCGAATACCTCGCGGACCGCGACGAAGGCCGTCGGCTCCACGCGCTGCCGCGCGGCGGCCGCCGCCAGCTTCTGTCGAAGCGGGTCCACGACCTCGATCGGCTGCCCGTGCTCGTCCACGCCCTCGGCGTACCGCGCCCACGCAGCCACGACGAGCGCAGAGCGCTCGATCGGACCACCGGCCTGGAGCTGGTGGCGGATCACGGGCAGCAGGAACTTGGGGATGCGGTCCGACGCGTCGGTGCACAGCCGGGCGAGGGTGTCGGCGACGTGCCGGTTGGCGAACCGCTCGAGAAGCGTGCGCTTGTAGGCCGCGAGGTCGACGCCGGGCACGGGCGCCAGGGTCGGTGTCGCTTCCTCGTCCATGTAGCCGGTGAGGAACCGGACGAAGAGCGGGTCCTGGCAGACCTCGTGGACGTAGCGGTGCCCGCGGAGGTAGCCGAGGTAGCCCATCGCCTGGTGCGCGGCGTTCAGCAGGCGCAGCTTCATGAGCTCGTACGGCGCGACGTCGTCGACCACCTGCACGCCGACGTCCTCGAGCGGCGGCCGTCCCGACGCGAAGTCGTCCTCGAGGACCCACTGCGTGAACGGCTCGCACACGACCGGCCACGCGTCAGTCACCCCGAGGTTCCGTGCCACGACGGCGCGGTCGTCGTCGGTCGTGGCGGGGGTGATGCGGTCGACCATCGAGTTGGGGAACCGCACGTTGTCCCGCACCCAGTCGCCGAGCCCGGCGTCGCGGAGTCCCGCGAACGAGCCGAACGCCGTCCGCGTCACGTGACCGTTGCCCTGGACGTTGTCGCACGACATCACGGTGAACGCCCCCAGTCCCCGGCTCCGGCGCCGCACGAGTGCCTCGGTGACGAGCCCGAACACCGTCCGAGGGACCGCGCCGGGCGCGAGGTCACGACGTACCGCGGGGCTGTTGGCATCGAACTCCCCCGTGACCGCGGAGACGTTGTAGCCGCCCTCGGTGATCGTCAGCGACACGATCCGTGTCGACTCCGCCGCCAGCGCCTCGACGACGCGCTGGGGATCGTCGGGCGCGAACAGGTAGTCGACGATCGAGCCGACGACCCGGGGTTCGAGCGCGCCGTCGGGGTGCTTGGCAACCACCGTGTAGAGGTGGTCCTGTGCGGCCAGCGCGTCCTTCATGCGCCGGTCGCCCGGCAGCACCCCCACGCCGGCGATCCCCCAGCCGGGCGCTTCGCCGCTCGCGAGGACCGCGTCGACGTACACCGCCTCGTGCGCGCGGTGGAAGCCGCCGACGCCGACGTGCACGATGCCCGGAGTGACGGCGGACCGGTCGTAGCGGGGGACCGCGACGTCACCCGCGAGCCCCGCGAGCGCAGCGGTACTGAGTGGGACCATGCTCCGTACCCTGTCAGATGACCACGTGGCGCGCTCAGGACGGAGACGTCGGCCCACCTGCGCGGCGACGGCGTGTCAGTGAGGATGGGACCCAGCCGTGATCCCGGGCGGCGCAGGAGGTGAGCCCTGCCCCAGAGCTTCGACGTGATCGTGATCGGCATGGGACCGGGGGGTGAGGTCGCCGCGAGCGGTCTGCTGGCTGCCGGCAGGCGCGTGGCGGTCGTGGAGCGTGAGCTCATCGGGGCTCAGGGCGCCGATGCTCGGTGCTGACGACCTCCCTCGCGGCAGCGGTGTCGACGTCTCCGGCGTACGGACGATCGACTCGCCCACCGGGATGGCTACTCACCGGGGTAGCGGACGCCGATCGTCGAGCGGATCTCGTCCATCGTCGCCATGACGGCGATCGAGTCCTGCGGTGTCATCAGCGGGCTGACCGTCTCTCCTGCGGCGAGCAGCCGCTCGACCTCCGCGGCCTGGTACTGCATGCCGCGCCCCGTCACGGGGTCCCCGAAGCGTGCCACGACCTCGCCGTCCGCATCGCGCACCGTGACGGTCGTCGGGGCGTACCAGGTGGCGTCGATCTCGATGCGCCCGTCGGTGCCGATCACGGTCGCGACATTGGGCCCCCGCGTCTCGCTCGAGGAGTACGACGTCGAGACCGCACCGTCGGCGTGGCGCAGGATCGTCGCCACGGACACATCCACACCGGTGTCCCGGAGCGTGCCTCGTGCAGTGATCTCGACCGGTGCGCCGAGAACGTCGTGCGCGAATGACAGCGGGTAGACGCCGAGGTCGAGCAGCGCGCCGCCGGCCAGGTGCGGGTCGTTGAGCCGGTGTGCCGGGTCCGACGAGAGCCGCTGGGTGTGGTCCGCGTGCAGGGAACGCACCTCGCCCAGCCGTCCGCTCGCGAGGACGGAACGCACGAAGGCCATGTGTGGCAGGAATCGCGTCCACATCGCCTCGACGAGGAGGAGGCCCTTGGTCTGCGCCGTCTCCACCACGGTCCGCGCCTCGGTCGCGTTGACGGTGAACGCTTTCTCCACCAGGACGTGCTTGCCCTGATCCAGAGCGCTCAGCGCGTTCTGCGCGTGCAGGTTGTGCGGCGTCGCGACGTAGACGACGTTTACGTCCGGATCGGCGACCAGGTCGTCGTACGTCGCGTGGGCGTGCGGGATGGCGAACTCGGCGGCGAAGGCGCCGGCGCTTGCGGCGGAGCGGGACCCGACGGCCGTCACCCGGTGCCCGTGGGCGAGCAGGTCCCGCGTGAAGGACCGCGCGATCCCTCCCGTCGCGAGGATGCCCCACCCGACCTTCCCCTCGGACAGCGGCGACGGCCGGGCCGTGGTCACGGCATCACTCCGTAGTCGAGCACGACCTGCAGCGCGTCCTGTGGGGCCGTGTCGAGCATCTCAAACGCCCCAGGTGCCTCCTCCGCCGGGACAACGTGCGTGACGAGCTCGCGGAGCATCAGGCTGCCTTCCTGCTCCAGGGACAGGACCGTCCGCGACATGCGCACCTCGTCCCAGCGGTGTTGCAGGTGCGGCGCCACTCCGTAGATCTGGGAGCCGACGATGGCGATGCGGTTGTGGTGGAACTCCTGACCGAGCTGCAGCGCGCTTCCCCCGCCCTGGAAGAAGCCGCTCGCGACGACGCGGGAGCTGTAGGCCGCGGTCCGCACCGCCTCGTGGAGCGCGTCGTAGCTTCCGCTCATCTCGATCACCACGTCGGCGCCGCGGTTGCCGGTCGCCGCGCGGACGGCCTCGCCGACCTCGTCCCGCCCGGGGTCGAGCGTCGCGGTCGCGCCGAGGCGCCGGGCGAGCTCCCGCCGGGCGGGCACGGGGTCGACGACGGTGACGCGGGCGCCGTTGAGCCGCGCGAGCTGCGCCACGATCTGCCCCGGCACGCCGGCGCCGAACACGACGACGGTCTCGCCGACGTGGATGTCGGCGTCGAGCACGGCGTTGAGGGCGATGGCACCGATCTTCGCGAAGATGCCCGGCATGAGGTCGGACCCGTCGGGCAGCACACGTGCCCGGACATAGTCGGATCCTCGTACCACCGACGAGCGATGCCCCCAGGCGCCCCACACGAGTCGGCCCACGAGGTCGGCGTCGTCCGCAGAGCCGACGTCCGTGACCCGGCCCACCTCCTCGTAACCCCATGCGTCCACGGGATAGCTCAGGCTCGAGCCGCCCGGGACGAACAGCCGCCGGTCCTGGTCCCACGTCCTGGCGAGATACGGGTTGCTGCCGCGGTACGCCGTCAGCTCGGTCCCCGCCGAGATTCCGGAGTACGCGGTCTCCAGTAGCACGTCACCGGGGCCCGGTACGCGATCCTCGACCTCGACGACCTCGGCCTTGCGAGGGGACGAGAAACGAACCAGACGCCCCACGACGTCACCTCCCAGTGTCGTCCGAGCGGTTCTCGACCAGGCGGAAGAGCAGCGCCTGCTCGGGGTAGAGCATCGGCCCCTGCAAGCCGACGGTCTCCAGCAGCCGGCCCGTGGCGACCGGAGGATCCGTCCACCACGACGGATGGCCACTCCTCGTCTGCACCAGCGCAGCGGCCGACATCTCGACCGGCTCCACGCGGTAGACCGCGTCCGGGTCCAGTCCCGGAAGGCGGATCCGGCCCGGCTGGGCGGCCGCGGAGGTGTCGAGCGCCACAAGCGAGAACAGCGCGCGCGTCCGGTCGGCGCTCACGATGCCGTGGGCCCAGTAGGCCTCGTCCGGGTAGTCGCACCGCACGACCGTCCCGGTGTGGATCATCTCGCGTTCCTGCTTGTAGAGCGAGATCCACGCCGTGAGCTCCTCGAGCTCCGCGGACGACGCGCTGCGCAGGTCCCACTCGATCCCGAAGTGGCCGAACAAGGCCGTCGCGGCGCGGAACGCCAACGAGTGCGTCCGCCTGGTGGTGTGCGCGGTCGGGGCGCCGACGTGGCTGCCGATCAGCTCCGGTGGCAGGAGCTGCCCTGTCCACCGCTGGATCCGCTGGCGCTCCAGCGCGTCGATGCAGTCGCTCGCCCAGACGCGGTCCGTGCGCTGGAGCACTTCGAGGTCGACGCGTCCGCCGCCGGAGGAGCACGACTCGATCTCCAGGCCGGGGTGACGGCGCCGGAGCTCGTCCATCAGCGCGTACGCCGCCTGCGTCTGCGCGTGCACGCATGGCTCGCCGGTGCTGCGGTTCCCCGCTTCGGCGAGGTCGCGGTTGTGGTCCCACTTGACGTAGTCGATGGCGAGCTCGTCGATGAGGGCGCTCATCGACTCGAGGACGTAGGAGAAGGCCTCGGGGATGGTGAGGTTGAGTACCTGCTGGTTGCGGCCCGCGAGCGGGAGCCGCTCCCCGGCCGCAAGTATCCACTCCGGATGTGCGCGCGCGACCTCGGATTTCTCGTTGACCATCTCCGGTTCGAACCACAGCCCGAACTGCATCCCGAAGCCACGCACCGCCCGAACCAGCGGTTCCAGCCCGTCGGGCCAGACCGCGGGGTCGACCTGCCAGTCACCGAGACCCGCGCTTTCGTCGCGGCGGCCAAGGAACCACCCGTCGTCGAGGACGAAGCGCTCCGCCCCGACCTCCGCCCCGAGCTTGGCGAGCTGGACGAGTGACTCGAGGTCATGGTCGAAGTACACCGCCTCCCAGGTGTTGAGTACCACGGGCCGTGGCGAGGCGGGATGCGTGGGCCGCGCGCGCAGGTGTCCGTGGAAGGCGGCGGCGATCCCGTCGAGGCCGACGCCGTACGTGCCGTACAGCCACGGTGTCGTGTACGTCTCGCCGGGACGGAGGACGCCCTCACCGGGCAGGAGAACCTCGCCCCCGCCGAGCACCGCCACGCCGGTCAGCCCCAGCTCCGCGAAGGTCGCGTGGTTGCCGCTCCACGCGGTGTGCACCGCCCACACCTCGCCGTGCCGGAAACCGAACCCTCGCACGCCCGCCGCCATCACGAAGGCGGCGTCCGAGCCGGTACGGCCGCGGCGGCCCTCACGCAGGTGCGTGCCGACGCGCATCGGGTAGCGCTGCGGCGTGCGCTCACGCAGATGCCGGCCGGTGAAGTCGAGGATCTCGCGTGCCTCCGACGGGACCGGCAGCACCAGCCGGACCGCGTCCGCCGTGTACGAGCGCGCCGGGTCCGTGTTGGCCACCTGCGCACGCAACCGGACCACACCGGCACCGGACACGTCGATCGTCGTGGTCAGCGAGAGCCGTGCGTCGTCGTCGTCGGCACGCGCCGTCAATGTCTGGCCTTCGTCAGGCCGGCCCGCCAGGTCCCAGTCGCACGCAGCGAAGTGGGTGGTGAACGTCGCGCCGTCGCGGTGCCCGGACAGGCCCGGCGTGCCGAACCACCCGGCCGACTGCTCGGGGACCACCGCCGGCACCCGGCGGCTCCGGGTGAGGCCGTCGGCAGCGTGCTGCGCGTGCGCGAGCGAGGCGAGGAAAGACCCGTGCCGGGGATCGTCCTCCACGCGCGGCCCCCAGTGGAGGACGCGCGGTATCCCCGCCGTCACGTCCACGACGACGGATGTGGCGCCGCCGGCCAGCACGAGGACGGACCGCCGCGTCTCCTGCAAGGGACCCATGGGTTGTCCTCACCCCGCGAATATCGTTTCACCGCGAAACGAATACGGCCAGCATGGCACAGGCTTCGCTGTTCGGGAATCGGGTCGGGCTATGGTGTCGGAGCCGGGCCAGAAGGCGTGGGAGGTGCGGTGGACGCGGAGCTTCCCCACGCCGCACGCGCCGTCGCGGTCGACGTCCTCGTCCACGGCCCCCAGTCGAGGACCCAGTTGGCGCGGAAGATGGGGGTCTCGCCGGCCACGTTGACCCGTCTCGTCAGGCCGTTGCTGGAAGCCGGCGTCCTCGTCGAGTCCGACGCCGTGCGGACGCCCGGCCGGGGGCGCTCGTCGTTGCCTCTCGACGTCGTCGCCGACGCCTACCGCTTCGTGGGTGTGAAGCTGACCGCGGAGTCGATCTACGCGGTCGTCACGGACCTGCGCGCGGAGGTCCTGGACAGCGAGACGCTCGCCGAGCCGTCCCTGGAGGTGGCCGACGTGGTCGCGGCGGTGGCCGGAGTCGTCACGCGCCTCGCCGCACGAGCCGCCCGCACCGTCCGTGCGGTCGGCGTGACAGTCGGCGGCACGGTCGAGAAGGGCGAGACGGTCGCCGACTCGCCGTTTCTCCAGTGGCACGAAGTCCCTTTCCGTACCTTGCTCGCAGACGAGATCGTCGCGCCGGTGTACCTGGCAAACGACGTCGTCGGACTGACCAAGGCACAGCAGTGGTTCGGGTACGGCCGCACCCACGCCGACTTCGCGCTGATGACGGTCGGCGCCGGCGTCGGCTACGGGCTCGTGATCAACCACGAGACGATCCCAACGCTGGTCAGTCCCATCAGCCACCTGCCGATCGACCCGTACGGCCCCCTGTGCCCCGCCGGCCACCGTGGGTGCATGACGGCTTACGCGACGTCCGGCGCGATCACGGCCGCCGTGGAGCAGGTGCACCGCCGCGCGGTCGGCTACGAGCAGGTTCTCCAGCTCGCCAGGGACGGCGACGCCGTCGCCGCGCGGGTCGTCGCAGAGGCGGCGCACGCCCTCGGCCGCGCAGTTGCCGCCATCACGTCCCTGACCGGCGTGGAGCAGATCATCCTCTCGGGTGAGGGCGTAGCCCTCGCGGAGGTCGCCGCCGACGCCTTGCTCTCCGGTCGCCTGGACCACCGGGTCGGCTCCGCGACCTCCCCGACGCCGATCATCCAGCCGATGGACTTCCTCGAGTGGGCCCGCGGTGCCGCGGTCGTGGCCATCCAGGCCGTCTTCCCGTGACGCCGGGGCCGCAGGTCCGGTAACGACTCCGACACGTTCCTTGACACTAATGTTTTCGCGGTGAAAGGTGGTCGGATCACCGCCGAGCACGTGCACCCGCCACACGAGCGAAGGGCTCGCCATGCGCATCTCACCCTCGAAGGTCGTGGTCGCCGCCGCGGCATGCCTGATGGCTACCGCCTGCACCGGCGGGGCGCCGACGCAGACGCGGGACGAGTCCCAGGACGCCGGCGGAAAGGGCAAGACGCTCCGGTGGCTGATCGAGGAGCCTGAGGACGCCGCGGCGCTCAAGGCCCTCAAGGACCACGTGTCGACGTTCGAGAAGGACTCCGGCATCAAGGTCGAGACGAGCACGCTCCCGTTCGACACCATGCGCACCGTGCTCCAGACCCAGCTCCGCTCCGGTGAGGGCCCCGACGTCTTCAACTGGGGCTCCGGTCCCAGCTTCGGCGGGGCGCTCATCGACGCGGGGCTGGTCATGGACGTGACCGACGCCTACGACAAGAACGGCTGGAAGATCTACGACTTCGCCAAGGAGCGCGTGACCGCCGACGGCAAGGTCTACGGCATCCCCGGCGAGATGGAGACCATCGGGGTCTTCTACAACAAGGACATCTTCGGGAAGCTGGGCATCGAGGAGCCGAAGAGCCTCGATGACCTCCGGGCGGCGGCGGACAAGGTGCGCGCGTCGGGTACCACCCCACTCGCCGTCGGCAACAAGGAGGGCTGGGAGGGTGGCCACCTGCTGAGCATGGCCCTGTCCAGCGACGTCGGCTCGGACGAGGTGACGGCGATCCTGAACGGCGAGAAGTCGTGGAACTCGCCGGAGGTCGTCTCGGCGTTCCGGGTCTGGAAGGAATTCGACGAGGCCGGCTTCCTGCCGAAGTCGCCGACATCCGTGGACTACGACACCTCGACGTCACTGTTCTTCTCGGGCAAGGCCGCGATGATCCCGACCGGCAGCTGGCTCGTCGGGGAGATCGAGGACAACTCCGACTTCGAGGTGGGCTACATCCCCTTCCCGGCCCCGGACGGCCCCGGCATCTTCACGGGCGGACTCGGCTCCGGCCCCTTCGTGTCCGCCGGGACGCGCAACAAGGACGCGGCGATGCAGTTCCTGGACTTCCTCGCCTCCCCGGAGCACGCGCGCTGGACGATCGAGAACCTCCACACCATTCCCGCACAGCCCGTCGAGACGCAGGGTCTCAAGATCTCGCCGCTCTTTGCCAAGGTGGTCAAGGACACCGCGAAGTTCTCCGAGGGCGGGGACTTCGGCCACAACATCGACGTTATGGTGAGCGACGCGGTCAACAAGGCCATGTACGACGGGATGCAGGGCGTGATGACGGGCCAGCGCACGCCGGAGGAAGCGGCGGCCGGCATGGAGAAGGCAGCCAAGAAGTGACCCACGGGCTTCTGGACCTGACGTGACCGCGCCGGCGCCCACAGCGGCGGCCTCCCTCGAGGTCGCGGTGCGACCGCGGGGACGGCGCCGACCGCGCCCGGTCGGGCCCGGTGCGCCCACCATCACCCGCCGGGCACAGGCCAGGCTCGGGGTCCTCCTCGTCACGCCGTTGCTCGCCATGGTGACCGTCTTCCTGCTGTTCCCCATGGCGAACGCCGTCTACTACGTCTTCGTCGACTTCAACGGCATCAACCCCAACCCGCCGTGGGTCGGTCTCGCGAACTTCACCGAGCTCGCGACCGACCCCGGCGTCTGGGACGCCTTCACGAACAACCTGATATGGATCGTGGTGGGGACAATCAGCCCCCTGATCCTCGGGCTCGGTCTCGCGCTGCTGGTGTGGAACGTGCAGCGCGGCAGCGTCTGGTACCGCACGGCGTTCTTCCTGCCCTACATCCTTCCCCCCGTGGCGGTGGGCGTGGTGTGGGGCTGGATCTACGAACCATCCCGTGGCTGGCTCAACCGCGCGCTGGAGTCCGTCGGCCTGGGTGCGCTGACGACCGGCTGGCTGGGCAACCCGTCGACGGCTCTCTATGCCGTCCTCGGGACCGCCATCTGGTCCGCGATGGGTTTCGTGTTCGTCATCATCCTCGCCGCGCTGCGGAACGTCGACATTGAGCTCGTCGACGCTTCTCGCATCGACGGGGCGAATGCTTTCCAGCGGCTGGGCTACATCATCCTGCCCCAGATCATGCCCGTCTTCCTCATGGTGGCCACGATCACGCTGGTGGGGGGGTTCAGCGTCTTCGACATCATCTTCGTCATGACGGGCGGTGGCCCTGCCGGCGCGACAGACGTGCTGGGCACCTACGCGTACAAGAGCGCCTTCCAGCTCAACCGGATCAGCTACGGCACCACCCTCGCACTGATCATTACGCTGATGGCCGTCCCTGTCGCGATGTACATGAACAGGCTGCAGCGCAAGCTCTCCCTGCAGGGGATGGGCGGATGAGGCAGGGCCAGAGGCAGCGCCGGGCGCGGCACGCAGGCAGGCACGTCCTCCTCGTCGCCATCTCGATGCTCGTGCTCTTCCCGCTCGTGCTGACGGTGTCCACCGCGCTGAAGACGAGCCAGGACGTGAAGCTGAACCCCTTCGGTTTGTTCTCCTCGTTCTCGACCGAGAATCTTGTGACGGCATGGACGGTCGGTGAGTTCAGCAGGTACATCCTGAACTCCTTCCTCCTGTCGGTGCCGAGCACGGTCCTCGTGGTGGTTCTCTCCACGATGGGCGGCTACGCCTTCGCGCGGCTGCCGTTCCCCGGCCGCGGGCTCGCGTTCTACTTCGTCGTGGTCGGCCTGTTGGTGCCGTTTTTCACCTACATGATCCCGCTGTATTTCCAGCTCCGGTCGATGCGCATGCTGGACAGCCTGGTCGGGGTCAATCTCGTGCTCGCGAGCACGGGACTGGCCTTCGGCACGTTCTTCATGCGCGCGTTCTTCTCCGACCTGCCGGCCGAGCTCGAGCAGGCCGCGCGCGTCGATGGTGCGACCGAGCTGCAGATCTTCCTGCGGGTGATGCTCCCCCTCGTCATGCCCGGCATCGGAGCGCTCGCGGTGTTCACATTCCTGCAGAACTGGAACAACTTCCTCGTTCCGCTGCTCTACATCCCGAGCGGCGAGTACCGACCGCTCACCACCGGGCTCTACCTGTTCCTCGGCGGGCGTTCCGTCGACATCGGACCGCTGGCAGCCGGGACGCTCATCACGATCCTGCCCGTGGTGGTCCTGTTCCTCGCCCTGCAGAGGCAGGTGACCCAGGGCTTCCTCTCCGGTGCCGTGAAGGGCTGAGTCCGCATCCGACGCCACCCCCTCAGGACGGACAGTGCACGACGTACTTGATCCCCGTGACCTCGTCCCGGACGAGGCCGAGCAACGTGCGCACAGCGGGTACCCCGTGGGGCCGCTGAAGGCGGAGGCCCGTGCCGCAGCCGTGGCCGGGGATCTGGACCGGCTGTCGGCGGTGGCGCGGCGGCTGAGCCGGCTCGTGCGCGCGGCGGACTGGCGGTACGAGGAGCCCGAGGACGACGCGGTCCTCCTCTCGATCGCGAAGGGCGCCGACAGGCTCGCAGTCGACCGGGAGCTGCTGCCCGACCGCCTCCGTGGGGCCTGGCTCGGCCGGACGGTGGGGAACACCCTCGGCAAGCCCGTCGAGGGCCTGACCCGCGAACAGGTCGAGACCTACCTTCGCGCGGCCGGCCAGTGGCCGCTCGCAGGGTTCGTGCCGTTGCTCGACCCCCTGCCGCCGGGCGTTCCGGCGCTGCATCCCTCGGCCGCGGTCGCCTGC
Source organism: Actinomycetota bacterium (assembly GCA_030773595.1). Taxonomy (GTDB): domain Bacteria; phylum Actinomycetota; class Actinomycetes; order JALYMU01; family JALYMU01; genus JALYMU01. The sequence continues at coordinate 1,302 of JALYMU010000367.1, read as the reverse complement.
GCAGGGCGCTTCACCGACGTCCCGCGTGACGACGACATCGACTGGACCATCCTCGGCCTGCACGTCCTCGAGCAGCACGGCCGAGCCTTCACAACGGGGCAGATCGCCACCGCGTGGCTCGATCGCGTGCCGTTCACCCAGACCTACACGGCGGAGCGGGCGGCGTACCGGAACCTGGTCCACGGGCTGCGGCCGCCCGAGACCGCGACGCGCGACAACCCGTACCGGGAGTGGATCGGCGCGCTCATCCGGGCTGACGCCTTCGGCTACGTGGCTCCGGGCGATCCCGCAGCGGCGGCCGCCATGGCGCTCGTCGATGCTCGTCTCAGCCACACGGCGAACGGGAAGTACGGCGAGATGTGGGCCGCCGCGCTCGTCGCGGCGGCGCTGTCGGTCGACACCGCGGACGAAGCCTTGCGACGTGCGCGCGCCGTCGTGCCGCCGCAGTCACGCCTCGCGCGGGCCCTCGACGGCGTCACCACGATCCGTCACGAGGGCAGGGACCACGCCGCCGCGCTCAACTGGGTCGACGACGCCCTCGGCCACTACCCGTGGGTCCACACGGTCAACAATGCAGCGTTGATCGCGACTGGCTTGTTGTGGGGCGGCGACTTCGTCGAGGCCGTCGGCATCACCCTTACGGGCGGGCGTGACACCGACTCCAACGGCGCGACGGTAGGAAGTGTCTACGGGGCCTTGCACGGGGCCGCTGCGGTGCCCGCCGACCTCGTCGGCACGACCCACGTGCGCGTCCGCAGCGCCGTCCGCGACTTCGACCGGATCGGTCTCGACGAACTGACCGCACGCACGTTGCGACTGGCCCAGGACGGCGCGACCTCCAGGGACCACGCGCCGTGACGTCGAGGGTCTTCGCGAGTCCGCCGATCATCGTCGGACACCGCGGGATGGGCAGGGGCGTGGTCGACGGCCACGTCGAGAACACGCTCGAGAGCTTTCTCGCGGCGGTCGACGCCGGCGCCGACTGGGTCGAGGGGAGGACAGATAGGGGGGTGCGAAAGTTCCGCGCCTCGTCCCGTCGACAGTCCTAGGTGTCGTCGGCGCGTTTGCTGGTCGTGATGGAGCGCCGTCCAGGTGAAGCCGCCTCGAAGCAACCTGCGCTCGCACGCCTTCAGGTCCAGCGCGAGCATGCGGCCTCCGCCCGTGGCAGGCTCACTCCGCTAGTGTCGCGTGAACGAGGTTCTCTTACGGGGTCGGCAGTGTTCGAGTAACTCGTCGGCGGTCTTGGTCCAGACGAAGGGCTGGCAGCGGTCGTTCCAGCCGTCGATGAAGGTGGCGATCGCG
>JALYMU010000366.1 GCA_030773595.1 Actinomycetota bacterium | reverse complement strand
TCGCGCAGCAGGCACCCGCAGCGAGGACGAGCCGCGCCGCGCGCGCCCCGGCGGGCGTCACCCGAGGTCCGGCAGCAGCTCGACGGCGGCGCGCACCAGCCGGCGTTCGCCGGCATAGGCGAGGCGGGAGTTCACCTCGTCCAGTGGCACCCAGGCGACCTCGGTGACCTCGACGTCGGCGTCGGAGAGCTCACCGCCCGAGGCCTGCAGAAGGAAGTGGTGCACCGTCTTGTGCACACGCCGGTCCTCGGCGACGAACCAGTAGTCGATCATCCCGAGCGGCGCCAGCACGAACCCGCGGATGCCGGTCTCCTCCTCGACCTCGCGGACCGCGGCGTCCTCCGCGGTCTCGCCGTCCTCGAGGTGGCCCTTCGGCAGCGACCAGAGCAGCCGGCCGCGGCGGTCGGCGCGCGCGATGAGCGCCGCGCGCAGGTCGGGGGTGCTGCGGTCGACGACGAGGCCCCCGGCCGAGACCTCCTCGACCCGCGGCAGACCGCGCCTCGCGCGCGGGTGGCGCGCGGGGGTCGGTCGACTCATCCGCCGATCGTAACCGTGCGGCACCGGTGGCCCGCGGACGGCGCAGGCGCGCGGGCGCAGCCCCGGGCGGTGTTCGCCGTACCCTTGTGCCCCGTGTCCACGTCCCCCACGTCCACTCCGGCGCCGGCTCCCACGCCTGCGGGCGGCCCGCCCTCCGGCGCTGCGGTGACGGGGCTGCTCTCCGAGGCGCAGCGGCGGGCGGTCGGCGAGCTCGTCCGCGTTTCACCGGTTCTCGAGGAGCTGGGGGAGCGGTTCGCCGCGGCCGGGCACCAGCTCGCGCTGGTGGGCGGTTCGGTGCGCGACGCGCTCCTGGGCCGGCTCGGCAACGACCTGGACCTGACCACCGACGCGCGACCGGAGCAGGTTCTCGCTCTGGTCAAGCCGTGGGCCGACGCCCACTGGGAGGTCGGGATCGCCTTCGGCACGGTCGGGGCGCGCAAGGGCCGCTACCTGATCGAGCTCACGACCTACCGGGCGGAGGCCTACGACCGCACCTCGCGCAAGCCGCAGGTGACCTACGGCGACTCGCTGCAGGACGACCTGGTCCGACGCGACTTCACGGTCAACGCGATGGCGCTCGCGCTGCCCGGAAGCCGCTTCGTCGACCCGTACGGCGGGCTGCGCGACCTCGCTGCCCGCGTCCTGCGCACACCCGGGCCGCCGGGGGACTCCTTCGGCGACGACCCGCTGCGGATGCTGCGGGCCGCGCGCTTCGCCGCGCAGCTCGGCTTCACCGTCGCCGACGACGTGGTGGCGGCGATGAGCGCCATGGCCGAGCGCATTGCCATCGTCTCCCCCGAGCGGGTCCGCGACGAGCTCGTCAAGCTCGTCTGCGCCGCCGAGCCGCGCCGTGGGCTGACCCTGCTCGTCGACACGGGCCTGGCCGAGCAGGTCCTGCCCGAGCTGCCGAAGCTGCGCCTCGAGGTCGACGAGCACCACCGTCACAAGGACGTCTACGAGCACTCCCTCACCGTCCTCGACCAGGCGATCGCGCTGGAGACCGGCCCGGACGGCGCCGTGCCCGCGCCGGACTTCGTGCTGCGCTTCGCCGCGCTGATGCACGACGTGGGCAAGCCGAGGACGCGTCGCTTGGAGCCTGGTGGCGGCGTGTCCTTCCACCACCACGAGGTCGTCGGGGCCAAGATGACGGCCGCCCGGATGAAGGCGCTGAAGTTCCCCAAGGACGTCACCGAGGACGTCGCCCGGCTCGTCGAGCTGCACCTGCGCTTCCACGGCTATGGCACCGGCGAGTGGACCGACTCGGCGGTGCGCCGCTACGTCCGCGACGCCGGTCCGCTGCTCGAGCGGTTGCACCGGATCACGCGGTCGGACTGCACGACACGCAACCGCCGCAAGGCCGAGGCGCTGCGCCGAGCCTACGACTCGCTCGAGCAGCGCATCGCGCGGTTGGAGCAGGAGGAGGAGCTCGCGAGCATCCGTCCCGACCTCGACGGCAACGCGATCATGGCGCTGCTCGGCGTCCCGCCCGGCCCGCTCGTGGGCAGGGCCTACAAGCACCTGCTGGAGCTGCGCCTGGACCGGGGCCCGCTCCCGCACGAGGAGGCGGAGGCCGAGCTGCGCCGGTGGTACGCCGAGCAGCCCGGCGTCAGCTGACGCGAGCGCCGAGCCGCTCGTCCGCGCCCGCCCGCGCCGCCCGCCCGTACGCCGTCGCGGTGAGCCCGTAGCCCGCCGCCACCAGCGCGTAGACCGGCGCCGACGCGCCGGAGGGCGGGACCGCGACCGCGGCGAAGGCGGCTGCGGCGAGGAACGACATGTTGAACAGCACGTCGTAGAAGGAGAACACCCGGCCCCGGAAGTCGTCGTCGACCGACTCCTGCACGATCGTGTCGACGCAGATCTTCGACCCGTGCGCGGCGAAGCCGAGGACGAACGCGCCGAGCACGACCGCGAGCTGGCTCAGGTGCACGACGTAGACGGCCGCCGTCAGCGCGGCGAGGGCGAAGCACGCGACGATCCAGCGCGGCTTCGTGACGCGGCCGGTCACCTCCGTCACCTCCGGGGTGGCGACGGCCGCCGCGAGGAACCCCGCACCCGACACGGCGACCACGGCGGCCAGTCCGGACAGCCCGGCGTCCGTGTCGGCGGGGTCGTTGAAGTGGTTGCGGTAGAGCAGGACGGCGGCGATCGTCGTGACGCCGTAGCAGAACCGGTGCGCGGTGATCGCGGCGAGGGCGTGCCCCGCCGCTCGCCGCGCCCAGACGTGTCGCGCGCCCTCGGCCATCCCGACGACCACCCCGCGCAACGCCTGCGCGCCCGGCGCCGTCCCCGCATCGGGCCCGAGCAGGTCCGGGTGCATGCTGCGCGCCACGAGCGCCGAGCCGAGGTAGAGCGTCGCCGCGATTAACGCCAACCGGACATCGGCGCTGGTCCCGGTCCCGAGCACCGCCCGCAGGGCGAAGCCCGCACCTCCACCACACATCGCGGCGATCGTGCCCGACGTGGTCGAGACCGAGTTGGCCATCACCAGCTCGTCGCGTGGCACGACGTGCGGCAGCGCTGCCGACAGCCCGGCGAGGAAGAACCGGTTGACGCTCACGGACGCCAGCACCGCGACGTACAGTGGTGCCCCGACGACGCCCGCGCCGACCAGCGCGGCGACGCCGACGACCATCGCGGAGCGCGCGAGGTTGGCCCACATCAGGACCTGGCGGCGGCGCCACCGGTCGAGCAGCACGCCGGCGAACGGGCCGGCGAGGGAGTACGGCAACAGGAGTACGGCGAAGGCGGCGGCGATGCGCCCGGCGGAGGTCTGGCGTTCGGGGGCGAAGAAGAAGACGCTGGCCAGTGCCACCTGGAAGACGCCGTCGGCCAGCTGGGAGGTCAGGCGCGTGGCGTAGAGGCGCCGGAACCCGCCCAGGCGCAGCACCACGGACAGGTCGCCGGCGAAGGACACCCCGTCAGACTAGGCGCCCGGGTCGTGCGCCTGGCCGTCGCGCAGGTGGTCCAGCGCGATCCCGTTGCGGCCCCCGGCCTTGGCGCGGTAGAGCGCCCGGTCCGCGCTCCGGTAGAGGCTCTCGGCGCTGGCCTGGCCGTCCTCGGCGACGGCGGCACCGATGGTCACGGTGACGTGAAGGCCCGCCACCGGACTGCTCTCCACGGACTCCCGGATGCGGTCGATGACGGCTGCTGCCCCGGCGTAGTCGGCGTCGGGCAACAGCAGCGCGTACTCATCGCCACCGAGCCGGGCGAGCAGGTCGCCGCTGCGCAGCAGCGCCGCGGCGCGGGCGGTCAGGTCGGCCAGGACCCGGTCCCCCGCCACGTGCCCGGCGGTGTCGTTGAGGCGCTTGAAGTGGTCGACGTCCATCAGCGCGAGCGTCAGCGCGGCCCCGTGGCGGCGCGCGCGCTCGATCTCCTCGTCCAGCCGCTCGTCGAACATCCGGCGGTTGGCGGCCCCGGTGAGCGGGTCGGTGCGCGAGAGCTCCACGAGCCGTTCGCGGGTCTGTGCGTTGGAGAGGGCGAGTCCGACGAGGTGGGCGAGGGCCTCGAGCAACCCGGCGGCGTCCTGGCGCTGGTCGGGGTCCACCCTCGCCACCAGGGCACCCGCGACTGCGCCGTCGATCGACACCGGCTCGACCACCCACGGTCCCGACTCCACGGTCCCGGCCGGCCACTCGGAGCGGAGGTCGGCGAGGGCGCTCGCGCACGACGCCAGGTCGAAGGTGCTCTCGCGCGCATTCGCGGCCACGCGGACCCGACCGTCCCGCTCGAAGGCGAGGACCGCCGCGTCCGCGCTCGGGAGAAGCTCGGCCATCTCCTCGATCACGTGCGAGGAGACCTCATAGGAGGGCTCGGCTCGGGCCACCGCCGTCGCCACGCGGCACAGCGCCGCCTGCTGTGCGCTCAGCCGCCGCTCCCGATCCTCCGCGGCGCGGCGCTGAGCGAGGGCGACGCGCAGCCGCAGCTCGGTCGACACCGCGCCGGCGAGGTCGACGAGAGTCTCGACGTCGCGGCCGGTCCAAGTGCGGGGCACGTAGTCGGCGACGCAGAACGCGCCGAGGACGTGGCCGTGCTCGCTGGTCACCGGGGCGCTCCCCCATGCGCGCAGGTCGAGCGCCTGGACCGCCGCGTTGCCCCTCGTCCACGGGTGGTCGTGGGTGTCCTCGATGAACAGCGGCGCACCGGACTCGACGATGTGCCGGCACACCGACTCGTCGACGGACAGCAGCTCCATGCTCCCCCACGGCTCCGGCACGCCGAACATTGCCGAGAAGATCTCGTGCTCCGCGTCGACGATGGAGATGAAGCCCACGGGGACCTGCAGCGCCATGCTCGCCAAGCCCATGAGCCGCCGAAGCCCGTCGTCGGCCGCCCTGGCCGCGGGGACCGCCTCGGTGACGGCGGCGACGCGCTCCGGATCCAGCAGAGCTGACCCGCCCCTGGCGGAGCTCATGGGGGCGTCACTACCCGTCTCGCCCGTTCCCGACGCCCGTCCGAGGACGTCGACATAGTGCGATTGGACCACGTCGTGGGCCACGTGTCCAGCGCAGCCTGCGGTACGGCGGGCGCGACTCCTCCGCCGTATCGCCGGCCGCGAGTTCCCGCTGACACTGCTCTCACACGCGCAGCCGCCCCGCGCCCGTCTCGCCGAAGCAAATCTGCTCGGGTTCGTCACCGACGCAGGTGTCCCCGCCCCTTCCGGCCTCGGCGATGTAGAGGCCACCGCCCCCGCCGAGGAACAGCTGGCGCGGGTTGTTCAGGCCCTTGACGACGACCTGGGGCATGGCGGCGGCGCGTGCGCCGCTCGCTGCCAGGTGCCGGAGGCGGTCGGCGGCGCCCTTGCCGGCGATGGACTCGTAGGTCCCGCGCAGGAGCAGACGGTCCTGCCCGGTCTCCACGTGCGCTGCTGGACCCCCCACCAGCGCGCCCGCCGCGAGCGCAGCTGCTGCGAAGGAGGTGACCGTACGTCGAAGCATGTGACGCCCTGCTGATGCTCCCGGGGGGCTGCGATGACCCCGTGACTCGGACGCTACGCCGGGTGATGGATGTCGGGAACAGCCGTTTCTCCGCGGTCACCGTCGCGGACGGGCACATTCGTGGCGAACAGGACGGCGAGGCGGTCACGCACCGGTAACGGGAGCGGAAGCGACGTCGTTGTGGAAGCCGCCGACCGACGCTGCCCCGTCGGTCTCGCCGTCCTCGGGAACTGGATTCAGGGCGCAGGCCCGGGTCGTCGAGGTCACGTGGAGGGGCCGGTCCTGACGGCGGTCGCTCCGCTGGGTCTTGACGCGCGACAGGGTCCGTACGACGACCACCTCGGCGTACGGACCCTGCCCTCACTCGCTGCGCTCGCTCTAGCGCTCGACCTCACCGGTCACACTGGTCGAGGCCGAGCGCCTCACTCGCTCGCTCTAGCGCTCGACCTCTCCGCGGATGAACTGCTCGACCTTGTCCCGGCACACGTCGTCGGAGTACTGCTCCGGCGGGGACTTCATGAAGTACGACGACGCCGAGAGGATCGGCCCGCCGATGCCGCGGTCCTTCGCGATCTTGGCACAACGGATGGCGTCGATGATCACGCCTGCGGAGTTCGGGGAGTCCCACACCTCGAGCTTGTACTCCAGCGACAGCGGGACGTCGCCGAACGCGCGACCCTCGAGCCGCACGAACGCCCACTTGCGGTCGTCGAGCCACGCCACGTAGTCCGACGGGCCGATGTGCACGTTGCGCTTGCCGATGTCCTGCTGAAGCTGGGAGGTCACCGACTGCGTCTTGGAAATCTTCTTCGACTCGAGCCGGTCGCGCTCGAGCATGTTCATGAAGTCCATGTTGCCGCCGACGTTGAGCTGATAGGTCCGGTCGACGGTGACGCCGCGGTCCTCGAACAGCTTCGCCAGCACCCGGTGGGTGATGGTGGCGCCGACCTGGGACTTGATGTCGTCACCGACGATCGGCACGCCGGCCGCGGTGAACTTGTCCGCCCACTCCTTGGTGCCGGCGATGAAGACGGGCAGCGCGTTGACGAAGGCCACCCCCGCGTCGATCGCGCACTGCGCGTAGAACGTCGCCGCCGCCTCCGACCCGACCGGCAGATAGCAGACGAGCACGTCGACCTGCGCCTCGCGCAGCGCCGCGACGACGTCCACGGGCTCGTCGTCGGACTCGGTGACCATCTCGCGGTAGTACTTGCCGAGGCCGTCGAAGGTGTGGCCGCGCTGGACGACCACGCCGGTCGGCGGGACGTCGCAGATCTTGATCGTGTTGTTCTCGCTCGCCACGATGGCGTCGGCGAGGTCCTGGCCGACCTTCTTGGCGTCCACGTCGAAGGCGGCGACGAAGTGGACGTCGCGCACGTGGTAGTCGCCGAACTGCACGTGCATGAGCCCGGGGACCCGGGTCGACGGGTCCGCGTCCTTGTAGTACTCGACTCCCTGGACCAGCGATGCGGCGCAGTTGCCGACACCGACGATGGCCACGCGTACGGCGCCCATCTCAAGCTCCTTCTATTCCTGGGTGGGGACGGTCGGATGCGCCGCCGTCTCGCGGTGGTGTCTCGGGGTGGTGTGTCTCGCTCTGCTGGCGCTCGGTCCGGATGAGCTCGTTGAGCCAGCGCACCTCACGCTCGACCGACTCGAGCCCGTGCCTGTGCAGCTCGAGGGTGTAGTTGTCCAACCGCTCGCGGGTTCGCGTCACGGAGGCACGCACGCCCTCGAGCCGCTCCTCGAGCCGGCTGCGGCGGCCCTCGAGGATCCGCATGCGGACGTCGGCGTCGGTGCGGGCGAAGAACGCGAATCTCACGCCGAAGCCCTCGTCCTCCCAGGACGTCGGCCCCGCGTCGGAGACCATCTCTTGGAAATGCTCCTTGCCCTCCCCGGTCAGCTTGTAGACCGTCTTGGCCCGCTTGCCCGACAGGGGCGCAGCGCCGGCCTCGGGCCCGTCCTCGACGATCAGGTGGCGGCCGAGCAGGTCCTTCAGGCACGGGTAGAGCGAGCCATAGCTGAAGGCCCGGAACGACCCGAGCACCGCGTTGAGCCGCTTGCGCAGCTCGTAGCCGTGCATCGGACCCTCGTGCAGCAGGCCGAGGACGGCAAGCTCGAGCACCCGGCTCCTGCTCATCCTGCCTCCGCAACCTCGCTGCCGGGCCGTCGCGGATGCGTCTCCGGCGCACCTGCCGTGTCGGCGCGATGTATCGGCGCGATACATCGCTGTGGCATGGGGGACACTATGCCCGGACGGCGGCGGCTGCAAGCGGACACGCCCGGAGGGCTCCGACGTACCCTCGACGCGTGTGGTCCCAGCGCTCGGTGATCGACTACTCCCTGGCCCGCCGGGCCACGCTGGAGTCGCTGCGCGGTGGCGGCGCGAGCACGAGCGACGTCTGCGACGCCCATCCCTACCTGCTGCGCGCCGCAAAATTCCACGGGGAGCCGACCGATCGGCTCTGCCCGGTGTGCGGGCGTGAGCCGCTGCGCCACGTCACCTACGTGTACGGCGACGAGCTCGGGCAGTACTCCGGGCGCATCCGCTCGCGGGCTGAGCTCGAGGCCATGGCTCGTAAGCACGGGGAGTTCCGCGTCTACGTGGTCGAGGTCTGTCAGGGCTGCGCCTGGAACCACCTGACGTCCTCGTTCGTCCTCGGGGACGGCGTACGGCGGCGTCCGCCCCGGCGCCGGCCGACCATCGAGGACGAGGACTGAGCACACCGCGGAAGCTCCCGAGCCGCTCGCGGCGTTGACGCCGTGTCAACCGGCACGCCGGTGCCCGCGTCTACTGATGCGGGACCGCGCCCGTGCCCGCCCGGTGGTGCTGGCTCAGGTAGGAGCTGTGCGTGCCGATGGGCGGGTGAAGTGGCGCGCGGCCCGGACAACCGTCACCATGCGTGACGCGCGGCTCCCCGACGTACCACGGGGAGGCCACGCAAGCAGCCCCCGAGCAGACGAGGACACGTGAGGATCGTCGACTACCCCCGGCGGGGCCGGCGCGGCATCGCCCGCCTCGTCCCGTCGTGGCGCCAGGTGCTGGCCCTGATCGCCCTCGGCGTCGGCACGCTCGCCGCCGGCTTCGGCGCGGCCTACGCCACCGTCTCCGTGCCCGAGCCCAACGACCAGTCGCTGCAGCAGATCACGATCGTGACGTGGCGCGACGGCAAGGAGCTCGGCCGCTTCGGCGAGATGAACCGCACGTCCGTCCCGCTGGAGAAGGTCCCGCAGCATGTCCGGGACGCGGTGCTCGCGGCGGAGGACCGGTCGTTCTACGACAACCGCGGCGTCTCCCCGACCGGCATCGCACGAGCGTTCTACAAGAACGTCACCGGCGGCTCGGGCCTGCAGGGCGGCTCCACGATCACCCAGCAGTACGTCAAGAACGTCTACCTCACCCAGGAGCGGACGCTCAGCCGCAAGCTCCGCGAGGTCGTGATCGCGGTCAAGGTCGACAACTCCTCCGCCAAGGACAAGATCCTCGAGGACTACCTCAACACGATCTACTGGGGCCGGGGCGCGTACGGCGTGCAGGCCGCCGCGAAGGCGTACTTCGGCAAGGACGTCGCCAAGCTGGGGGAGTCGCAGGCGGCCTACCTTGCCGGGATCATCCAGGCGCCCAGCCGGTTCGACCCGGTGACCAACCGCGAGGGCGCCGAGCGCCGCTGGCGCTACGTCCTCGACGGCATGGTGGCGACGGGCACGATGACCGAGGCCCGCCGCGACGAGCTCGCCTTCCCCAAGGTGATCGACCGCAAGGCCAAGGACCGCTTCGGCGGATCCACGGGCTACCTGCTCGACCTGGTGCGCGACGAGCTGGAGGCCAACGGCTTCAACGAGCACGACCTCGACGTGGGCGGTCTGCGGGTGCGCACGACGTTCGACCGGGAGGCTCAGGCGGCCGCCGAACGGGCGGCGAAGGAGAACTTCCCCACCGAGAACGCCGAGCGGCTGCGCGCCGGGCTGACCGCCGTACGCCCCGGCTCCGGCGAGGTCGTGGCGTTGTACGGCGGGCCGGACTACGTCAAGGAGCCCGGGCAGAACGCCGCGACGGCGAGGGTCGGCGCCGGGTCGACGTTCAAGCCGTTCGCGCTTGCCGCGGGGCTCGAGCAGGGCTTCCGGCTGGACACCTACGTCGAGGGCAACTCGCCGCTCTACCTGCCCGGCGTCGATGAGCCCATCGACAACCTCGGAAACGACAGCTACGGCCCGATCAACCTGCGCTTCGCCACCGCGAACTCCGTCAACACCGCCTACGTCGACCTCACGCTCAAGCTCGAGGACGGGCCGAAGGACGTCGTGTCCGCCGCGACCCGAGCGGGGGTCCCCGAGGACGCCCCTGGCCTGATGGCGAACACCACGGTCGCCCTGGGCAGCACCGACGTCAACTCCATGCAGATGGCGAACGCCTTCGCGACCTTCGCGGCGGAGGGCAAGCGTGTCCGCAAGCCCTTCACGGTGCTGCAGGTCAAGGACTCCTCCGGCGAGGTCCGCTACGCCGCGAAGCCGCGCAAGGAGCGCGCGTTCGAGGAGGACGTCGCCCTCAACGTCACCGAGGCGCTGGTCGAGGTCGTGCAGAACGGCAGCGGCGCCGCCGCGCAGGAGCTCGGCCGACCGGCGGCCGGCAAGACCGGCACCGCGGCGTTCGAGGATGCTGCCCGCTCAGCGTGGTTCGTCGGCTACACACCGCAGCTCTCCACGGCGGTCGTCTTCTACAAGGGCAACGGCCGCGAGTCGCTCAAGGGAGTCGGTGGCCTGGAGACCTTCTACGGCGGGCGCTACCCGACCGAGCTGTGGACCGACTTCATGGCCGGCGCGCTGGAGGGCGAGCCCGTCGAGGACTTTCCCGACGCGCCGTACGTCTTCTCCCACCTGGCGCAGCCGACCTATGAGCCCGAGCCCGAGCCCGAGCCCGAGCCGGAGCCCGAGCCGGAGGCCGAGCCGGAGCCGGAGGCCGAGCCGGAGCCGGAGCCGCAGCCGGAGCAGTCGTCCCAGCGCCGGTCCCAGCCCCATCCCCAGCCCACCCGCTCGGCGCCGCAGCCGACGACGGCGCAGCCTGCTCCGACGCGCACGACCGAGGAACCCGAGCCGACGCCGACCAAGTCCACGTCACAGCCCCCGAAGCCGACGGTCCCGCCCACGGTCAAGCCGCCGCCGACGCCCACGGACGACCCGGGTCCGGACAATCCGGCGCCCAAGCCCAAGCCCAAGCCCAAGCCGACGAAGACCAAGCCCGGCACGTCCGTACCGACCCCCGACGGCGACGCCTCGACCGCCGCTGACAGCGGCTGACAGCGGCGGCGGCGGGGCTGCCGTGGCCGGGACGCCCGCCGCCTCGTCGTACGGTGTGGGGGTGAGCGAGCGGCAGGCGGCGTGACCGGCGACCCCCGGGCAGCCGTGCTGCCCTCCGTCGAGGACCCGGTGGTCCGTCGGCTCAGCGAGGGAGTGGGCGGGCCCGCCGGGCGCCGCATCGCGCCGGGATCGTGGTGGACGCCGGTCCGCGTCGCGCTCGTCCTGGTGTTCCTGGCCTCCGGGCTCGGCGTGCTCGCCAAGCAGCACTGCCGCGCGGAGGGGTGGAACACCCCGGACCAGTTCGTCCATGCCTGCTACAGCGACATCCCTCACCTGTTCCACTCGCGTGCGTTGGCCCGCGGTGAGGTGCCCTACCTCGCCGAGGTCGGCCCCGACGAGCAGGTCGAGTACCCCGTCCTGACCGGCGTGGTGATGTACGCGACGGCGGTGCTCGTCCCGGACAGCCCCGACCCGGCCGAGCGAAGCCGTCGCTACTTCGACGTCAACGTCTTGCTGATCGCCGTGTGCGCCGCGGGCACGGTGATCCTGACGGCGCGTACGGCGGGGCACCGGCCCTGGGACGCGGTCATGGTGGCGGTGGCGCCCGGGCTGGTCCTGGCCGGCACGGTGAACTGGGACATGTGGGCCGTGCTGCTCACCAGCGCCGCGATGTGGGCGTGGGCACGGGAGCGTCCGGTGGCCGCCGGAGTCTGGCTGGGGCTGGCGACCGCCACGAAGTTCTACCCGTTACTGCTGCTCGGGCCGCTGTTCCTCGTCTGCCTGCGCGCCGGTCGGCTCGGCGCCTTCGCGCGCACCGTAGCCGCGGGCGCCGGCGCGTGGCTCGCGGTGAACCTCCCGTTCATGGTTGGCAACTTCGAGGGCTGGGCGCGGTTCTACCGGCTCTCCCAGGAGCGGGGCGCCGGCTTCAGCTCGATCTGGTTCGTCCTCGACCAGCAAGGGCTCAAGCTCGAGGCGCCGGTCCTGAACCGCGTCGCGACCCTGACCTTGCTCGCCTGCTGCATCGCGATCGCCGGGCTCGCCCTGTCCGCGCCGCGCCGTCCGCGGCTGCCGCAGTTGGCGTTCCTCACCGTCGCCGCGTTCCTCCTTACCAACAAGGTCTACTCCCCGCAGTACGTCATGTGGCTGCTGCCGCTCGCGGTGCTCGCGCGTCCGCGCTGGCGGGACGTCCTGATCTGGCAGGTCTGCGAGGTCATCCACTTCTTCGGGATCTGGTACCTCCTCGCCGGCTACGACCCGGGTCGTGCCGACCGTGCCTTGAACGCGACCGGCTACGGCATCACCGTGGCGATCCACGTGGCCGGCACGCTCTGGCTCGCGGCGCTCGTCGTACGCGATGTGCTCGACCCGCAGCAGGACCCTGTGCGGTCCGGCGGTGCCGACGACCCCGCGGGCGGCGTCGTCGACGCCGCCCCTGACACGCCGGCCTTCGGTGGCGGTGGCGGTGGCGGCGACGGCGACGGCGACCC
>JALYMU010000365.1 GCA_030773595.1 Actinomycetota bacterium | reverse complement strand
CACGATTCGTGGTGTCTGGACACGAGTCGAGGGGAGGCCCCAGGTGGTTGATGACGGTAGCGCGGCGACGGCGATGCTGGGTTTGCCCGGCTTCGTGCTGCTGGCCGTGTCCGAGCAGGGCGGTGAGCTGGAGCAGGCGGTCGAGACCAGCGTCAGGGAGGATTTCTGCCGTGGGTGCGGGGTGCTCGCGCACCTGCGTGATCGTCGCCCGACGTGGGTGCGGGACCTGCCCGCGGGGGGCCGGCCGGTGACGCTGGTGTGGCGTCAAGCGGGTGTGGCGCTGTGTCGAGCCGGCGTGCCGGGTCCGCACGTGGTCCGAGACCTCGGAGCACATCCGGGCGCGGGCGTCGCTGACCGAGCGGGCCGGGCGCGAGATCTGCCGGCGCGTCGGGCAGGACGGGCACGCGGTCGCGCAGGTCGCGCGCAGTTCGGGGTCGGCTGGGGCACCGCGATAGCCGCCGCGCGCGAGTACGGCGCCCCGCTGGTGGACGACCCGGCCCGCCGACGGTGTCACGGAGCTGGGGTGGATGAGACAGCGTTCCTGGCGGCAAACGCCTCCCACCCCACCACGTCCCGGAGTGTGCGCATCATCAAGCGCGTCGGACCTGGCACACTCCTCAACCGACACGGATCAGAGGCCGGCTACCACGCTTGGCTGCGTAGAGCCACTATCTGGCAAGTTTTCTGGCCCGGGAGCACGACGAATTCGAGCCGGACTACGTGCACCGGGGCCGGCTCGGGGACCAGGAAGAGCTACCGATCAGCGCGTCGGGAGCCTTAGACAGGCGAAAGGCCCCCGTGAGCTTGGCGGCGAAGGGGGCCCCTCGATCCACACCAGCCGACGTCCGCAAGCGGCTGTCGACGGAAGGAAACGCGTGCTCCAATTTCCGTGCCGGCAGCCCAGCGATCGACCCGGCGTGTCACCGGCTGACGGGGCAGCGCTTCCTACACCTCCACGACCACCGGGATGATCATCGGCCGGCGCCGGTGCTTGTCGCCGACCCAGCGCCCGACGGTACGGCGGACCAGCTGCTGGAGCTGGCGGCTGTCGCCGATGCCCTCGGCGCCCGCCTGCTCCAGCGCCTCCCGGATCTTCGGCAGCACCTCGGCGAAGACGCTCTGGTCCTCGGTGAACCCACGGGCGTGGATCTCGGGCCCGCCGGTGACCTTGCCCGTGACCGAGTCCACGACGACCACGACGGAGATGAAGCCCTCATCGCGCAGGATTCGCCGGTCCTTCAGCGATGACTCCGTCACGTCGCCGACCGTGGAGCCGTCGACGTAGACGTAGCCGCACGGGACCTTGCCGGACACTCGGGCCGTGCCGTCCACGAGGTCGACCACGACGCCGTCCTCGGCCAGCACCACCTGCTCGCGCGGCACGCCGGTCGCGATGGCCAGGTCCGCGTTGGCCCGCAGGTGGCGCCATTCCCCGTGGACCGGCATCACGTTGCTCGGGCGCACGATGTTGTAGCAGTAGAGGAGCTCACCGGCGCTGGCATGGCCGCTGACGTGCACCATGGCGTTGCCCTTGTGCACGACGTTCGCGCCCCAGCGCGTCAGGCCGTTGATGACGCGGTAGACCGCGTTCTCGTTGCCGGGGATGAGCGAGGAGGCCAGCAGGACCGTGTCACCCGCCCCGATGCGGATGAACGGGTGGTCCCGGTTGGCGATGCGCGACAGCGCCGACATGGGCTCGCCCTGCGACCCGGTGCAGACGAGCACGACCCGCTCGGGCGGCAGGTTCTCGATCTGGCGGGTCTCGATGACGAGCCCTTCGGGGACGTTGAGGTAGCCCAGGTCACGGGCGATGCCCATGTTGCGCACCATCGACCGGCCGACGAAGGCCACCTTGCGCCCGTGCGCCACTGCCGCGTCGAGGACCTGCTGCACCCGGTGCACGTGGCTGGCAAAGCTCGCGACGATGACCCGGCGCTGCGCGGTCGCGAACACCCGGTCGATCGCCGGCGTGATGTCGCGCTCCGGCGTCGTGAAGCCGGGCACCTCGGCGTTGGTGGAGTCGGTCAGGAAGAGGTCGACGCCCTCCTCGCCGAGGCGGGCGAACGTGCGCAGGTCGGTGAGACGCCCGTCCAGCGGGAGCTGGTCCATCTTGAAGTCGCCGGTGTGCAGGACGAGCCCGGCCGGCGTGCGGATGGCGACGGCGAGCGCGTCCGGGATCGAGTGGTTGACCGCGACGAACTCGCACTCGAAGGGCCCGAGCCGCTCCTTGGTGCCCTCGGAGACCTCGAGGGTGTAGGGCCGGATCCGGTGCTCCTGCAGCTTCGCCTCGATGAGCGCGAGCGTGAGCCGCGAGCCGACGATCGGGATGTCGCCCTTCTCCCGCAGGAGGTAGGGCACCGCTCCGATGTGGTCCTCGTGGCCATGGGTCAGCACGATGGCGTCGATGTCGTCGAGCCGGTCCCGGATGTGCTCGAAGTCCGGGAGGATCAGGTCGACGCCGGGCTGGAAGTCCTCGGGGAAGAGCACGCCGCAGTCGACGACGAGCAGCCTCCCGGCGTACTCGAAGACCGTCATGTTGCGGCCGACCTCGCCGAGTCCACCGAGCGCGACGACGCGCAGCGCGCCGTCGGCCAGCTGCGGGGGTGGGCCGAGCTCGGGATGCGGGTGGCTCACAGCGCGACACCTCCCGCTGCGCACTCCTCGACGAGGCGCTCGACCTCGGCCGGCGTGGCACCGACGAGCGGCAGGCGAACGGGGCCGCTCGGCAGTCCGAGTCGGGACAGGGCGGCCTTGACCGCCATGACTCCTTGCATCCTTGTCATGACTCCGGTGTAGACGGGCAGCAGCCCTTGGTTGATCTCCCGGGCGCGGTGCACGTCGCCCGAGAGGTACGCCGAGGCCAGCTCCGAGAGCCGGTCCGCCGCGAGGTGAGCGACCACGGAGACGGCACCGCAGGCCCCGATGGCGAGCAGCGGGAGATTGAGGACGTCGTCGCCGCTGTAGACCGCGAGATCGCTGCGGGCGAGGACCCACGCAGTCTCGGGGAGGTTCCCCTTCGCGTCCTTGTTGGCCACGATGCGCGGGTGCTCGGCGAGGCAGACGAGCGTGTCGGTCTCGACGGCAACGCCGCTGCGCACCGGGATGTCGTAGAGCATCACGGGCAGGCCGGTCGCGTCGGCAACGGTGGTGAAGTGCGCGAGCAGCCCGGCCTGGGTGGGCCGGTTGTAGTACGGGGTGACGACGAGCAGGCCGTGCGCGCCGGCCTTCTCCGCCTCGCGGGCGAGCTCCACCGAGTGAGCAGTGTCGTTGGTCCCGACGCCCGCGACGACGCTCGCCCGGTCCCCGACCGCCTCCACGACCGCGCGGACGACCTGCTCCTTCTCGGCGTCGCTCGTCGTCGCCGACTCTCCCGTCGTGCCGTTGACGACGAGACCGTCGTTGCCGGAGTCGACCAGGTGCTCGGCCAGGCGCGCGGCGCCGTCCACGTCGAGCGAGCCGTCAGGCCGGAACGGCGTCACCATCGCGGTGAGGATCCGGCCGAACGGCGCCGGGGGCGTCACCGCGGCGGGGCCGGGCGTGGGCACAGTCATGGACGCCACGGTACCGTCCGGGCGTCCGGCGGCGCGCGCGCCGCACCGCTCGCTGCGGGTGCCGGCATCCGCCGTACCCGCCTGTGGACAGGTCGAGGTGGCGGGTGCGGCTCGGGAGGTCGTACGACGCGGTCGTCGTCGTCGGCGGCCACAACGGTCTCGTCGCCGCGGCCTACCTCGCCCGCGCCGGGCGCCGCGTGCTCCTGCTCGAGCGGCAGGAGGTCCTCGGCGGCCTCGCCGTGTCCGAGCAGGTGTTCCGGGCGTCAACGCGCGGCTGTCGCGCTACTCCTACCTGGTCAGCCTGCTGCCGACGAAGGTCGTCACCGATCTCGCTTTCGACCTGCGCCTGGCCGGCCGGACCGTCTCGTCGTACACCCCGGTGCCCGGCGCCCCGCAGCGGGGTCTGCTCGTCGACTCCCGCGACGAGGCGCGTACGGCGGCGTCGTTCCGCGCCGTCACGGGGACGCTGTTGGGCTGCACATGCCCGCGCGGCTGTTCCGTGCCGACCCGGACGGGTCGGGGGAGGCCGCCGTCCGTGCCACGCTGCGCTCGCTCGACGCCGTGCTGGCCGAGCCGGTCGAGGACTGCCTGCTCCGCACGCCGGGCGGCGTCCCGTGCCTGGAGGCGAAGACGCCGGTCGACCTCGAGACCGGCGCGGGTCTGCCCGGCGGGCACATCTTCCACCGGGAGCTGAGCTGGCCGTTCGCCGAGGACCCCGCCGACGTGGGCCGGTGGGGCGTCGAGACGGGCTTCCCGCGGCTGGTGCTGTGCGGTGCGGGCGCCCGCCGGGGTGGCGGCGTCAGCGGCATCCCCGGGCACAACGCGGCGATGGCCGTGCTCGGCGCTTCGGCGTAGCGGCAGGTGTACGGGCGTCGGC
>JALYMU010000364.1 GCA_030773595.1 Actinomycetota bacterium | reverse complement strand
GGCCGGCACGGCGAGCACGACCGCGTCGGCCTCGACGACCTCGGGCGCCCGGGTGGGGCCGACGACGACCCGCCAGCCCTGCGATGTCCGCGCCAGCTCCCGGACAGTGGCATGCACGCGGATGGTGGCGCCCGAAGCGTGCGCGACGGCCTCGGGCAGGCGTGCGATGCCGCCCCGCAGCGAGGCGAACACCGGCCCGGAGGGCGCTGACGCGGCGCTTCGCGCGGCGGCCGCAGCCCTCAGCAGCGTCCGGTTCGCACCGAGGCGGGCCCACAGCGCGGGCATCGTCGCGGCGAGGCTGAGCCGCCGCGCGTGCCCCGCGTAGACGCCGCCGAGAAGGGGGTCGACCAGGCGGTCGACCACCGCGGCGCCCATCCGCCGGGCGACGTAGTCCCCCACCGCCACGTCATCGCGCGGCATCGGTCCCGGCAGCAGCCGGTCCACCGCGACGCGGGCCAGCTCGCGGCGGGTCAGGATCCCGCACCGGGCGAGGTCCCTCAGGTCCGCGGGGATCCCGAGCAGCTGTGCGCCCGGCAACGGGCGCAGCGCGCCACGGCTCCACAGGGCGGCGCCGGACGCCGTCGGCGCGACGAGGTCGGCCTCGAGCCCTACTGCGGCCGCGAGGTCGCGTCCCTCGGGGCGACGGACGAGCATCCCCTCCGCGCCGTCGTCCACCGGGACGCCCGCGACCTCACCGAGGCGCAGCTTGCCGCCGACCCGGTCGGAGCCCTCGAGCACGGTCACCCACAGCCCGCCCTCCCGCCGCAGCTGCTCGGCAGCAGCCAGGCCGGCGATGCCCGCGCCGACGACGACGACGTGCGGCGGCGGCAGCAGGGCGCTCACGAGACCTCATCGTCGCCGAGTCGTGACCGCGACGTGGAACCGGGAGGGCCGCGAGTCCGTCCGAGGGTCCAGCGGCGCGGCGGTCCGGTCCGCCTCCGACGACAGGAGCAGCCATGGCGGGGACATCAGCACGCACCTTCCGCCACGGAGGCACCCACGCGTCGGGCACCGCCGTCGCGCTCCGAGCGCGCAGGCGCGGTCCGTCGCCCCTGCGCATGCTCGTCGCCACCCTCGCGGCGGCACTGTCCTTGGCGGCGTGCAGCGCCGGCGGCGGCGCGCAGACGTCCAGTGGCGCCAGCGCAGGAGGGGGCGAGGGCGGCTCGGTCGGCGCCAACCGGTCCGAGAGCGCCAACGGGACGGCGTCGGGCAAGTCGACGTCCGGGATCGGGGACGCAGCCCGGCTCGTCCCGGCGCTCGGCGCGCAGATCCGCACGGCCGCGACGACGATCCGCGTCGATGACGTGCCCGCCGCGGTCCGAGCGGCGAGGACCTCACGGTACGGCGGGCAGGCGTCGTCGCCGCTGTGCGAACCGACGTCGCACCCGACGCGCCGGACCACTCCAGCGCCGAGCTGACGCTGCGCGTCCCCAACGAGGACTTCACCGACTTCCTGCGCGACCTCGCCCGGCTCGGCAAGCAGCTCTCGCTCGAGGAGAGCACCGAGGACGTGAGCGTGGAGGTCGCGGACGTGGCAGCCCGGATCTCCAGCCAGCGCGAGAGTCTGGAGCGGCTGCGCAGCCTCGTGCGCCGCGCCAACTCCGTCGAGGACATCGTGCGGATCGAGTCCGACCTCGCCCAGCGCCAGGCCGACCTCGAAGCGCTTCAGGCCCGCCAGCGCACGCTCGCGGACAAGACCGCTCTGTCCACGGTCAGGGTCAGCTTCGTGACGACACCGAAGGCCGCGCCTGTCGTTCGCGACGACCGAGGCTTTCTCGCCGGCCTGCGCGGTGGCTGGGATGCCTTCCTGGCGGCCACCGCCGTCGCGCTCACGATCCTCGGCGCCGTGCTGCCGTTCGCGCTGACCGTCGCGCTGGTGGCCGTGCCGACCTACCTCGTCCTCCGGGCGCGGCGGCGCGCCACCGCTCGCGCTTCCACACCCCAGGCCGCGTCCTGACGCACGTCGGCAGGAGGCTGCCGCCGGCCCCGCCGGCCGGTGGTGTCGCGGCCGCCGGTGTGCAGCCCGCACCCTCGGGCACCGGCCGCGCAGAGGGGCTGTCCCGTCGTACCGCGCAGCAGATCAACGCGCGGTCGAACGGTGGACCAGCTCCACCACGCGCGTCAGGACGTCGGGGTCCGTGCTCGGCAGCACGCCGTGGCCCAGGTTGAAGACGTGGCCCGGTGCGGCGCGGCCGGCCTCAAGCGCGGCAAGGGTGCGCTCCTCGACCACGGGCCAGGGCGCGAAGACGACAGCGGGGTCGAGGTTGCCCTGCAGCGCCCGGCCGGGCCCCGCCCGTCGCGTCGCTTCGTCGAGAGGCACGCGGAAGTCCACGCCGACCACGTCGGCACCGGCCTCTCCCATGAGCGCGAGCAGCTCTCCCGTCCCGACGCCGAAGTGGATGCGCGGAACGCCGAGCGCCTTGACCTCGGCGAGCACACGGGCCGAGTGCGGCATCACGAACGTGCGGTAGTCCTCGGCGGGCAGCGCTCCGACCCAGGAGTCGAACAGCTGCACGGCACCGGCGCCGGCCTGCACCTGGATCCGGAGGAACGCGCTCGTGATCGTGGCCAGCCGGTCCAGCAAGGCGTGCCAGAGCGCAGGCTCGCCGTACATCAGTG
This sequence comes from Actinomycetota bacterium, assembly GCA_030773595.1. Lineage (GTDB taxonomy): Bacteria > Actinomycetota > Actinomycetes > JALYMU01 > JALYMU01 > JALYMU01. The sequence continues at coordinate 16,736 of JALYMU010000364.1, read as the reverse complement.
CCTTGGTCCGCTCGTGGTGGCGGGAGGGGCCGCCCTCCACCAGGTACGACGCGAGTGTGAACGGCGCTCCCGCGAAGCCGATCAGCGGGGTGCGACCGAGCTCACCCACCAGCTGCCCCACCGCCGCGCTGACATAGGGCACGTCGTCGGGCTCCAGCGGTCGCAGCCGGTCGAGGTCGGCGGCCGCCCGGACCGGCTCGGCCACGACGGGGCCCACGCCAGGAGCGATGTCGAGGTCGATCCCGACCGCCTTGAGCGGCACGACGATGTCGCTGAACAGGATCGCGGCATCGACGGCGTACCGGCGGACGGGTTGGAGGGTGATCTCGGCGACGAGATCCGGACGCATGCAGGAGTCGAGCATCGGGATGCCCTCACGGACCTTGCGGTACTCCGGCAGCGACCGACCGGCCTGCCGCATGAACCAAACAGGAGTGTGCGGGACGGGTTCGCGCCGGCACGCGCGCAGGAAGGCCGAGTCGTACGCCGGGGACGGCGGCACGGCACTGCCGCCGGGCTCGTCGGCGGACGGGGGCGTCGTTGTCGCGTCGCTCACGGCTCGAATGGTCCCACGGCACTGCGCGTCCGGCTCGCCGGTGCGTCGCCGCCCCGTGTCACAGGTTGCGTCGCCGGCTCAGGAACGTCTGGATCACCACGACAACGACGAGGAAGGCACCGCTGACGACCGCCTGGTAGGACGAGTTCAGCGTGCCGACCTGGTTGATGATGTTCTGGATGACGCCAAGAAGGAGGACACCCGCGAGCGTCCCGCCCGTCGTCCCCGCTCCGCCCGTGAGCAGCGTGCCACCGATCACCACGGCCGAGATGGCGTCAAGCTCCAGCCCGACGCCCACAATCGTCACACCGGACGACGAGCGCGCGGCGAGCATGGCACCCGCGAAGCCGGCCAGCGTGGCCGACAGGACGTAGACGAGCGTCTTCACCCGCGCGACCCGCAGCCCCATCAGCAGCGACGCGTCCTCGCTGCTCCCGACGGCGAGCACCGTCTGCCCGAACCCGGTCCGCTGCAGGACGAGCGTGCCGAGGGCGAACAGGCCGACCGCAATGAAGACCGGGTAGGCGATGCCGAGGAAGGACCCGCGGCCGAGCAACGAGAACGCCGAGCCCTTGGGCACGATGTACGTCGTCGCGCCCTGGTCGGTGATGGCGAGCAGGAGCCCGCGCGCGAACAGCAGCGTCACGAGGGTGACGATGAACGGCGCCATGCCGGCCCGCGCGATGAGCAGGCCGTTGGCCAGGCCGATCAGGGCACAGACCGCGAGCGGCACGAGAAGCGCTGCGAGGGCACCGTGCTGCGACGCCCAGGCGGCGAGGACGCCGCCGAGGGCGAACACCGACCCCACGGACAGGTCGATGCCGCCGGTGAGGATGACAAACGTCATGCCGAGCGCCACGACCGCGAGGAACGAGGACTGCACGGCGATGTTGCGCAGGTTGTCGCCAGTGGCGAAGGACTCGAACGCCGCCGAGGCGCCCAGGCAGGTCAGGACGAGTACGGCGAGGGCACCGCGCCGTTGCGCCGCGCCGGCGATGCGCTCCCAGCGCGTCTCCGCGCCCTGTCCCGTCCCGGTCCCCGCTGGCCCGTCGGCGGGCTGCGCGGCACTGTGCAAAGGTGTCTGGGTCGTGCTCATCCGGCGCCTCCCCGCCCACGCTGCACGTAGACCGCGAGCGCGATGATGACCGCCTGCACCATCTGCGCCGACGCGTCCGGCAGGTCCTGCGTGATGAGCGTCGCGCGGATCAGCTGCATCAGCAACGCGCCCGCGACGGTCCCGAGGATTCGGACGCGCCCGCCGGTCAGCGGCGTCCCACCCACCACCACGGCGGTGATGGCGCTGAGCTCGATCAGGTTGCCGATGGCCGAGGGATCGCTCGCCGTGAGGCGGGCGGTCGCGATGACACCGGCCACGGCGGCGAGGACAGCGCACAGCACGTACACCGTCACGAGGACCCGTCGCACGGGGAGTCCGGCCAGCTCGCTCGCGGTGCGGTTGCCGCCGATCGCCACGAGCTGGCGTCCGAAGGTCGTCCGGCTCACGAGGAACGCGACCGCCACGGTGAGCGCGGCGGCCACCAGCACGACGTACGGAATGCCGAGCACGGAGCCGGTCCCCAGCTCGAGCAGCGACGGCGAGCGGATCTGCTTGAGCTGACCGCCCGCGAGAACCAGGGCGAGCCCACGTCCGCCCACCAGCAGGGCGAGGGTCGCCACGATCGGTTGCACGCCGACGAAGGCGACGAGCATGCCGTTGACCAGGCCGACGCCGACCGCCGCGAGCAGGGCCATCGCGACCGCGACGGCAACGCCGTACCCGAGGTAGAGGGGCAGGACCGCGGCGGCGAGCGCCATCACCGACCCCACCGACAGGTCGATGCCCTCGGTCCCGATGACCAGCGCCATCCCGAGCGCGACGACGAGAACGGGCGTCACCTGGATGAGGTGCGTGCGCATCGTGGCGACAGTCAGGAAGTTGGGCGTGATCACGGCGTTGACGAGGACGAGGACGGCGAGTGCGACGTAGACGCCGTTGTCCTGGATCCAGCCGTAGGCGTTCGCCCGACGTGCGCTCGGGGGCCGGACGGCCAGCGCCTCAGCCATCCTGCGCTCCGGTGGCTCCCGCGAGCATGGACATCAGCCGCTCCTCCGACACGTCGTCGCCGTCCAGCGCGCCCACGACCGAGCCGTCCTTGAGCACGACGATCCGGTCGGAGCCCTCGAGCAGCTCGTCGAGCTCGCTGGAGATCAGGACCACGCCGAGCCCCTGGTCCGCGAGGTCCTCGATGAGCGCCTGGACCTCGGCCTTCGCGCCGACGTCGATGCCGCGCGTCGGCTCGTCGAGCAGGAGCACCTTCGGGTTCGTGCACAGCCACCTGGCCAGCAGCACTTTCTGCTGGTTGCCGCCGCTGAGCTCGGAGACCCGCTGGTCGGGGCTGGACGCCTTGATGCGCAAGCGCTCCATGAACGTCGCCACCAGCTTGTCCTGGGCGGCCGTGGACACCAGGCCGGCGCGGGAGAGCTGCGGCAGCGCGGCCAGGACGATGTTCTCGCGGACCGAGAGGTTCGGGATGATGCCCTCGACCTTGCGGTCCTCGGACAGCAGCGCCACGCCGGCTTTCAACGCCGCCGCGGTGCTGCCCCGGCGTACCGGCCGGCCGGCGACCGTCACCGTTCCGCTGTCGAGGGGAAGCGCTCCCGCCACCGCCTTTGCCGTCTCGCTGCGCCCCGCGCCGAGCAGGCCGCCGAGCCCCACGACCTCACCCGGGCGTACGTCGAAGGAGACGTCATGGATCGCGTGCCGGCTGCTCAGGCCGGCGACCTCGAGGACCGGCTGGTCGCTGCGGCGGGTGTGGTCGCCGAACTCCGTCGTCCCGTGCCGGCGTACGTCGGACATGTCGCGGCCGAGCATGAGGGACACCAGCTCCAGCCGGGACAACGACGCCAGCTCCCCGCTGTGGACCACCTTGCCGTCGCGCATCACCGTGACGGTGTTGCAGATGCGGTAGAGCTCATCCATGCGGTGGCTGACGTAGAGGATTGCCACGCCACGCTCGTGCAGAAGGCCGATCACGCGGAACAGCGTCTCGACCTCGCGCTGCTCGAGCGAGCTCGTCGGCTCGTCCATGATGACGACCTTGGCCTCGATGGAGACCGCTCGAGCGAGGGCGACCATCTGCTGCATCCCGAGCCCGAGCGAGCGCAGCGGCCGGGTGACGTCGAGGGAGATGCCGTACTCCGCCAGCACGCGCGCGGCATCCCGGTTCATGCGGCGGAAGTCGATGAGACCGAACCTGTCGCGCGGCTCCCGGCCCAGGTAGACGTTGCGTGCGACGCTCTGCAGCGGGATGAGGTTGACCTCTTGGTAGATGGTGCTGATGCCGGCTGCCTGGGCCGCGGCGGGCCGGGCGAAGCGCACGGGCTCCCCGCGGAACCGGACCTCCCCGGCGTCCGGCTGGTACACGCCCGTCAGGACCTTGATGAGCGTCGACTTGCCGGCGCCGTTCTCACCGACGAGTGCGTGGATGTCGCCCGGGCGAAGCCGGAAGCTGACGTCGTCGAGGGCGAGCACGCCGGGGAAACGCTTGACCAGGTTGACGACCTCGAGCACCGGCGCTGCCGCCGTTCCGTACTCCACCATGTGCACTGCCTTTCCGCACCCGTGACGCGGGGCGTCGGGTCCGTGCATTATGCGCGTGCTTCCCGGCCCCCTGCGGTGTCGCAGCGGGCCGGGACCGGGCGAGATCAGTAGGCGTTCGCGACCTCGGCGGCGGCGTTGTCCTTGGTGTAGGCGTTGTCCGAGATGATGACGTCCTCAGGAATTCCCTGTCCGGCCAGGAAGTCCTGCGCGGTCTTGAACGCCAGGGGCCCGAAGCGGGGGTTCGACTCGATGACGGCGTTGATCTCGCCGTCGACGATGGCCTGGACCGCGTTACGCGTCCCGTCGATGGAGACGATCTTCACGTCCTGGCCAGGCTTCTTGCCGGCCGCCTTCAGCGCGACGATCGCGCCGAGGGCCATCTCGTCGTTCTCGGCATAGACGGCGTCGATCTTCGGGTTGGCCTGGATCAGCTGCTCCATCACCTGCTGGCCCTTGTCCCGCGCGAACTCACCCGTCTGCTGCGCCACGATCTTCATGTTCGGCGCCTTGGCCTTCACCTGGTCGACGAAGCCCTTGGTCCGGTCTGTCGTGACGTTGTTGCCCGACGATCCGAGGAGAATGGCGACGTTTGCCTTGCCCCCGGTCGCCTCGATCATCGCGTCGGCAGCCCGCTTGCCCTGCTCGACGAAGTTCGAGCCGAGAAAGGCGAGGTAGTCCTGGCACGCCGTCGCGTTGATCTTGCGGTCGATCGTCAGGACCGGGACCTTCTTCGCCTTCGCCGCCTCGAGCGCCGGCTCCAGCCCGTCGGAGTTGAGTGGCGCGACGATCAGGAACTGCGCGCCCTGCGCCAGCATGTCCTGGATGTCAGCGATCTGCTTCGACAGCTGGGAGTTCGCGTTCGTCACGAGCAGCTTCTTGACGCCGATCCTCTGCGCCTCGTCCTTGATCGACTGTGTCTCGGCGATGCGGAACGGGTTCGCTTCCTTCTCCGACTGCGAGAAACCGACCACGGCGTCCTTGAGGTCGACCTTGGCGGCGCCGTACTTCTCCAGCGTGCAGCCGTTCCCCGTCTGCCCGGCCGGTGTCTGGACCTTCTGCTGGCCGCCGCTTCCGCCGCCGGTCGCGGTCCTGGTCTCCTCCCCCTTGGCACAACCGCTCGTCACGAGCGCCAGTGCGGTCAGGGCGACGAGCCCCGAAGCGCCACGACCCCGAAGTCTCATGGACGGTCCTCCTCGTAAAGCGATCTCAGCAGGCACGCCGCAACAGTCACGAGGGACACGTCGAGGCAGTCATGGCACGTCGCGGCCCCGATGCCGGAGGGCGGTGTGCCGGCGCCGGCACCTGAGGGCCAGACTTATTCCTAAACCACACAGTCACTCGAGTCAACGATCCGGTCAGAAGAAGACACGAGCGGTCACGACTGATCTTCGCCGGCATCCGGCGCGTCCTCCGCCGGCGCGCGCGAGGCCGGCGTGGCGACGTGCACGGCGACGCCCAGCCGGCGGAGCTCGACGAGCTCCTCGGACGGCGCCCGGTCGTCCGTGACGAGGTGGGTGATCTCACCGGGGGGAACGGTCTGCACCATCGTCTCCGCGCCGATCTTGGTGTGGTCGGCGAGCACGACGACCTCTTGGGCGCCTCCCACCATCGCGCGGTCGACGCCCGCCACGGAGAGGTTCGGCGTGGACAGGCCTCTGCTCGCGGTGAGCCCGTTGCCCGACAGGAAGACCTTCGCCGTCCGCATCCCCGCCAGCGTCTGCTCCGCGCCGCTTCCGACGAGCGCGAAGATCGAACCGCGGAGGAGCCCGCCGGTCATGACGACGTCGACGCCTCGCGACCGGGCCAGAGCCTGCGCCACGAGCAGCGAATTCGTCATCACGGTCAGGTCCGAGAAGCGCGTCAGGCGCTGCGCGAAGGCCTGCGTCGTCGTGCCGGCGCCGATGGCGATCGCATCGCCCTCCGCCACGAGTTCCACGGCGAGGTCCGCGATGGCGGACTTCTCGTCCGCCGCCTGGTGCGACTTCTCCGAATAGGTCGGCTCGTGGTTGAGCGCGCCGTTCGCCACGGCGCCGCCGTGGCGGCGCCCGAGCAGGCCCTGGGCCTCCAGCAGGCGCAGGTCCCGCCGTACCGTCACCTCGGAGGTGCCGACGACGCGCGCCAGCTCCTTGAGCGCGACCGCGCCGTTAGCGCGAACATGCTCAAGGATGACATGACGTCGCTCGTCCGCGATCATAAGAGGACAGTACTGCTCACGTCGTCGGCACAAAACGCGCGGATCAGGCGTCGCCCATCACTAGGCCCTCGATCGTGTGCTTCTGGGTGATCGGGCGCAGCTGGTCGACCACCGGGCAGCGGAGGTGGTCGCGTACCCGCTGCGGGAGGGACTCCCAGTAGGGCCGGGTGACCGCCATGTCGTGACGCTCGCCGTTGCCGGCGCCCGGGGCGTCCACGCCCAGGACGAGGACCGGACGGCTCTTGGCGGACTCGTTGCGCGTGCCGCGGTGGATGGTCAGGGCGGACCGGGCGGAGATGTCACCCATCTGCGGGTACTTGCGCACCGCCCGCTCGAGGTAGCGCGGGTACGTCGCCTTCGGCGGGAACATCCCGTGCTCGAAATCCGCGGAGTCGTCCCACTGCGTCCCCGGGGCGATCTCAAACGGGCCCATGTCGGGCATGGTGTCGACCGTGGTGACATTGAACGCCAGTGAGTTCAGGACCCGCTCCCGACGGGTCACCTCGGGCATCGGGAAGTCGCGGTGCCACGGCTGGTTCTCCGCGCCGGCCAGTGGCGTGTCGAATCCCAACTCCACGATCTCGTAGTCCGGCCCCAGCACCGCGAGACAGACGGCGCGGACCCAGGGGTGGTCGACGAGCTGGACGAACCCGCGGATCTGCTCCGGGTGGATCTCGACGTAGTACCGGTTGGGCCCGCGCCCGACCGCTCCCCCTGGCCGGGCCAACGCCTCGTGGAAGGCGACGTCCACGTCCTCGGCGAGCTCGGCGACCCACTGCCGCGGGAAAGCCCCCTTGAGACCCACGATCCCGTCGAGGTAAATGGCCTCCCGCGCGGCCGCGCCCAAACCCTCCGTGTCGCTTGCGTCCGGGACCTCGTCCAGCACCGGCGGTTGCATGCGCGTCTCCCCTCGGTCGCTCGTGTCGGGAGTATTGCAACGTTGCATGCCGCGTTGCAATACCTCCGTGGTGTTGACGTGCCGCAACTCGCCGCACGGCTGCGGCCCGGCGTCGTGCCAGGTCTGGCAGATGACCCACGACCAGGCGCTGCCGGCCCGTGCGCCGTGCGTGGTCCGTCGCCGGTCCGCCGTCAGTCCCCCAGACGCCCGGCTCCCGTGATCACGAAGGATTCACGAGCGCTCCGGGGTACAACCCTTCGGGATCATGGATCGGGGCTCGGGCGCAGCGCGCCGCTGGGCACAGCGCGCTCCTGGGCACGGCGCGCCGCTGGGCACGGCGCGCCGGATGCGGTAGTGATCCACCATGACCTGCGGCGCGACCCCGAGTCCTTCTGATCCCGAGCCGACGCTCCGACGCGGACGCCAGGCGGTCGTGGCCTCGCCGTCCTGGGACTCGAGCCGTCCGCGCGCGAGCACCGAGACCGCGCGCGGGCATGTAGGGGGCCTGCCCGCGACGCCCGTGCGCCGGGTCACCTGCACCGTCCTTGCCCGAGCCCTCGCCGTTCTCGCCGTCGTGCTGATCGCCTTCCTCGCCGGCGCGCAGAGCCCCGCCGCGGCCGACCACGACGACTTCGGACCGGGCGCGGTCATCGTGAAGGAGCGTGTCGGCAGCCGCGACACGGTCGTGGTCGTGTTCCCGCGAGACGCCGACCGCGACGAGATCCGCCGACGGGTCCTGGACCACGCCGAGAGTGTGGGCGCTCGCGTGACTGGCGTCCGCGTCCGCGAGAATCGCGACCCCGACACCGTGCGGGCACTCGTGGACACGACGGTCGGCGAACGCACCGGCTGGCTGTTGCGCCGCGTGCCGGTCGACCGGATCGCCGACTGGCGCGGCCTGAGCTCCGACGGCACCGTGCACGTGTCGTTCGACCCATGGGCCCGCGTGTCCGGCGGAGCTGCTGAGGCCGGCGGCCACGTGCCCATGACGGGGGACCGCGACGTCACCTACCGCGTGTCACCGTGGGCGCTGGCTCTCCCGATCCTCGCGCTCGGCCTGGCGACCGTCCTGCCGGCCCTCGTCGTCCAGTTGGTCGCCCGGCGGGCGATGGCGCGTGCCCAGGACAGTCCCGAGGACAAGCTGCACCGGATTCGTCGGGCCGCCCTCGCCGCAGTGGCCGGCGTACCGCTCGTCGTCCTGCTCACACTCGCCCTGACCCGGACCACGTCCTGGCTCGACCTGGCCCTCACCGAGGCCGGCGTCGAATCCGTGCCGGCACCCGCCCTGGCCCGGCTGACCGGCATGCTCGGCATCCTCGGACCGGTCGTGCTCGGCATCGCCGGCGCGACCGTCGTGGCGCTGCCGTACGACCGGGAGCTGCGCGGGACCCGCCAGACGACGCGCGACGCGCTGGCGCAGACGCTGCGCGGGCTGGCGCTCGTCCTCGTGCCCCTGGTGATCTGGCAGGTCGTGCTGGCCATGGCTCCCGACCTGTCGGGGGTGGCCCTGGTGGCCATGGCGCTGGTCTTCGCCTTCACGTTGGCCGCGCTGGGGCCGGCGGTGATGAACACCGTCCTGCGCACGACAGCGCTGGAGGACTCCGCGCGCCGACGCATCCTCGATGCCTGCGCACGACAGGGACTGCGCGTGCGCGACGTGCGCAAGCTCGACAGCCACGGCGGCCGGGTCGCCAACGCCGCCATCAGCGGAGTCCTGCCCCGGTTCCGCTACGTCTTCGTCACCGACCACCTGCTCGAGATCCTCGACGAGGACGAACTCGACGCCGTACTGGCTCACGAGATCGCCCACGGCAAGCGACACCACCTCCTCATCCGGCTGGGCGCGACCTTTGCGGCCATCGGCGCGCTGATGGGTCTCGTCGTCGTGGCGACGTCCCTTGCGGACCTGCGCGGCCGGGCGGTAGCCCTGGCCGTCGCCGTCGTCCTGCCCGTGGCGATGCTGCTGGTGCTCGTGGTCGTCCAGGGGGTCGTGGGCGTGGCGCAGGAGCGGCGGGCCGATGACCACGCGGTCCGGACGGTTGGCGCGCCTGCGCTGGCACGAGCGCTGGAGAAGGTCGCCGACGCGAACAAGGTCAAGCGGCGGACCGGCTGGCTGTGGAACGTGCTGCAGCAGCACCCCGGCATGGAACAGCGGTTGGCGCGACTGCGCGAGGACGCCGCGAGGACGGGACCGCCCGGCCGTTCCCAGGACTCCGTCTGACGGCTGTGCGACACGCCACCGCGCACGGCAATCCCGGGTTCTGTCGGTGCGCCGTGGCACCGTCGGTGTCAGGGTCCTCACGACCCGCGCGACAGGAGGTGCAGCCATGACGGTCCGGTTCTGCTCGGTGTGTGCGTCCACGCGGGTGTTCGAACCCGTGCCATGCACCGACGGTCACGGCAGCGACTGCCCAGAGGTTCTCTGCGTCGAGTGCGGATACGTCGTCGTGGTGGGGGTCGTGGCCGAGGTTGCGGCCGTGCCGGAGACCACCCGCTTCGTCGCCTGAAGCACTCCGCGCCGGACGAGCGAGCGACCGCCGCGTCCCGTCAGGCGCCGCCGCCGGCCTGTCGTCAGGCGCCGCCACCGGCGGCGATGAGCCCGACGCCGACGAGCGCCCCCACCACACCGACGTTCTGCACGGGCCGCAGCCGCTCACCGTGCACGAGACGGGCGAGCACGACCGTCACGGCCGGGTACAGCGAGCCCAGGACCGCGACGACGCTCACCATCCCCGACGTACTCGCGAGGGCGAAGGTCGCGTTCGCACCCGCGTCGGCGGCACCGACGACGGCGAGCAGCGGCAGGTCTTGGCGCGTCACGCCGCCGGCCGAGCGCAACGCCGCGCCGAGCGACAGCACCGCCACAGAGCTGGTCAGCCGCATCCCGACGAGCGTCATGAGGGGGTCGCTGCGTCCACCCGCTGCGAGCGTGACCAGCACGACACCGAACCCGACCGCGGCGACGACCGCGAGCAGCACCGGGCGCGCCGGCAGCCGCGGGCCGCCGGCCGAGGCCTCCGGACCGCTCGCCAGCACGACACCGAGCACGGCGACCCCGACGCCGGCGACCTGGAGCGGTCCGGGCCGCTCCCCCGAGACCACGCCGGTCACCACGGGCACCACGACGCCTAGCGCGGCGATCGGTGCCACAACGCCCATGGTCCCCTCGGCGAGCGCGGCGTAGAACGAGACCAGGGCGACCATGCCGACGAGGCCGCCGGCCACCGACCAGGGCACCCAGTCCAGCGGCCCGCGCCAGGCTCCGGTGAGCGCCGCCAGCACCGCGAGGCCCGCGAGGGAGAGAACCTGGGAGGCACCCATCACGGCGACGGCCGGCAGCCGCCGGGCGGCAGTGCCGCCGAGGAAGTCCGCGGTTCCCCACAGCAGGCTCGAGCCGAGCGCGAGGACGGCCGCCGATCCCACCCGCGCCCCCGTCATTCGTCCGCCGCTGACGTTCCGGACGAGGATCGCACGTCGTCGTGCGCGCGTCGCAGCGCCGCCACGCCGCGGCGGCCCTACGCTGCCGAGCATGGCAGCCCGGTCCGATCTGGACGAGGCGCCCGAAGCCTTCCGGACGGCTCTGGCCGCTCTACGCGGGGTCACGGCGCGGCGCGAGGTAACGCTCGCGGAAGCACCCGCACCCCAGCGGTTGGCGCCCTACGCGGTCGCGCTTACCGCCGACGTGACCCTCGACGGGGACGACGTGGGCACCGGACGGCTCGTCCTGCTCCACGACCCCGCCGGGCACGAGACCTGGCAGGGGACGTTCCGGCTCGTGACGTTTGTCCGCGCCGACCTCGACCCCGATATGGCCTCGGACCCGTTGCTGGCAAGCGTGGGGTGGACCTGGCTGCTCGAGTCGCTGGACCAGCGGGGCCTGGGCTACCTCGCCCCGAGCGGGACGGTGACGCGGGTGGCGTCGGAGAGCTTCGGGACACTCGCCGGACGGCCGGCGAGCGCGGACATCGAGATCCGCGCGTCGTGGACCCCGACCGTGCCCGGCACGGACCCCGCGGCTTCGGGGCGGTCGGCGCCGGACGTCGCCGGTCACGTCCAGGCGTGGTGCGACCTGCTGTGCATGACCGCCGGCCTCCCCCCGCTGCCGAGCGGCGTCGCCGTGCTCCCCGACCGGCGGGGGCGGCGCCACTGACGGCTGCTGACGTCGGCGTACGGCGGGCAACGACTCCGGGTAGAACACGTGGCTTCCCGCTACAGGCGGCGCCCGGGCGGACCGATGTTCAGTTCGAGCCAGCCGGCGGCACCGTGCCGCCGACCCGAACGAGGAGTCCCCCCGTGACCGCACTGGTAGAGCCGACGGCGCTGGGCGCGCACGCGCTGCGCGCCGCGCGCTTCACCGCGTTGGTGGTGGTTTCGGGCGGATGCCTGCGCCAGTCCGTCGTACGTGCGCTCGCTGCGGTGGGTGCCCGCGACGTCGCCGAGGCCGCGAGTGCCGCAGAGGCCCGCGTCCGTGCGCTCTCGGGTGGCCCGCGCGACCTGTGCGTGATCGAAGTCTCACTGCCGGACGGGTCCGGGCTCGGCCTGCTCACGGAGCTGCGATCGGCGGGCTGGACCCACGGCCTGGTGCTCTCGCCGCACGAGGACCCCTACACCGTCCGTGCCGCGCTGGCCGCCGGGGCCCGATGCTTCCTGGTGACGCCCGACGAGGATGAGGCCGCTCCGCCCGTCCCGCTGCGGCGTGCCGGCGGCGCCGACTCGCTGTCCCAGCGCGAGATCGAGGTCCTCGAGCTCGTCTCGGGCGGCCGGTCGAACAAGGAGATCGGCGAGGCGCTCGGGCTCTCCGCCCTCACCGTCAAGAGCCACCTGGCGCGGATCGCCCGCAAGCTCGGCACCGGAGACCGCGCCGAGATGGTCATGGTGGCACTGCGTGCCGGCATGATCAGCTGACCGACCGTCCACCCCGGCGTCCTCCGCACACGCTGCGACGGAGCGCCTTCGAGGCACGGCGGGCGTCTCGGCGTACCGTTGTCCGTGTGACCGAGGCCGTGGTGTGACGGGCGCCGGTGGGACCAGCGCCGGTGGGGCAGGCGCTGGTGGCACGGCGTCCCGGGCGATGAGGACAGCGGCGTGACTGAAGCGCTGCCCGCGGAGTCACAGGACGCCCCCGCGCCGGTCCCGTTGCTCGAGCCTCGGGAGGGCGTGCCCGCCCCGGTCGAGACCCCCGCAGCCCTGGCCGAGGTCGTCCGGTCGTTCGCATCGGGTGAGGGACCGGTCGCCGTCGACGCCGAGCGCGCGTCGGGCTACCGGTACGGCCAGCGCGCCTATCTCGTCCAGCTTCGGCGAGCCGGTGCCGGCACCGCGCTCGTGGATCCAACCCCCTTCGATGGCCTCCCCGAGCTCGGCGAGGCGATCGAGGACGCGGAATGGGTGCTCCACGCCGCCAGCCAGGACCTGCCGTGCCTAGCGGCGGAAGGCATGCGGCCGCAACGCATCTTCGACACCGAGCTCGCCGGTCGACTACTCGGCTATCCGCGCGTGGGCCTCGGCGCCATGGTCGAGGAGGTGCTCGGCTACTCCCTCGAGAAGGGGCACTCCGCGGCCGACTGGTCGACCCGGCCGCTGCCCGAGCCGTGGCTTCGCTACGCCGCCCTCGACGTCGAGGTCCTGATCGAGCTGCGTGACGCGTTGGAGGACCAGCTCGCGGCATCGGGCAAGCTGCCTTGGGCCCTGGAGGAGTTCGCCGCGATCGCCGCAGCCCCGCTCCCGCAGCCGCGACGGGACCCGTGGCGGCGGACCTCCGGCGTGCACCGGGTCCGGCGCCGCCGTCAGCTCGCGGCCGTCCGCGAGCTCTGGGAGGTCCGCGACCGGATCGCCCGCGAGCGCGACATCGCGGCCGGCCGCGTCCTGCCCGATGCCGCCATCGTCGAGGCTGCCCTCGCGATGCCGGAGTCGGTGCGCGCGCTGCTTGCTCTGCCGGTGTACGGCGGGCGCTCGACCCGCCGGATGGCCGACACGTGGTTCGCCGCCGTGCAGAGGGCCCGCGAGCTGCCGGACTCCGAGCTGCCGGAGGCGACGCTTCCCCACGACGGCCCACCCCCGGCGAGGGGATGGGCCGACCGTGACCCCGCAGCCGCCGAGCGGCTGACCGTGGCGCGCGCCGCCGTGGGCGCGATCGCCGACGAGCACAACCTGCCGACGGAGAACCTCCTCGCGCCCGACACGGTGCGCCGGCTGGCCTGGACCCCACCCGAGGACATCGGGGTGGACTCCGTCACCGCCTTCCTGCGCGAGCACGGCGCGCGGTCGTGGCAGGTCGCCATGACCGCGCCCGCGCTCGCCCGCGCCCTCGACCGGCTCCGGACGCGCAGCGGCTGACCGCGAGCGCCCGGGGCTACTCCGAGGCGGAGCCGCTGCCCGACTGCGACGTCGTGCCGCCCTCGCGGACGTCGGCTCCGTCGTCGCCGCCGCAGCCGGTGAGGACCAGGCTCAGCGTGGTGAGAACGGCGGCGGCGGCCGTGGCTGCGCGGCGGGTGCTGCTGGTGGTGGTCATGCGCGGAGTGCTCCTTCGGTTGGCGTTGCAGGGACAGCTGTGGGACGGCGGTCGGTCGGTGCACCCTCCTGCACGCGTCCGGCGTACATCCAACCGGAGACCGCGAGGCCGACGAGCACGACGGCCCAGACGGCGTGCAGCGCCATCCAGCCGCCGGCGCGGTAGTCCGGCAGCAGCGGCCGGAGCAGGGAGTACGCCGGGTCGCGCACCGTCTCGACGTCGACCACCCAGGTCAGGCGCCGGGCGTAGCCGTCGCGCAACAGGGTGGCCAGGGCAACCACGCCCCCGGCCCCGAGCACAGCCGCCACCGGGCGGCACCACCGTGGGGCGACGTGCGCCAGCCACCACAGAAGAACCAGGCCGACCAGCGGGAGGACCACGACGACCTGCCGCCCCGGCCACCAGAAACCGTGCATCGTCAAGGCGAGCCACGTCGCGGTCGCCCAGGCCGCGGCGACCGGCAGGAGAAGGCGGGCTCCGGCGCCGCGCCGGCGGGCGAGCGCGGCGACGGCAGGTACGGCGAGCAGCCACACCGGCTGCCACGGCACCAGCCCGAAGCCGCGGTCGACGAGCAGGCCGACGAGACGGACCGAGCGCCCGGCGTAGTCGGGGGTGAAGCCGACGACCCCGAACTCCCCCGACTGCTGGAAGTGGTCGCCGGAGGCGTAGACGGTCCAGCCACCCCAGACGACACGGTGCACGACACCGTAGAGGACCCCGGCGACGGCGAGACCGGCCGCGACGCCGCCGAGCGCGCGGGCCCGACCGCAGCGCCACAGCCGCCAGAGCAGGACGACGGCGAGCGCGGCGGCGACCGGCACGTACTTCACGCCGAGCCACGGCAGCGCCACGATGCCGGCGGAAGCGACCACGAGGGACCGCGCGCGCACGGGGCCCGTCGCCGCGGCCGCGCAGGCCAGCGCGGCCAGGGCCGCGGGCAGCTCCGGATAGACCTGCTGGCCGTAGACCGCGAGCGGTGGTGAGGCGAACAGCACCGCCGACCCGACGCCCGCGAGCGCGGTCGGCACGGCCAGCCGTCGTACCGCGACCCACACGGTCAGCGCGGCGGTGACGCCGGCGAGCAGCGAGAGCGCCAGCTTCGCCCCGACCCAGCCGCCGAGCCCGACGGGCATCGCGAGGACCACCGGCAGGAGCGGGTCGTGCGGGCTGAGCCGGCGCCCGTCGGGCATCGCGGCGGTCTGCACCGGCAGCTCCGCCTGATGGAAGTCGCGGTACCGATGTGCCGCGAGCTCGTCGGCGATGTCGAGGTCGCGGTCCTCCCACAGCGACAGCGCCGTGAGGAGGTACTGCGGCTCGTCGACGCTGGCGTTGCCGCCGTACGTCGAGCGGACGCCGATGCCCGAGGCCGCAGCGAGCGTCGCGACGATGCCGGCCAGCAGGCAGGCGAGGACGAGCGGTGCCGGACGCCTCACGAGGCGAGCCGTTCAGGCAACGGCTCGGCGGCCGCGACCAGGCGCGCGGTCACGTCGGCGAGGTCGGTCCACGGCGCGACGCCGGTGAGCGCCACGAGCCGGCGGGTGTCGGCGAGCGTCGCGGCGGGCTCCAGCGCGGCGGCCGCGGTGACGACGACCTCGACGTCGATCCCGCAGGCGGCCCCGACTGCGTCGACCATCTCGCGCAGCGTGACGGCACGGCCGGTGCCTACGTTGACCGGGCCTCGCGCGCCGCGGCGGGCGAGTGCGACGAGGGCACGGGCGACGTCGCGCACGTCGGTGAGGTCGCGCGTGCGGTCCAGCCCTCCGAGCACCCGCAGCGGCCGTCCCGCGCGGGCGTCAGCGAGCCACTTCGCGAGGGCCATGTCCGGGCGCTGGTGCTCCCCCACGACGGTGAACGGCCGAGCGGTGGCCACGACGCCGCCCCGGGCCAGCGCGTGGGCACACAGCGCCTCCGCCGTGGCCTTGCTGCGCGCGTAGCCGCCCAGGGGCCGCAGCGGGTCGGTCTCGGCGCTCGGGCGCCCGCTCGAGCCACCGTAGACCGACGAGGACGACGCGACGACGACGGGCGTGTCCGGCTGCACCGCGTCCAGGACGGCCGCGGTCGCAAGGACGTTGTCCCGGTGGCGGCGCCATGCCACGTCCGCGGCGGTGTCACGGACCCCTGGGCACCCCGCGAGGTGGATGACAGCGTCCGCGTCGGCCAGCACGCCGCGGGCGAGCGTGTCGGTCGTGAGGTCTGCCTGAAGGACCGCCAGCGCGGGATGGGGCTGGGTCCGGCTCGGCCGGCGGTCGACGGCCACGACCCGCTCGCCGTCGGCGAGCAGCCGCGACACCACGGCGCGCCCGATGAACCCCGAGGCACCGGTGACCACGATCGCCACGGGATGCTCCTTGGGTCGGGCGTGCTGGTGTCGTGCCCGGCGGCGGGATGCGGGCGGCGCTAAGGGTAGCCTAACCAAAGACCTCCGGGGCGGGGGTGTGGACGGAGGCGCGGACGTGGGTGCGGTGACGACAGGCAGCGCTGCGGTGGACCCGCGGCCGGTGACGGACGTCGAGGTGGCGACGCGCCGCTGGACACGCGGCTCGGTCCTGCGCCGGACTCGCCGCGTCGCCGGGGTCGCCGTCCTTGCCCTCGCTGTCGGCTATCTCGCCCGGGTCGGGGACGCCGGGGCACTGCGGAAGGTGGTCGCTGCCGTCGTCGGGGACCCGGCGGGCCTCCTGGCCGCGCTGGGCTGCTACGCCGCGGCCTTCTGGCTGCGGGCGCTGGCTTGGACGCGCACGCTGCCCGGCCTGTCGGCCGGGCAGTCCTGGGCTGCCCTGCACGTGAGCCTGCTCGGCAACCACGTGCTGCCGTTCCGGCTCGGCGAGGCGCTGCGGGTGACCAGCGTGCTGCGCCGCACCGACCTCGACGCCCGCCGGGTGGCGGCATCGGCGGTGCTGCTGCGCGGCGGCGACGTCCTCGCCGTGCTCCTCCTCGCCCTGCTGTCGGCGCCGGCGCTCGTGGCCGGGCGCTGGGTCGGCC
>JALYMU010000363.1 GCA_030773595.1 Actinomycetota bacterium | reverse complement strand
GCCGCTCGAGCCGCTCGACCGTCGCCTCGTCCGTGAAGACGCCGAGCGCGCCGGGCTCGGTGAAGTCGATCAGCGTGTTGAGCAGTGTCGCGGTGCGGACGCGCCGGTCGCCGACGTTCGCCAGGTACGCGAGCGTCGCCATCGTCAGGGTCCCCCCCAGGCACAGCCCGATGACGTTGACACTCTCGGCACCCGTGATGTCCTGGATTACGTCGATCGCCTGGCGCGGTCCCGAGACCAGGTAGTCGTCGAAGCGAATGTGCCGCATCGTCTCGTCGGGATTTCGATAGCTGATGGCGAACACCGTCAGACCGTGGCCGACCGCCCACTCGACCAGGCTGCGGCCGGGCGCGAGGTCCATCATGTAGTACTTGTTGATCCACGGGGGGCTGAACAGAAGCGGGATCTCGCGCACTTGATCGGTCTGCGGTGAGTACTGCAGCAGCTCCATCAGGTCGTTGCGAAAGACCACCTTCCCGGGGGTCGCGGCGAGGTCGCGGCCGACGACGAACTGGCCGGGGACTGTCTGCCGTGGTTGCCCGCGGTTCTGGACGAGGTCCCGCGCGAAGTTCTGCGAGCCTCTCACCAGGCTCCGCCCGCCGGTCTCGAACGCCTTCTTCAGCGCGGCGGGATTGCCCACGAGCGTGTTGGTCGGCGCGGCCGCGTCGACCAGCTGCCGTACGAGGAACTCCGCCTTGGCCCGGCCGGCGTCATCGAGGTCGGCGACGTCGAACAGCTCGGCGACGAAGCGCTCGAGCAGGAGGTGCTGCTGGCGCAGCACGTAGTACCAGGCATTCTGCTCCCACGTGGGGTCGGCGAAGCGCTTGTCCTTGCCGGGCGACACGGGGCCCTCGACGTCCTGCCCGAGCGCACGAAGCGCGCCCACCGTCGTCGCGTGCATCAACCCGCCGACGTACCGGGTGAGCGCGCTCGCGGTCCCGGTGGGGGAAGTCGCGAGCCGCTGCCCCAGGCGCCCGATCGCGGCGCCGAACGACGCGGGGTCGAACTGGCCGAGCAGGTCGGCGCCGGGCAAGGACCGGGTTGCGGCGTCGACGGCGTCTTCGAGCTGCTCGCTCCAGGCGCCGTGGGGCGGGCGGCGCTGGCGCGAGCCGCTGTCGGCGGTGTCCGTCACATGTACTGCCCGCCGTTGACCGAGTAGACCTGCCCGGTGATGAACGCGGAATCGGAATCCGCGAGGAACTCAACGACCCGCGCGACCTCGTCGGGCTCGCCCAGCCGCGCGACCGGAATCTTGGCGACCACCTTCTCGAGTGCCTCCTTCGGCACGGCCGCGACCATCTCGGTGCTGATGTAGCCCGGGGCCACGGAGTTCACCGTGATGCCCTTGCGCGCGGTCTCCTGGGCCAGGCTCATCGTGAGCCCGAACAGCCCCGCCTTCGCCGCGGCGTAGTTCGCCTGCCCGACGTTGCCGGCTTCACCGATGATCGAGCTGATGTTGATGATCCGCCCGCTTCCCCTGTCGAGCATGTGCTGGAGGATCGCGCGGGAGAGGTAGAACGCACCGGACAGGTTGACCTGCACGACGCGGTCCCACTCGTCGACCGACATCTTGCGCACGGTCTTGTCGGCCGTGATGCCCGCGTTGTTGACGAGAATGTCGAGGCGCCCGTGCTGTTCGAGGACCTCGCTGATCACCCGCTCGCAGTCCTGGGCGTTCCCGATGTTCCCCTGATGGATCGTCGAGCCTTCGTGCGCGTCGCAGAACCGCTTCGCCGACTCCGCGTCACGGGAGTAGCCCGCGGCGATTCGCACGCCACGCGCCGCCAGCCGGTTGCTGATAGCCAGGCCGATGCCCCGCACGCCGCCAGTGACGAGCGCGACCTGCCCTGTCATGTCACCCATGTGCTCGCTCCTTCCTTGAAGTGCGCGTCACGCGGCCGGAACTCGCAGGATGAGCGCGTCGCCCTGCCCGCCGCCGCCGCACAGGCCCGCCGCTCCCAGCCCGCCGCCGCGGCGCCGGAGCTCGAGCGCCAGGTGCAGCGTGATGCGGGCGCCGCTCATTCCGATCGGGTGTCCCATCGAAATCGCGCCGCCGTCGACGTTCACGATCTCGTCCGAGACGCCGAGTTCGCGGATTGACTGGATCGCGACGGAGGCGAAGGCCTCGTTGATCTCGAACAGGTTGATGTCCTGCGGCGTCAGACCTGCCTTCTTCAGTGCGTTGTGGATCGCATTCGAGGGCTGCGACTGCAGCGACGGGTCGGGACCTGCCACGGTGCCGTACCGCTCGATCTCGGCGATCACGGGTAGTCCGAGTTCAGCCGCCTTTGCATCGCTCGTCACGACTACGGCGCACGCGCCGTCGGAGATCTGCGAGGACGACGCCGCGGTGATCGCGCCGTCCGGGGAGAACGCCGGCTTGAGCTTCGCGAGCATCTCCGCCGTGGTGTCGGCTCGGACGCCCTCGTCGTCGTTGACCACCACGGGGTCGCCCTTGCGCTGCGGAATCTCGACCCGGACGATCTCGTCGTCGAACGCGCCGTTCTTCATCGCGGTCGTCGCGCGCTCGTGGGACCGCGCGGCGTAATCGTCCATCTCCTGGCGCGAGATGCCGAGCTTGCGGTTGTACTCCTCGGTCGCGTCGCCCATGCCGCGCTCCTCGATCGTGCAGAAGAGGCCGTCGTGCAGGGTCGAGTCCAGGACGGTCTGGTTGCCGTAGCGGTAACCGGAGCGGGCGCCGGGCAGCAGGTATGGCGCGTTCGTCATGGACTCCATACCGCCGGCCACGACGACGTCGCACTCACCCAGCCGGATCAGCTGGTCCGCGTGCGCGATCGCGTTCATGCCGGACAGGCAGACCTTGTTGACCGTCTCAGCCGGGACGCGCATCGGGATGCCGCCGTTGAGAGCAGCCTTGCGGGACGTGATCTGCCCCGCGCCGGCCTGGAGCACATGTCCCATGATCACGTAGTCGACCTGGTCACCGGTGATCCCGGCTCGCTCGAGGGCCGAGGCGATCGCCATGCCACCGAGGTCCGTGGCGGAGAAGGTCTTGAGAGAACCGAGCATCTTGCCGATCGGCGTGCGGGCGCCGCCGACGATGACGGACTTGGGCATCGATGTCTCCAGGTGATGGCAGGTTCAGGACGATGACGCTGCGCGCTGCGCGGCGACCTTGTCCCGCAGGTCCATGACGACCGACGGGTCGCGCAGTGTGGTGACGTCGCCCAGCTCGCGTCCTTCGGCGAGGTCGCGCAGCAGGCGGCGCATGATCTTGCCGGACCGTGTCTTCGGCAGGTCGGGGCTGAACACGACGCGGCTCGGCCGCGCCAGCTTCCCGATCCGGACGCCGACGAACTCGCGGATCTCCGCAGCGAGCCGGTCGTCGCCTTCCTGGTCGCCCGCGAGGATCACGAAGGCGACGATGGCCTGCCCGGTGAGGTCGTGGGGCTCTGGCACGACGGCGGCCTCGGCGACCTTCTCGTGGGCGACGATGGCGGACTCCACCTCCGCGGTGGACAGGCGGTGCCCGGACACGTTGATGACGTCGTCGACGCGGCCGATGATCCAGAAGTAACCGTCGGAGTCCCGTCGCGCCGCGTCACCGACCACGTACGTCGTCGGCCCGAAGCGGGACCAGTACGTTGCGACGAAGCGGTCGTCGTCGCCGTACAGCGTGCGCAGCATCGACGGCCACGGGCGGTCGATCGCGAGGAGGCCCTCGCCCTCGTGGATCTCCTGGCCCGTCTCCCGGTCCAGCAGCCTGGCCGAGATGCCGGGCAGGGGGTGCGTGGCCGAGCCCGGCTTCGTCGCCGTGATGCCCGGGAGAGGGCTGATCATGATGGCGCCGGTCTCGGTCTGCCACCAGGTGTCGACGATCGGACACCGTTCGCCGCCCACGACCTTGTGGTACCAGACCCACGCCTTCGGGTTGATGGGTTCGCCGACGCTGCCGAGCAGGCGCAAGGAGCTCAGGTCGTGCTGGGCGGGGAACTCCGGGCCCCACTTCATGCACGCGCGGATCGCCGTGGGCGCGGTGTAGAAGATCGTGACCTTGAACCGCTCGACGAGCTCCCACCAGATCGCCTTGTGCGGGTAGTCCGGGGCACCTTCGTACATGACGCTGGTGCAGCCGTTCGCGAGCGGTCCGTAGACGATGTACGAGTGGCCGGTGATCCAGCCGACGTCCGCGGTGCACCAGTAGACGTCTGACTCCGGCTTGAGGTCGAAGACGTCCTTCATCGTCGCGGCGACGCCGGTGAGGTAGCCGCCGGAGGTGTGCAGGATGCCCTTCGGCTTCGCCGTCGAACCCGAGGAGTAGAGGATGAAGAGCGTGTTCTCCGGGTCGAGCGGCTCTGCCGGGCAGGTCTCCTCGACCGTGGATGCCACCTCGTCGTAGAAGACGTCGCGCCCCGGCGACATCGAGCACTCGAGACCGGTGTTGCGGATGACGAGGATGTGCTCCACGGACGGCGCGGTCCCGATCACCTCGTCGACGGCCGACTTGACCGGTGCGGTCTTGCCCTTGCGCCTCGCCCCGTCCACGGTGATGAGGACCTTCGCCTGGCTGACCTCCATGCGCTCCGCGACGGAGTTCGGTGCGAAGCCGCCGAAGACCACGTTGTGCGCCGCACCGATGCGGGCGCAGGCGAGCATCGCGACGACGACCTCAGGGATCATCGGCACGAAGATGCCGACGACGTCGCCGGTCCGGACGCCGAGGCTCTTGAGCACGTTCGCGAAGCGCTGCACGTCGCGGTGGAGGTCGGCATAGGTGACGGTGCGCTGCTCGCCCTCCTCCCCGACCCAGTAGAAGGCCACACGCTCGCCGTTGCCGGCCTCGACGTGACGGTCGACGCAGTTGTACGAGACGTTGATCTTGCCGTCGGTGAACCACTTGTAGAAGGGCGGGTTGCTCTCGTCGACGACGGTCTCGAACGGCTCGTGCCAGTGCAGCTCACGTGCCCGCCCGGCCCAGTAGCCCTTCCAGTCCTGCTCCGCGTGGTCGTAGACCGACGGGTCGCTGACCAGAGCCTGGCCCGCGAACTCCTGCGGCGGGTCGAAGCGCTCGACGCCGAGCAGAGCCTCTATCTCGGACTCGAACATGGAGGTGGAGCGCGCATTGGTCGTGTCCGTCACGTGGTGCCTCCAGCTGTCTCATGGACGGGCCCGTTCGAACCCTCAGGTGGCTGCATGTCGGTGGTGCCGCCGTTCCCCGTGACCGCCGCCGTGATGCGGTCGGCGACGTCGTCCACGTCACCGAGCGCGTCGACCTCCCGCAGCAGTCCCATGGAGCGGAACAGCTCGATCAGCGGGAACGTCTGCGCGTCGTAGACGTCGAGGCGGTGCCGGGCGGTCTCCCAGTTGTCGTCGCTGCGTGTGTAGAGCTCCCCGCCACAGAGGTCGCAGATCCCCTCGAGACGCGCGGGCGTGAAGAAGATGTTGTAGGCGGAGCCGCAGCGCGTGCACGTCTGGCGGCCGACGAGACGCCGAAGGAGGACCTCCCGCGGCGCCGTGAGTGCCACCGCGGCGTGGATGTCGTCGTCGCGCCGGCGCAGCTCGTCGATCAGCACGACGGCCTGCTCCCGGGTGCGGGGGAAGCCGTCGAAGATGACCCCGGAGGCGCAGTCGGGCTGCTCCAGCCGCTCGAGGACCATGCTGATGACGAGCTCGTCGGGCACGAGCTCACCCCGGTCCACGAAGGACTTTGCCGTGCGTCCGAGCTCGGTCCCCTCCCGCATGTGGTGGCGGAACAGGTCGCCGCTCGCGACGTGCTTGAGCCCGAGCCGCGACTCGAGCACCGTAGCCTGCGTGCCCTTCCCGGCGCCGGGAGGTCCGATCAGGAGAATCGTCACCAGTGATCCCTTCCCCTGGAACCGTACGCCCGGTGAGGGATTGCGCAATACCCCCTAATGCGGCGAGAACACGCCTGACGGCGCCTGTGCCGCGACACGGTTGCCCGCGGGTGTTCGGCGGCGTCCAGGCGGGTAGGCCGCCCGGGACCGGGCGGAGCGCGCCCCGGCGCGCGGATGCGGGAGGTGTCGTGCCGATGACGGGTGGAGCGGCGGTTGCGGAGCAGCGGCTGCGGGACGGCCGGGCTGTGGAGGTGCGACCGCTTCGTGAGGACGACGAGGCGGGGCTCGCCGAGTTCGGGGCCTCGCTGCGCCGGGACGACTGGCGCTACCTCGATCTCGACCTGCAGAGCCCGGCGACCGTGACCAGGCTGGTGACGGCGCACGCGGCGTCGAACTGGCGTCAGCTCGTGGCGGTCATCGACGGGCGCATCGTGGGATACGCGACGGTCCGCCAGCTCCCCGGCTGGAGGAGCCACGTCGGCGACATCCACCTGGTGGTCAGCGACACGGCCAGGGGCTCGGGCGTCGGGTCGATGCTCGCGCAGAACGTCCTCCGCTGCGCCCGCGACCTCGGCGTGGAGAAGCTCATCCTCGAGATGATCGCCGAGGAAAGCGCGGGCAAGGCGATCTTCGAACACCTGGGCTTCACCCTCGAGGGCACGCTCCGGGCGCAGGCGAAGGACGAGTCCGGGCAGCTGCACGACCTTCTGCTCTTCGGTCTCGTGCTCGACGCGTGAGCGCCGGTGCCCGACTCCTGACGGCCGGCCGGTGCTGACGCCGCCACGGCCGAGCTGGTCCGGTGTGGTCGATGCCGGTGGCCACCGCATCGCGGTCGACGTCCGGGGCGAGGACCCGTCCCTGCTTCTCGTCAACGGCGTGGGCGGTGGTCGGGCGCTGTGGGGCCCGCTGCGGGCGGCGCTGCCCCGGGATCTCGGCACGATCGCCTACGACGCTCCGGGCTGCGGGGACAGCGACGCGGCCCGCGGGCCGCTGTCGGTCCGCGACCAGGCACGCGTTGCCGCCGACGTGGTGCGGGCGCTAGGGGTGCGCCGAGTCGACGTCCTGGGTTTCTCCTTCGGCGGCATGGTCGCCCAGCAGCTCGCACACGACGCGCCCGACCGCGTGCGGCGGCTCGTTCTCGTCGCGACGGCGTGCGGCGTGGGGTCCGTGCCGGGGAGCCCTCTCGCGTACGCGCTGCTGGCGTCGCCGCAGCTGCTGAGGTCGCAGGCGAGCGTCCTGCAGGTGTCGCCGTACATCTTCGGCGGCAGCGTCGGCAGGCGCCGTGACGCCGTCCGCCGGCACGTGGAGCTGTTCCGCCACCGGGTCGACACCGCGTCCTACCTCGGGCAGCTGCACGCCGGGATGGTCTGGACGAGCCTGCCCTGGCTGGCCCAGGTGCGCCAGCCCACGCTCGTCGTCGCGGGCGACGACGACCCGTTGGTGCCCGTCGGGAACGTCACGCTCCTGACGAAACTGTTGCCGCATGCGCAGGCGCACCTCGTACGCGGTGGCGGACATCTGATGCTGATCGACTCCGTGGACGAAGTGGCGCCCGTGATCCACGGCTTCCTCGCGCCCGGATGGGAAGCCACGTCGCGGGCCGACGTACCCGCATGAGAGCACCTCGCTGCTGCAGCACCCCGCGCTGCGCGCCGCGGTACGTCGCGTCCGCCGGTCAATCCGGGCCGGCCGTAGCGCCGGAGGCCCCGGGATATCTACGCTGCGAGACTGTGCTTGCACTCGCCCGTGTCGGCTGAGCCCGATGCGGCGGACAGGAGGTGGGCCGTGACGCAGCTCCAGGTGAAGCCCGGCACGTCGTGGACCGAGACCTACGCGCGCTGTGTGTCGGTGGCGCCGGAGGCGTTCGACGCCGACCGGATCCTCAACCTCATCGACGGGGAGTGGCGCCGCGTCGGTACGCCGGGCCACCACGTCACACCGGTCGACATGACGCCGATCCAGGGACCGCCTCGGGTGGACCACGCGACGGCCGTCGAGGCGGTCGAGCTCGCGGGTCGCCGGCATGCGGAGTGGTCCTCCGTCGACCTCGACGAGCGCAAGCGGCGGGTGACTCAGGCCGTCGACGACATGACCGCGCACCGGGACCTCCTGGCGATGCTGCTGGCATGGGAGATCGGCAAGCCGTGGCGGCTCGCCACGGCGGACGTCGACAGGTGCCTCGACGGCGCCCGGTGGTACGTCGACGAGATCGAGCGGCAGCTCGGGGCCGGGACCGGCCGGGAGCGGCGTCCGCTGCCGGGGCCCGTCTCGAACATCGCCAGCTGGAACTACCCGATGAGCGTGCAGGTCCATGCCGAGCTCGTCCAGGCGCTGGCCGGGAACTCGGTGGTGGCGAAGACGCCCAGTCAGGGAGGCTTCCACTGCCTCACGCTCGCGCACGTGTTCATGGCGCGGGCGGGACTGCCGGTGACCCTGCTGTCGGGCGTGGGGAGCAAGCTCGGCGACGCGCTCATCAGCAGCCCGGGCATCGGCGCGCTGGCGTTCGTCGGGGGACGGGCGAACGGCAGGGCCGCAGCGACGACGCTCTCGGACAAGAAGCGGCGCCACTTCCTCGAGCAGGAGGGACTGAACGCCTGGGGCATCTGGGACTTCAGCCAGTGGGACGTGCTGGCGCAGCACCTGCGCAAGGGCTTCGAGTACGCCAAGCAGCGGTGCACGGCGTACCCCCGCTACGTCGTCCAGCGGCGCCTTCTCCCTGCGTTCCTGGAGACCTACCTTCCCGTGGTCAAGGGCATCCGGTTCGGTCATCCCCTTGCGGTCGAGGCGCCGGGGGACCCGCTACCGGACCTGGACTTCGGACCGCTGATCTCCGTCCGCAAGGCGCAGGACCTGGTCGACGCCTTCGACGAGGCGATGAACGGTCGGGGCCTGCCGCTGTATCGCGGGTCCCTGGGACAGGGCCGGTTCGTCTCCGGGCAGGACACCTCCGCGTACGTCGCGCCGGCATGTGTCCTCGAGCCGCCGGCGAACTGGTCCCTGCGCCATGCGGAGCCTTTCGGCCCCCTCGACTCGATCGTGTGCGTCGACACGGAGGCGGAGCTGCTCGCGGCCATGAACGCCAGCAACGGGTGCCTGGTCGCGAGCGTGGCGACGGACGACGGCAGCTTCGGTGCGCGGGTGAGCGAGCAGCTGCAGGCCTTCAAGGTCGGCATCAACAAGCCTCGCAGTCGCGGGGACCGCGAGGAGGTCTTCGGCGGCATGGGTGAGTCGTGGAAGGGCGCCTTCGTGGGCGGCGACCTGCTCGTGCAGGCCGTGACGTACGGGCCGGAGGGGGAGGAGGAGCGGCTGTACGGCAACTTCCCGGACCACACGCTGTACCCCTCGAGGTGAGGGCGGTGCGGGGTCTCTCCCGGCATCGCCGCTAGCGCGGCGGGCCGTAGCAGTACTTCGCGAAGGCGACCGCCGCGAGTTGCACGGTGGGCGGGTCACCGACCCCTGCGATGCTCTCACGCGCCCATGTCCCGCCAGTCGTGTCATCGCTGCCTTGGCGACGTCGCTCTCCCCGCCCTCCTCGTCCCCGGACGTCTCGGGCTTCGGGAAGCCGGCATCCAGGAGCAACGAGCAGATGAGGCCCTTGATCGCATCGAGCGTCACCGAAGGCGCTGTCGGTCGCGGAGATCGCCGGGCTGATGCGGACGTTCGCCCATGGCGCGCGAAGCGCTCGCTCGACGCGGGCTTCGAGAGGGTCGAGATTCGGGCCGCCTACGGCTACCTCGTCCACGAGTTTCTCTCGCCGCTGTCGAACCAGCGTGCCGACGAGTACGGCGGTGACCTCGACGGGCGCAGCCGCTTCCTCATCGAGGTGGTCGACGCGGTGCGGTCCGTATGACCCGAGGACCGGCCCGTGGTCGTGCGCGGCCGGCAGTCACCTCGCCGGCGCCCGCCCGTGCAGCGCTGTCGTCGTCGGTGACGTACGGCAGCAGGACGCCGTCGGGCGCTTCGGCGTCGCTGAGGTGCGCGACGGCCTGTGCGGCGGCGAGAAGCATCCCCCGTAGCTGATTCGCTCCGCACGGGACGTGGGTGTCGCCCAGGCCCGGCCCCGGGGAGCGAGCCCCCGGACACCGTTGGCCACCGGACACGTGGCGGCTCGCGACCGCCGAGGTCGACGGCTCGGCACGGTGATCGGCGCCCTCCCCGTCGGACCTGCGATTTTTTTTTGATTCAGCCAATCCGCAGCGTGGGTGGCCCCGGATACCCCACGTGAACCGTTCCTCGCGCCTCGCCGCTGCCGCCGTGCTCGCCGTGATCCTCAGCGGCTGCGCGACGTCGTCGGAGTCCGGGGCTCCATCCGGTGCCGGGTCGCCCGCCGTCAGCACGCCGAAAACGACGGAGGCTCCCGGGCAGGACGGCGCCACCATCGCGATCAAGGACTTCGCCTATACCATGGCCACCGCCGCGCCGGGCTCGACGGTCACGGTGAAGAACACCGACTCGGCGCCGCACACGGTCACCGCCGATGACGGCACCGGCGCGACGTTCGATGTCGAGATCGCCGGCGGCAAGACGGCGACGTTCTCCGCGCCCGACAAGGCAGGGACGTACGCCTACCACTGCAACTTCCACCCCAACATGAAGGGCACTCTCCAGGTGTCCGGATGACCGAGCCGGCGTGAGTGCGCGCCGGTGCCGCTGACCGCCGGACGGTCGTGGCAGTCCTACCCGCGGTCGACACGCGACCGCGGCAGTCACTAGAACTGGAGTTCCAGATGCGCAAGGTCCTCGCGGCATCCGCCGCACTCGCTTTCCCGTTCGCCTTCTCTGTCGCGCCGGCGCTGGCCGCGGAGCACAAGCACACCTTCGTCGCCGAGCTGGGTGAGCTCAACGGCTCGGGTGCCAGTGGCACTGCCGAGGTGATGGTCAAGGGCGATCGCCTCCACGTCATGATCGACAGCAACGGCCTGCTCGAGGGTATGCCGCACGCCCAGCACATCCACTTCGGCGAGGAGGCCCGCCACGAGTGCCCGACGATGCGCGAAGACGAGGACGGCGACGGCTTCATCAGCACCGTTGAGGGTCAGCCCGCCTACGGGCCGATCCAGGTGTCGCTGACGACGAGCGGGGATGTCACCCCGGCGTCGGGCCTCGCCGTGGACCGGATGCCGGTCGGCAGTGAGTCCTACGACCGGACCTTCTCCGTGCCGGGCAACTTCA
>JALYMU010000362.1 GCA_030773595.1 Actinomycetota bacterium | reverse complement strand
GGGCCGGGACGAGGGGACCGGCCCGGACACGTGCTCCCACACCGGAACGGCCGACCACCGCGATCGAGACGCTGCGTGCCGTGGCGGCGGGGGAGCTCGGGCCCCGCAGGCGAAAGGCAAAGGCACGCGGAGGGCCGCTCCAGGCCCGTCGGGCACCAAGGTCACTGCCCCAGGTGGGCCGGCGCGCTGTGCTCGAAGCGAGGAGACAGTTGCGTCCACCTGGGCGCCAACCTAGGCCACACACACCTGTATGTCTCAGGACACACAGGCCCGTATGGCGCAGGTCCGGATGTCGCTTTCGGCGGGAACGGCGTTGCCTGCCTGCGGACCTGACAGAGGTGTTTGTCCCCGGTCGCCGAACTTTCGTTGGCAACCGTCGTGGCCGGACACGACGTCCGGCGCCGGACATAGCTGTCTGGCAAGGGGGGGACCTCGACCATAACCCCGCTGTTCAGGCGACGTGCATGCGCCACTGCCCATGGCGTGCGGCACGTGGCGGACGTCGCATCGCCGCCTGGGCGACCGAACTGCGCGTGCCCGGTCGACCGACGTGGTCAGGCGGACTTGCGCCGGCTGCTCGTCTTCGAGGCCGTCGCCTTGGCCGCAGCCTTGTCCGTCGTGCGGGCGGCCTTCTTCGCCGTACCGTCCTCGGTGCCCGTGGCCTTCGCGGCCGTGCCGCCGCTTCGTTTGCGCGTCGCCGCCTTCTTCGTCGGAGCCGCGCCGCCCGAGCCGGAGTCGCCGCCCGACGCTGCCTTGCGGCGGCCCCGCGCGGGGCGCTCGTCCTCGTCACCGGAGCCGGCGTCGTCGGCGTCACCCGCGTCCGCTGCGGGCCTCCCACCGCTGGCTGGCCCGCCGCTGCGCCGCTGCTTGGCCGCCTCGACGCTCGCCTTGAGCGCGGCCATGAGGTCGACGACCGTGCCGGTGTCCTCGCGCGGCTCGTCGAAGTCCAGGTCCTCCCCGCCTGCCTTGGCCGCGACGAGCTCCTCGAGCGCCGAGCGGTAGTCGTCGGAAAACGCCTCGGGGTGAAAGTCCTCGGACAGGGTCGCGATGTAGGACTCCGCCATGGCGACCTCCTGCGCCCGCACCTCCACGTCCTCGCTGGGCTCTGCGAAGCTCGAGTCGCGGACCTCCTCCGGCCAGAGCATCGTCTGCAGGACGAGCACGCCGTCCTTCGGCCGCAGCAGCGCGAGGCTCTCGCGGTTGCGCAGGGCCACCTTCACTACCGCGACTCTGCCGGCGCTCTGGAGTGCGTCGCGCAGCAGGACATACGGCTTGGCTCCGGGCCCGTCGGCTTGCAGGTAGTAGGTCCGTGCGAAGTAGACGGGGTCGATCTGCTCGACCGGCACGAACTGCAGCACGTCGATGGCCTTGCGCGACGGCAGGGGGAGCGAGGCGAAGTCCTCAGAGGTGAGGACGACGACCTGGCCGTCCGGGCGTTCGTAGCCCTTGGCGATGTCGCGGTAGGGGACCTCCTGGCCATCCTTCTCACACACGCGCTTGTAACGGATGCGCCCGCCATCGGCTTCGTGGACCTGCCGGAAGGACACGTCGCGCTCCTCGGTCGCGGCATAGAGCCGGACCGGGATCGACACGAGCCCGAAGGACACCGTGCCCTTCCAGATCGTCTGCATGCGAAACAGTGTCCCCTGACCGGGCGCGGAAGGAAACAGCGGCGGCGCAGGGGAGGACCGCCCGTGGCGGGGAAGGGGTTCGCTCATGCCCCAGCGCACCACCGTGGATGTCAGCGGCACGACGCTCACGCTGTCCAACCTTGACAAGATCCTCTACCCCGATACGGGGTTCACCAAGGGCGAGGTCGTCGACTACTACGCCCGGATCGCGCCGGTGCTGCTGCCCCACCTCGACGGACGGCCCCTCACCCGCAAGCGCTACCCCGACGGGGTGGACGGTGGCGCGTTCTTCGAGAAGAACGCGCCGAAGGCCACCCCGGACTGGGTCCGCCGGGTGCGGCTGCCCTCTCCGGGTAGCACCAAGGACCGGGAGGAGATCGACTACGTCGTCGTCGACGGCCTTCCGACACTCGTGTGGCTGGCGAACCTCGCCGCTCTCGAGCTGCATGTCCCCCAGTGGACCGTCGGCCCGCGCGGTGGCGTCCGGGACGCCGACCTCGTCGTCTTCGACCTTGACCCCGGCGCGCCCGCCACGGTCGTCGAGTGCTGCCAGGTGGCCGTGCTGCTGCGCGACGAGCTCGCCGGCGACGGTCTGCGGGCATGGCCCAAGACGTCGGGGTCCAAGGGCTTGCAGCTCTACGTGCCCGTCAGGCCGGTGCCGGCACAGCGGACGTCGGCGTACGCGAAGGCCCTTGCGGAGCGGCTCGAGAGCCGCCACCCCGGTCTCGTGGTGTCGAGGATGCGCAAGGACCTGCGGCCCGGCAAGGTCCTCATCGACTGGAGCCAGAACAACGCCGCGAAGACGACCGTGGCGCCCTACTCCCTGCGCGCCCGCGAGTGGCACTGGGTCTCCACACCGGTGACGTGGGAGGAGCTGGAGGAAGTCGAGGCACCCGAGGACGTGCAGTTCCTCGCCGGCGAGGTGCTGGAGCGCGTCAACCGGGACGGGGACCTGCTCGCGCCTCTGCTCGACCTACGGCAGTCGCTGCCATGACCGGCCGTACGCCGGGACCGCCGGCGAGCTCGTCGGCGCCCGGGGCGGAACCGGCGCGCACCTGCGCCTGGTGCGGCGTCCCTGCCCGGGACCCGGCGCTGGCCTGGTCGTCCTCGATCGAGCGAGGCGTCCTGCGGTGGTACTGCGAACGATGCAGCCGCGAGCACGTGCGCGACATCGAAGGCAAGCTCGACTCTAAGTGGTGGTCCTGAGAGCCACACTCACTCCTCGGCGAAGCCGGGTAGCCAGCGCTCCATCTCCGCGCGGACCGGCGCCTCGGTGTCCAACTGCGACAGCACGCCCATCCCGCCGATCCAGACGCGGTGAATGAGCAGGTAGTCCGGCGGCATGTTGAGCTTGAGCGCCGTGAGGTAACCGGGCTGGCGGGGGTCGTTGATCCGCGCGAACTGCGTCCGCATCCAGTCGCGGGTGAAGTGGAACCTCTCCACGCGGGCCGGCTCGAGGAACGGGAAGAGGTAGTCGAGAAGCTGCTCGGCGTCGATGGTGATGGTGGGCTTGAGGAAGCCCTCCTCCCGCAGACCAGCGACGACGTCCTCGGGCTTCCCGTCGAGCGCGACGCGCAGCAGCCGCCCGATCGAGGGCGGCAGTCCGTCGGGCAGTCGCGCCACTGCCCCGAAGTCGAGGACACCCAGCCGACCGTCGGGCAGGACGCGGTAGTTGCCCGGATGGGGGTCGGCATGCAGCAGCCCGGCTCGGGCGGGACCGGAGAACAGGAAGCGGACGTAGAGCAGCCCGAAGCGGTCGCGCTCCTCGCGCGTGCCCTCGGCAACGAGACGGGACAGCGGCGCGCCGTCCATCCATTCGGTCACGAGGACGCGCGACCCGCCGCGGACCACCGCCGGAACCGCGATCTCGGGGTCGTCGGCGAAGGCGGCCGCGAATCCCCGCTGGGCCTCGGCCTCGAGGGTGTAGTCAAGTTCCTCGGTGACGCGCTCCTTCAGCTCCGCGAGCAGCGGCTTGATGTCGAGGCCGGGGATCCACCCGGCGAAGACGCGCCCGAGCCGGCTGATCTGGTCGAGATCGGCGAGCAGGGCCTCGCCCGCACCCGGATACTGCATCTTCACCGCGACGTCGCGGCCGTCCTTCCACACCGCGCGGTGCACCTGGCCGATGGACGCCGCAGCCGTCGGCGTGTCGTCGAACTCGCGGAAGTTGCGCCGCCATTGCCGGCCGAAGTTCTCCGCGAGCACGGCGTGCACCGTCTTCGCCGGCATCGGCGGCGCGGCGTCCTGCAACTTCGTGAGCGTCGCTCGATAGGGCCCCGCGAGGTTCTCCGGCAGCGCGGACTCGAAGATCGACATTGCCTGCCCGAACTTCATGGCCCCGCCCTTGAGCTCGCCGAGGACCTTGAAGATCTGCTCGGCGGTCCGGGCTTGCATCTCGGCGGCGACGACCTCGGCGGACTGCCCACCGATCCGCTTGCCAAGGCCCCACGCGGCACGGCCGGCTATCCCCACGGGAAGGGAGGCGAGCTTCGCGGTCCGGGTCACCGCTCGGCGGGGGAGGTCCGTCACGGCTCCATTGTCCTTGCCACGGCTTCACTTGCGCGAGCGCGACGCGGCGAGTTGGGTCGTCCTCCGCGGCTGCGCGACGTACCGGCGGCTCGGGCCTGGCGGAACGCGACGCGCAGTCGCCTTCGTCTGGCGGCAGCGCGACGCGCAGTGGGCTCGGTCCTGGCGGGAGCGCGACGCGCCGCTCGGTCCTGCGGCGACGACGACGGCAAGCCGCCGGGTCCGATGCCTCGACGAGGAGCTCGTCACCAGGCGCAGCCGCATGCCGGATGCGGCTGCCACGTCCGACGACGCGTCGTGCCGTCCACGGCGCTCACCTCGAGCGTCCCGTCCACCGCCTCGGGGCATGGCGTCCCGTCGAGCCAGAGCAGGACCTGCAGGGCGGCGTGGCCGGCGACGGTCGTCGCGAGGACCACGTCGCAGGCCGGTACGCCGGTCCGGGCGCCGACCAGCTGAGCAGCGATGCGCGGCCAGGCACGGTCGCGGTCGCTACGGTGCAGATCACAGCAACGAAGGCACGTGGAGCGGCCCGGAAGGACGAGCGGTCCCACCACGCCCGTCGTCTCCCGGACGACGGCGAGCACGTGCGGGACGCCTTCACGCACGAGGTCATCGACGAGCCGGGGGTCCGGCGCTCCGCTCGCCGGCGCGAGGACCACGACGTCCGGGCGCGGGGCAGCAGGTGCGTCGGCAACGGCCGCGTCGACCCGTCGTACGGCGGCGCGCGCAGCCAGGCCCCGCCGCTCGCCTGCAGCCTCCGGCGCGAGCCCTGCCGGGGCAGCGTCGGCAACGGTGGCCCGTCCGGCATCCTCGACATGGACCGAACCGATCCCGGCTGCCGCGAGGAGCGTGGCGACCGAGGCGCCGACGCGGCCTGCGCCGTGCACGGTCACCGACGAGCGACGCCGTCGCTGGAAGACGGCCATGCCACCGTCCTGACCGCCGCGGACGAGCGAAGCCGAGGCCAGGTCCGGAGCAAGGCGGTCGCGGTCGCGTGTGGGCAGGGCCGCGAGCGCACCGCGGTCGGCGGCCGCGTCGTCGAGCACGTCGCCCTGCGCGAGCAGGTCCAGCAAGCTGCGGACGTCACTCTCCGCAACGCCCACGGATCGTGCCTTGTCCAGGACGCGGGGGACGTCGTGCGTCCCGTCGAGGATCTCGATCACGGACGCCAAGGGACGATCGAGGCCGGTGATCACCACGGCACGATCGGGGTCGAGACCGATTTGGAGGGTGTGGTGGTCACGCCAGATCTTGTGGAGGGCCGGTTTGATGACCGGTCGCATCGCGGGCGTCGCGGCCGATGTCGGCCCGCCACTGGCCTGTCCGCCGCGCGTCTGTCCTGAGCGCGTCTGTCCTGAGCGCGTCTGTTCTGGGCGCGTCTGTTCTGGGCGCGTCTGTTCTGGGCGAAGCACCTGACGAGCGTTCCAGACCGGCGACGTCGCCGAATCGTCGTCCACACCACCGGCCGGTCGACCGGCGACTGCCCACAGGCCTTGAGTCGGCCGAGGGCGCGGACCTCCGCCGGCCACGGCCGGAGGCGAGTGCTCAGGCCTTGCCGAGGATTCTGTTCAGTTTCGTGCCGCACACCGGGCACGTGCCCTGTGCCATCCGTCGGCCGGATTCGCTGATCTTGACCTCACCTGTGAAGTCCCGCTTCTCCTTGCACTTCACGCAGTAGGCATCGCCGGTGTAGCTCTCAGCCACGTCGTCCTCCTCGCTCGGTCCCTGACGGTGTCGTGCTCGGTCTCCGCGGCGAGTAGACCGACCGTCACCCTAGGCGAGTGCCGCGGCGCACCCGTGGAGGCGCTCCGCGGGTGCGTCGGACTCCCTCGTGATGACGGGACACGAGCGCTGTCGTGCCCACTGCCCGGCGCGGTAACCGACGATCGTGCACGTGCAGCGACGCGCTATCGCTAGCCTCCGGCGCATGAGCGACGCGCCACCGTCGGAGTACGCCGGGAACTACCCGGCGTTGCGAGCCGAGTGCCGGGGGGCCGGCGTGGTCCTCGTGACGCTCGACCTTCCGGACCGCAGGAACATGATGTCGACGGAGATGACCGCGTCCTGGGGGCAGGTGATGGACCACCTCCGGACCGACCCGGACGTGCGCTGCGTGGTCGTGACCGGCGCCGGGTCCGCGTTCAGCTCAGGAGGCGACCTGTCCTGGCTCGCGTCGGAGCCGGGCGCGACCGTCAACGAGCTGCGCAGCCGGATGCTCGCGTTCTACCGCACGTGGCTGTCCGTGCGGGCATTGGAGATCCCCACCATCGCTGCCGTCAACGGCGCCGCGGTCGGTGCGGGCCTCGCCCTTGCGCTCGCCTGCGACCTGCGCTACGTCGCGCAGGACGCGCGGCTCGGCGTGCCGTTTACGGCTCTCGGACTCCATCCAGGTATGGCGACGACCTACCTCCTCCCGCAGGCCGTGGGACTTGCCGCGGCGCGCGAACTGCTCCTGACCGGGCGGTTCGTCACCGGAGCGGAGTCGGTGCAGCTCGGACTGGCGAACGCGTCGCTGCCGACGGAGCAGGTCCTCCCTCACGCACTCGCCATCGCGGCGCAGGTCGCGGCCAAGGCGCCGATAGCGACGCGGCTGACGAAGGCCGCACTGGCCGCGGGCGGGCATGCCGGCTTCCACGAGGCGCTCGAGTGGGAGGCCCTGGCACAGTCGGTGACTCTCGCCACGGCCGACCTCCACGAGGGCATCGCCGCGCAGCGCGAGCGGCGCCCACCGCGCTTCTCGGGGCGCTGACACACCCGGCACCGGGGTCGCGGCGAATGTCGGCGCCGCCGGGCGCGCCTACGCGGGGAGGTGACGGCGGGCGAGGGCGGGGCGAAAGACGGGAACGGCCCGCGGAGCACCGCCTGCCGTCACCCGCCTTCCCCGTGCGGGCGGTGACACCCGATGCCCCGGGACCGTCAGGTCCGACGGTAGGTCGGTCCCGGAGCCGTCGTCAACGTCGGTCGCCGTGCCCACGCACGTGCGGGCAACGCCTCCCTGGGGACAGCCCGGAGTGTCGCTGTGGGTCACTGTGGGAAAACCTGTGGACGACTGTGCGGACGAGGTCGTCACAGGCGGCTGACCTGCGGCAACGTCATACCCAAGCTGTGGACGACGGCGGCGTCCGGCCCCGCGTCCGCGGCGCCTGGGACGGGTCAGCTGGGGCGACGGCGGGTAGCGTGCACCCATGGTGGCCGGGCACGGCGCAGGGGCACGTGGAGCCGGCACGCCGCGCCACGGCCGGGCGCGCATGGCCGGTGGTACAAGCAGTGGTGCACGCGGTGGCTCCGACGCCGGCATTGCGCCGCCGGAGCCGGACCACGCCGGGTCCGTGGAGGTCCGCCGCAGCGCCCGGCGTCGCCGTACGGTCAGTGCCTACCGCGACGGAGCGCGAACGGTCGTCCTCATCCCCGAGCGGATGTCCGCCGCCGAGGAGCGTCGCTGGGTCGCGTTGATGCTCGAGCGCCTGGCCGCGCAGGAGCAGCGCCGGCGGCCCTCCGACGCCGCCCTGCTGGCTCGGGCACAGGACCTGTCCCGGCGCTACCTCGGCGGGCAAGCGGTCCCGACGAGCGTGCGGTGGGTCGACAACCAGGGCAGCCGCTGGGGCTCGTGCACACCCGCGGACGGCTCGATCCGGCTCTCCTCCCGGCTGCGCGGGATGCCCAGCTGGGTCGTGGACTACGTGCTCGTGCACGAGCTCGCGCATCTGCTCGTTCCCGGCCACGGGGCGCCGTTCTGGTCCCTGGTCGGGGAGTACCCGCGCGCGGAACGGGCTCGGGGTTACCTGGAAGGCGTCGCAGCCGCGACGGGGATGCCGGATCCCGAGGACGAGGGCGGCCCGTGACCGTCCGTGCCGCCGTCGTCCTGGCGCGGCCGGCCGTACCGCCTTGGTCCCCCGGCGGCACGGATCCGGCCGAGTGGGCGGCGGCGCTGCTCGAGGACACTTACGAGGTGTGCGCTGGCCTCGACGGCGTACGCACCGCTCTCGCGGTGGCTCCCGGAGCGCCGTCGGACGTCGTCGAGCGGGTCACCTGGCCGGGGACGCTGGTCGTGGAGGCTCGGGGAACGGGCGAGGCGCTCGACGCGATGTGGGACGTCGGGGTCGACGAGGCCGTCGTCGTCGCGCCGGACGCGCCTGACCTCCCGCAGCTCCTGCTGGGCAAGCTGTTGCGCGGGCTCGGCTCGGCCGACGTCGCCGTCTGCCCGGCGGCGGGTGGCGGTCTGGTCGGCCTCGGCGCACGGCTGCCGTGCGCACCGTGGCTGCGGGGGCTGGTAGGCCCGCCGATGCCCTCCGCGGAGGCGGAGGCCCTGTCCTGCCCGGATCCGGACGCGCCTGATCTGCTCGACCGGCCCGAAGCTCTGGCCCGGCTGCGCAACGCCGCGCCCACGCGGCGGGCGCTCTCGGTCGGTCCCGGTTGGCACCGGGTGCGCACCCCTGCCGACCTGGCCCGCCTCGATCCGGGCCTGGAGGGCTGGGAGGCCACGCGGGCGCTGACGTCCTGACGGAGCCTCATTCGCGGGAGGGCGCGCCGCCCTCCAGCAGGACGGCGGCTCGCGTGACCAGCCGCCGTACCGACGCGTCGACGCCGTCGGGCAGCGCCGACATGGGGAACCACGCGAGATCGTCGGACTCGGCGCTGCGCCGGGGGAGGGCGCCGGTGGCCGCGACCGCGACGTACTGCACGTCCAGGTGCACGCTGCGGCCCCCGCCGCAGGCGACGTCGTGACGGTCGAGCACCGCGGGCTGGGGCAGCAGTCGCAGCTCGGTCATCCCGCTCTCCTCGGCGGCCTCACGGCGCGCAGCCGCGGCCAGCGACGGGTCGTGCGCCTCGCAGTGGCCCCCGGTCTGCAACCACCTCCCGACCTTGGGGTGCAGCGTGAGCAGGACCGCTGACCTCGACGGGTCCACGACCAGGGCGCTCGCGGTGACATGTGCGCTGCGGCACGCGCGCCACATGCCGTCCTCGTGGGTATCGAGGTGCCGGAGGAACGCGGCGCGCAGCCGCTCCTGCGGCTCGTCCGGCGCCTGCCACGAGGCGAGTACGTCCACCGCGTCGGCGTGCAGCGTCAACGGTCGGGATCCCCCGGCGTCCCCCCGTCCGGTCGGTCGGTGCCACCGCTGTCAGCGTCGGGTCCACGCTCGGGTGCGTCGGCAACCTGCCCGTCCTGCGTCGGGGCCTCGAGCGAGGACAGGTCCAGCAGTGCGGCTTCCCCACGGGCGAAGCCGATCGGGTCGTCGAGGTCGTCGGCGGTCGGCAGCAGGTCCGGATGCGCCCAGACCGCGTCGCGCCCGTCGACCCCGCGCTCGGCGCGGGTGGCTCCCCACAGCGCCGCGGCGTCACGCAGGCGCCGGGGCCGCAGCTCGAGGCCGACCAGGCTGGCGAAGGTGGCCTCCGCGGGTCCCCCGGTCGCGCGTCGTCGCCGCAGCGTCTCCCGCAGCGCGGCCGCGCTGGGCAGGTGGGCCCGCGCGGCCTGGTCCACGACGTCGTCGACCCATCCCTCCACGAGGGCGAGCAGCGTCTCCAGCCGGGCGAGCGCCTGCTGCTGCTCAGGGGTGTCCTGTGGCTCGAACAGACCCCCGGACATGGCCTCCTGCAGCGCCGCCGGGTCCGTGGGGTCGATCTGCGCCACGGCGGAGGAGATGCGGTCGGGGTCGATCGTGATGCCCCGCGCGTAGGCCTCCACCTCCGCGACGACCCGCCCGCGCAGCCACGGCACGTGGGCGAAGAGCCGGTGGTGAGCCGCCTCGCGCAGGGCCAGGTAGATCCGGACCTGGTCGGCCGGGACCTCGAGTCCTTCCCCGAACGCGGTGACGTTGGCCGGGACGAGGACGGCCCGGCCGGCCGGCCCCAGCGGGATGCCGACGTCGGTGGAACCCACGACCTCGCCGGCGAGACCTGCGAGCGCCTGGCCGACCTGAGCACCGAACATCGCGCCGCCGAGGGAACGCATCATGCCCTCGAGCTGCCCGGCCATCGCAGCGATGCCGGCCATGTCGCCCGGGCCCTGCGAGATGGCCGACCCCATGGCCTCCACCACCCGACCGGCGACCGGCTCCACCAGCTCCCGCCAGGACGGCAGCGTCGCCTCGACCCATTCCGCCCGGCTCCACGCCACCGCGGTGGTGGTGGCAGCGGGCAGCGTCGTGCCGGCGTCGAGCCACACTTCGCCCAGGCGTACGGCGTCCTCCGCCTCGCGTCGCTCGACCGCGCCGGTGGAGCGGTCACCGCCGGCCGACACGGCCTGGCGTGCCACGTCACGGGCGAGGTCCCAGTTGACCGGACCGCCGGTCCAGGAGAAGAGCTGCCCCAGGCGCTGGAACGCCGCGCCGAGGTCTGCCTGCCCCATCGCCCCCATGGGGCCGAAGGCCATGCCGAACGGGTCCTGGCCGCCTCGGTCCTCGCCGTCACCACGCTCCGGCGAGCCGAAGCCGAACGGGATGTCGCTCACGGGGTCTCCTCGCGGCCGACGTCCGCGACGGCGCGGATGTCGGCGCCCTGCCGACGGTCGTCGTGCCCCCACCGTAGTTGCCGCAGGCGCGGGCGCAGGTCGTGGACGCGGGCGGTTCGCTGTCGGCGCAGGCGACCGCCACGCGCTCGCCGCCGCCGGCCGGCGTACGAGCGGGCCACTCGGCGGAGCAGCGGCCCAGCGGTGGAAGCGCGGCGGCGTCCGTAGTCTTGACACCGTGGCCGACGCGATCCGGTTGCTCGACGTCCGGGACACGCCGTTGTCCGTGGCGGAGGTGCTCGCGGCCGTCGACGACCCTGGCGCGGGCGGCACGGCGGTGTTCGTGGGGACGGTCCGCGACGTCGACGGCGGACGCGCCGTGACCGAGCTCGGATATTCCGCACACCCGTCCGCCTTGGCCGCGCTCGCGGCCGTCGCGGCGCGTGTCGTGGAGCGGTATCCGGTCCGGGCGCTCGCCGCGCTGCACCGCGTTGGCGACCTCGGCGTGGGTGACCTCGCGGTGATCGTCGCGGTGAGCACGCCGCACCGGGCCGAGGCCTTCGACGCGTGCCGCCAGCTGATCGACGACCTCAAGGCCGAGGTGCCGCTGTGGAAGCACCAGCGCTTCTGTGACGGTGGCGAGGAGTGGGTCGGGTCGGCGTGACGAGCGCGCAGGACCCGCGCGGTTAGGCTGGCTCGTGATGTCCGGGTGGGGTGCGCAGGTCAACGTCCTGGGATGGCTGGCGATCCCGGTCGTCGCAGTCGTCTCGTCCATGCTGTGGGTCGCGTGGGTGACTCGCGTGCCGCGCCCGCGCGACCGGGACATCGACCGGAGCGTCGCCGACCGCGCCCGCTTCAAGGCAGCGATCGAGGGTGGCGTCCCGCCGGTCCGGCGACCACGGCGACGACTGCGGCGAGCCACCGGGACCGACTCGCCGAACGGGCCCGCGTGAGCCCGCGGGCGACCGTGACCGCCGTCGCGGGCTTCCTCGTCGTCCTGCTCAGCGCATTCGCTGCGCTCCTCCCGGTCCCGTACGTCCGCATGGCGCCCGGACGGACGCAGGACACGCTCGGCACGGCAGGAGGCAGGCCGCTCATCGAGATCGACGGGCGCCGGACCTACGCCACCAGCGGGCAGCTGCGGCTCACGACCGTCTCCGTCAGCGGCGGACCCAACGGGGACGTCAGCCTTGTCTCGGCGCTCGAGGGCTGGCTCGACCGCGACGTCGCCGTGGTCCCGGTCGAACAGATCTACTCCGAGGACGAGACGCCAGAGCAGGTCGAGCAACGCAACGCCGAGGAGATGCAGGTCTCGCAGGAGAACGCGAAGGCGGCCGCCCTACGGCATCTGCGCATCCCCGTGGACAGCACCGTCGCCGTCGCCTCGATCGTGGAGGGCTCCCCCGCGCTGGGACGGCTCAAGGCGGGCGACCGGATCGAGCGCGTCGACGGACGCCCGGTCGCCACGCCGGACGACGTCCGCAAGGCGATCACCAGCCATCGCGCCGGGGAGACCGTGCGCCTCGTCGTCGACCGCGCCGGCACCCGCCGGGAGGTCGAGGTGCGGACCCGCGCGGCCCCCGAGGACGGCCGTGCCGTCATCGGCATCGCACCGCAGGAGTCCTTCGATTTGCCCTTCGACGTCGATGTCTCGCTGGAGGACGTCGGCGGGCCCAGCGCGGGGCTGATGTTCGCCCTCGCGATCGTCGACAAGCTCACGCCCGGTCCGCTGACCGGTGGCCGCGTCGTGGCCGGCACGGGAACCATCACACCCGATGGCGAGGTCGGCCCGATCGGCGGCATCCAGCAGAAGATCGCCGCGGCCCGGGACGAGCGCGCCGCAGTCTTTCTCGTGCCGTCGGCGAACTGCGACGAGGCCGTCCTGGCGTCCCCGGGCGATGTCCGGCTCGTCCGGGTGCGCACGCTCGCCGACGCCGCCGGCGCCCTTGAACGGCTGGCGGCGGGCAAGCGGAACCTGCCCCGCTGCCCCGCGTGAGCGTGTGCGGGCCTGGCACCGCCCCGGCGCCGGCCTCCCGCCGTACGACGTCCGCGCGAGGTCAGTCGGTCAGCGTGCCGGCGAGCGCGTCCACCAGACCGGGCACGAGGTCGCGCCCGCTCATCACTGACGTGTCCTCGTCGTGACTGCGCAACCGGATCGCGCACTCGCTGTGTCCGTTGCGAAGCACGCCGACGGCGATGCGGACCTCCTGCCGCTCCGGGTGCTCGGCGAGCCAGCGCAACGCCTCGCTCTCACCTTCGGGCATCTGTGCCTCCACCTCGGCCGGCACCATCAGCCGCTCGACGACGAGGGCCGTGCCTGCCACCTCGGGCGGCCAGACGATGCCGCCGAGCAGCTCCTCGATCGTGGAGTGGTCCGGCAGCTCGTCCTGCTCCACCGGTGTCACGTGGCCCGGGACCAGCGCGTCCTCTACCGCGCCTCCGAGCCGCCCGGCGAGTGCGGGCTCATGCCGCACGAGCTCGGCGGTCTCGACCAGCGCATAGAGGCGAGGCGGCTGGTTCCATCCCACGGCTGCGACGTGCTGCTCGATCTCGAGGACCGCACGAGTCAGGGGAACGCTCATGCCCCGATCCTCTCAGTGGCGGGAACGTCGGACACCGTAGGTAAGTTGATTCGGACGGAGAGGTGCGCCCGGACGGGCGTGCAGGGACGACATGAGGTGCTGAGGCGTGAGCTACCAGATGCCGCCGAGCCCGATGGGGCGCGCGGGCAGGTTCCCAGGGGCACCGCGGCGCGGTGGTGCGTTGTTGCCGACCGTGCTGATCGCGGGTCTGCTGTTGTTCCTGTTCGGGATCTTCAGCGGGTTCTACACCGACTGGCTGTGGTTCCGCTCCGTCGGGCGCACGGACGTCTACACCAAGCAGCTCCTGACCAAGCTGGTGCTCTTCCTCGTCGGGGCCGCGCTCATGGCCGGTGCCGTCACCGCGAACTTCGTGCTGGCCTACCGCTCACGGCCGACCTACCACCCGTTCTCCCCGGAGCAGCAGAGCCTGGACCGCTACCGCATGGCGGTGGAGCCGTTCCGCCGCTTCGTCGTGCTCGCGGCGGCGGCCCTGCTCGGTCTGATCGCCGGCTCGTCGGCATCGGGGGAGTGGCGGACGTTCCTGCTCTGGCGCAACGCCGTCCCGTTCGGCGACACGGACGCGCAGTTCGGCACGGACGTCAGCTTCTACGCCTTCTCGCTGCCGTGGTGGCGCTTCGTGGTGGGCTTCACCTTCGCGGTCGTCGTGCTGTCGTTGATCGCGGCTGCCGTGACCCACTACGTGTACGGCGGCATCCGGCTCCAGGCTGCCGGTGAGCGGACGACGCCGGCGGCGCGCATCCACCTCAGCGTGCTGTTGGGCATCTTCGTGCTGCTCAAGGCCGTGTCGTACTGGCTCGACCGCTACTCGCTGCTCATCGAGGACGGAAGGGTCGGCCGGACCGACTTCACCGGGGCCACCTACACCGACATCAATGCGGTGCTGCCGGCGAAGTCCATCCTCGCCGCTATTGCCGTCGTCTGCGCGCTGCTGTTCTTCGCGACGATCTTCACTCGATCGTGGCTGCTGCCCGGCGTCGGCGTCGGGATGCTCCTGCTCTCGGCGGTCCTCGTGGGCGGCGTCTGGCCGGCCATCGTGCAGGGCTTCCAGGTCCGCCCGAGCGAGCAGGTCAAGGAGGCCGACTACATCTCGCGCAACATTGCCGCGACACGCAAGGCCTATGACATCGCCGACGTGGAGGTGATCGACTACAGCGCACGCGAGGAGGTCGAGCCCTCCCAGCTCCGGCCGGACGCGGACAAGCTGACCGGCGTGCGCCTGCTCGACCCGGCCGTTGTGTCTCCGACCTACCAGGCCCTCCAGCAGGTGCGCAGCTTCTACGCCTTCAACGACGCGCTCGACATCGACCGGTACGAGGTCGACGGCACCACGCAGGACACCGTCGTCGCCGTCCGGGAGATCGACATCTCGCGGCTGCCCGAGCAGCAGCGCAACTGGAACAACGACCACATCGTCTACACCCACGGCATCGGGTTCGTCGCGGCCCGCGGCAACACGCGCGACGACGAGGGCCAGCCGCAGTTCGTGGAGCGCGACATCCCGCCCACCAAGGAGCTCGGCGACTACGAACCGCGCGTCTACTTCGGCGAGCGCTCCCCGACGTACTCCATCGTCGGCGCTCCTGCCGGCGGAGAAAAGCAGGAGTTCGACTACCCCGCCGGCGGCTCGGGTCAGGAGAACAACACCTACGACGGCACGGGCGGCGTCCCGGTCGGGTCGTTCTTCAATCAGCTGCTTTACGCCATGAAGTTCCAGGAGGAGAAGATCCTGCTCTCCACGCTGGTGAACGAGCAGTCGAAGATCCTCTACGTCCGCAACCCGCGGGAGCGCGTGGAGAAGGTCGCGCCCTGGCTGGAGCTCGACGGCAACCCCTACCCGGCCGTGCTCGGTGGGAAGGTCGTGTGGATCCTCGACGGCTACACGACGAGCAACGGCTACCCCTACTCCGACCGGGAGGCGCTCGGCGAGGCCACGCGCGACCGGATCACGACGACGACCGGTGCGGTCGTCGCGCTGCCGCAGGAGGAGGTCAACTACATCCGCAACTCCGTCAAGGCGACGGTGGACGCCTACGACGGGACCGTGACCCTCTACGCCTGGGACGACGCCGACCCGGTCCTCAAGAGCTGGCGCAAGGCCTTCCCCGGCACGGTCCAGGACCGCTCGGCCATCAGCCCTGAGCTGATGGACCACCTGCGCTACCCGGAGGACCTGTTCAAGGTCCAGCGGACGTTGCTGTCGAAGTACCACGTCACCGACCCGAACGCCTTCTACCAGGGCCCGGACTTCTGGACGACCCCGGACGACCCGACGCGTGAGGGTGAGGGTGACCAGCCGCCGTACTACCTGACGACGCAGATGCCGGGCCAGAAGGAGCCGACGTTCTCGCTGACGACGACGTTCGTGCCGCGGGAGCGGCCGAACCTCTCCGCGTTCGCGGCCGTCAGCGCCGAGCCCGGTGACGACTACGGGAAGATCCGTGTCCTGCAGCTGCCGACGAACACCGCCATCCCTGGGCCCGCGCAGATGCAGAACCAGTTCACCTCCGACACCGGGGTCGCCACGACGATCAACCTGCTGACCGGCCAACGGCAGACGGCGGTGGAGTACGGCAACCTCCTCACGCTGCCGTTCGGCGGCGGGCTGCTCTACGTCGAGCCCGTCTACGTCCGCGCGCAGGGGGCGTCGTCGTACCCGCTGCTGCGCAAGGTGCTGGTGTCCTTCGGCAACCAGATCGCGTTCGAGGACACGTTGCCGCAGGCGCTGGACTCGCTGTTCGCCGGCCGCGCGCCGACGCTGCCTCCGGGCGGGACGCCGGGGGGCACACCCGGACCGACACCGGGCGCGACAGCGACGCCAACGCCGGGGCCGAGTCCGACGGCAGGGGCTGGGGGACCCTCGCTCCAGCAGGCGCTGGCCGACGCCCAGCGCGCCATCGACGACGCGGACAGGGCGCTCAAGGCCGGCGACTTCGCGGCGTACGGCGAGGCGCAACGGCGCCTGCAGGACGCCATCGGCCGGGCAGTGGCGGCACAGCAGGCCGGCGGTACGCCGGGTCCGCGACCGCCGGCCACCGCGCGTCCCGCGCCGGCCACCGCGCGTCCCGCGCCGACCACCTCCCCGTAGCGGGCTCGTCGATCCGGGCCCGGAGCGGATTTGCTCCTCGCCGAGCGGTGCCGTAAGGTCGTAGTCACCGACGCGGGGTGGAGCAGCTCGGTAGCTCGCTGGGCTCATAACCCAGAGGTCGCAGGTTCAAATCCTGCCCCCGCTACGACACTGCGGTCAGCCGCGGACCTCGGCCCCCACAGACTGTGGGGGCCGAGGTGTTTCTGCACACGTCCGCGATCCTGGAGCCTCGCCCGAGTCCTCGCCGAGTTC
Source organism: Actinomycetota bacterium (assembly GCA_030773595.1). Taxonomy (GTDB): domain Bacteria; phylum Actinomycetota; class Actinomycetes; order JALYMU01; family JALYMU01; genus JALYMU01. The sequence continues at coordinate 7,554 of JALYMU010000362.1, read as the reverse complement.
GCTGCGCCGGCCCCTTCGGTGAGCGCTCGGTGACCCCGGCCGCTCGGAATACCCGGGAGGAAGGGACGCGCCGCCGTTGACACCTGCGGCAACCCGTCGGGAAGTGCCGCGATCCGTTGCCCTCCGTCGGCGTTGTCCCCGACTGACGGTCGATCAGCGCCGGAGCCCGCGGGCGACCAGCACGAGGGCGAGGACGAACTCGCCGATGAACGTGTACGTCGAGATCACGGGTGCGGTGTCCCCGCCGAGCACGGTGGCGGCGCGTCGAACACGTACTCGGCACCTGCGATGCCGAGCAGGACCGCGACAGCGGGGGACGAAGCGGGACGTGAGGGGAAGCGCCTTCGCGCGCGCAACGTCGCGCTGTCGCACCGGTGCGCCGCGGCATAGCGCGTCGAAGGCCGCCGTTGGCATCCTGAGACGATTGCGTCGTCAAGGAGAGGCAGGGCGGTCCTGATGCAGCTCGGGGTGTTCACGGTCGGTGACGTCACGCCGGACCCGACGACCGGTCGAGCGCCGACCGAGGCTGAGCGCATCCAGGCCATGGTCGCCATCGCGCTGAAAGCCGAGGAAGTCGGACTGGACGTCTTCGCGACCGGGGAGCACCACAACCCGCCGTTCGTACCGTCCTCGCCTACCACGCTGCTCGGCTACATCGCCGCCCGCACCGAGCGGATCCTGCTCTCCACCGCGACCACGCTGATCACGACCAACGACCCGGTCAAGATCGCCGAGGACTACGCGATGCTGCAGCACCTCGCGGACGGGCGGGTCGACCTCATGCTGGGGCGCGGCAACACCGGACCTGTGTACCCGTGGTTCGGCCAGGACATCCGCAACGGCATTCCGCTCGCGATCGAGAACTATGCCCTGCTGCGCCGGCTGTGGCGCGAGGACGTCCTCGACTGGGAGGGCAGGTTCCGTACGCCGCTGCAGGGCTTCACCTCGACCCCACGCCCGCTCGACGGCGTGCCACCGTTCGTGTGGCACGGCTCCATCCGCAGCCCGGAGATCGCGGAGCAGGCGGCGCACTACGGCGACGGCTTCTTCCACAACAACATCTTCTGGCCGGCCGAGCACACGAGCCGCATGGTGCGGTTCTACCGCGAGCGCTTCGAGCACTACGGGCACGGCAAGGCCGACCAGGCCATCGTCGGGCTCGGCGGACAGGTGTTTCTGAGACCACGCTCCCAGGACGCCGTGCGAGAGTTCCGCCCGTACTTCGACAACGCACCGGTCTACGGGCACGGCCCGTCCCTCGAGGAGTACACGGCCGAGACACCGCTGACGGTCGGCAGCCCGCAGCAGGTCATCGACCGCACGCTCGGGTTCCGGGACTACGTCGGGGACTACCAGCGCCAGCTCTTCCTGGTCGACCACGCCGGCCTGCCGTTGAAGACGGTTCTCGAGCAGCTCGACCTGCTCGGGGAGCACGTCGTGCCGGTTCTGCGGAAGGAGTTCGAGGCGGTGCGGCCCGCGCACGTCCCCGAGGCTCCGACGCACGCCAGCCTGGTGGCGGCCGCCGCCACGCACGCCGTGCGTACCGCGGGTGGCGCGTCGTCACCGCTGCGCTGACCGGGCACGTGCACGCGGCGCTGTGCACCCCGTCACAGACCGATCACCCACGCCGCCGCGGCGGTCAGGACACCGAGCGCCACCGTGAGTCCGGCAACGTCCACCAGCAGCCTCGCAGGGACGTGTCGGCGCAGCACGACCAGCGAGGGCAGGCTCACTGCGGGCAGCGGGATCAGCACTGCTGCCGCCACCGTGGCCGGGACGTCCGCGCTAAGCAGAGCTGCGACGACGGCCACCTCGCCCGCCGTCGGTACGGCGATGAGCGTGGCCGCTAGCGCCACGAGGACGACCGCGACGGGTGCCCAGCCGCCGAGGCCGTCCGCGACGGGCGGAATGTGACCCCGCAGCGCACCGAGAGCCAGCAGGAGCACGGCGTACTCCGGGGCCAGCCTCATGATCGACCGGACGAGGGCACGGAAGAAGCGCCCCGGGTCCGTGCCGGTGTCGGGCGACGCTGCGGCCGCGCCGGTCCCGGTCGTGGCGCCCCCGTCGTCGTCGACGAGCCGTGTCGCAGGGGGTCCCTCCCGGCGGTCCAGACGGGCGGCCGATCTGGTGACCAGCGCGACGAGCGCCAACCCGGCCACCGCCCGTAGCGCCGCCCAGTCCCACCCGAGCACGACCGTGCACAGTGCGAGAGCGAAGGGATTGAGCGCGGGGTTCGCGACCCACCATGTGAGGGCGGGCGCGAGCGCGATGCGGCGCCGCCGCAGCGCAACCGCGACCGGCGCGGCACAGCAGGTGCACATCATGGAGGGGAGCGCCAACACCGCCGCGCCGGCGTTGCCGCGGGTGCCGGGCCGCAGCGCGGCGGCCAGCCAGCGTCGAGGAAGCACGGTCTCGACCATGGCGGCCAGCACGAGGCCCGCCACGAGCGCGGGCCACACCGCGGCGAGGTATCCGGTGGCGAACTCCCATCCGGCGCGCCAGGAGACCTCGGGCGTCACCCCGTCGGCGTCCAGGAGGACCGACGGGCCGGCATGCGGGTCGGCGATCGCCGCCGGCAGCTTGTGCGAGTACGGGTTCCACTTCGCCCAGGTGAGGACGCCGATCGCGACCACTGCGAACGTCGCGACGGCGAGGACGTCTCGACGCAGTGCGTCACGCGTCCCCGCGGCTCGCTCCACGCGCCGGTTCGGGGCTCCGAGGCCTGCGATTGGCAGACCTTAGCCCCGTACCGGCTCGCCACCGCCGGGGCGGGGTCCGCCCTGCACGTGTCACCGCACCCACGATGCGTGACACCGGGGCGTCGCCGGGTCGACGAGGGGTGACCACGCCCTGACGGGGTAGGCGCCGTGCGGAAGACGAACGAGCGGACGCGGCCTCTGGTCGCGCGTCCGCGCGAGAGGAGAACCGCATGGAGGACAGCACGACCGGCACGAGCTCGGCGCCGGCCCACGACGCGCTGCCGCTGCCCGACTACGACCACCTGCCGCTCGGCAGTCTCACCCACCGGGTTCGCACCCTCGACGTCGACGGCATCGAGTCGTTGATCGCCTACGAGCGCGCGCACGGCGACCGGTTGCCCGTGGTCACGATGCTCGAGGCCCGGCTGGACCAGCTGCACAACGGCGCAGCGCCCTCCGGCGGGTCGCCGGACGCCGTCGCTCCGGAGGCGGCGCCCGCGCCGGCCGGCACGTCCGCGGTCTCGCCGGAGACCTCTGGTCCCAAGATGAACCCGCCGTCCCAGGGAGACCCGACGAACCCGACGCAGCCGCGTTCCACGGGCTGACCGCCGTACGCCGGCGGCGCGGCGCCCGGCACGGCGCCGGACGCGGCGATAGCGACACGAAGGGGCGGCCACCCGGCTGGGGTGGCCGCTCCTTCGTCGTACACGTGGGCTTGTGGTCAGCCCGTCGCCCGCGGACGCGTGGTGACGGCCGAGAGCGGCGTCGCCACGTCCTCGAGGGACTGTTGCTCGGCGTCGATACCGAGGAAGATCTCGACGACGCCGCCGATGAACATCACACCGGCTCCGATGAGGTAGCCGATGAAAAGCTTGCCGGCGTCCTCACCCTCGCCTATCAGCGCACCGTAGAACACCGGGCCGATGGCGCCGAAGCACTGCGCGATGGCGAAGAACACGGCGATGGCCTGGGCCCGCACCTCGAGCGGGAAGATCTCGCTCACGGTGAGGTAGGCGGCGCTCGCGCCCGCGGAGGCGAAGAACAAGATCACCGACCAGCAGATCGTCTGCGTGATGGCGTTGAGCAGCCCCGCGTTGAACAGCACGGCCGTGATGGCGAGCAGGACGGCCGACAGGATGTAGGTCCCGGCGATCATCTTGCGCCGGCCCAGGGTGTCGAAGAAGTGCCCCAGCAGGAGAGGCCCCGCCAGGTTGCCGACCGCGAACGCGATGAGGTACAGCGGGACGTCGCCCTCGCCGACGCCGTAGAACTTCGTGAGCACGAGGGCGTAGGTGAAGAAGATGGCGTTGTAGAGGAACGACTGCGTGATCATCAAGGTCGCGCCGAGCACCGACCGCCTGGGGTACTGACTGAACAGCACCTTGACCAGCGAGAGGTAGCCGTGGTTCTGGCTCGGCTTGATCTCGATGGCCTTGCTCTCGTCGACGGGAGCCAGCCGCTGCCCGGACGCCTCGACCTCGCGCTCGATGAACGCGATGTTCTCCTCCGCTCCGCCTCACGTCCGTGCATGATCAGCCACCGCGGGCTCTCGGGCAGGTGGCGCCGCAGGCCCCAGATGGCCGCACCGAGGATTGGACCGATGAGGAAGCCGAGCCGCCAGCCGAGGTCCGGCGAGAGCTGGTTGAGCAGGACGAACGTGCCGAGGGTGCCCAGGATGGCGCCACCCCAGTAGGTCCCGTTGACGCCGATGTCGACCCGACCGCGGTATCTCGCAGGCATCATCTCATCGATCGCCGAGTTGATCGCGGCGTACTCACCGCCGATACCGGCACCGGCGATGAAGCGTGTCAAGTAGATGAACGCCATGGAACCGGCGCTGTTGTCCCAGGCGAACGCCGTGAGGGCGTTGCCCCCGAGGTACACGCCAAGCGTCAGGATGAACAGGTTCTTGAGGCCGAGCGCGTCCGAGAGCCGCCCGAAGAACAGCGCTCCGAAGACCTCACCGAGCAGGTAGACGGTGGCCAGCAGACCGACCTGCGTCGTGGACAGACCGAGGGTCTCGTCCTTGGTGAGCACCGGGCCGACCGCCCCGGCGATGGTGATCTCCAGACCGTCGAGCACCCAAGCGGTACCGCGGGCCATGACCATGCGCGTGTGGAAGGGCGCTCACGTCAACCGGTCGATCCGCGCCGGGATCAGGCTCCTGATCGGACCGGTCGTGGTAGGTGAGTGTGCGTTCGTCGGGACGGACAAAGGACACCTCCACGTCGAGGCTCGACAGCCGGCGGGTCCGGCACGTATTTCGCGACTTACCGGGCCCGATCGCTGCTGAAACCCTCGCCGGTCCCGATCCTCACGACGGAGTCCGGCGGTGGACCGCTCCTACGGCGCCGAGCTTGTCCGCCGTACGAACCCTCTCCGAACGCACGAAACGCCGCCCGGCCGGAGCCGGACGGCGTCTCGTGGGCGAGTGCGTGCTCAGGTGATCGGCTGGCCGCCGGTCACGGCCAGGATCTCCGCCGTCACGTAGCTCGACTCCTGGGAGGCGAAGAAGACGTACGCCGGGGCAAGCTCGGCCGGCTGCGCCGCGCGGCCCATGGGCGACTGCTGGCCGAACGAGTCGACCTTCTCCGCCGGCATGGTCGCGGGGATGAGCGGGGTCCACACCGGTCCGGGAGCGACCGAGTTGACGCGGATGCCCTTCTCGACGAGCAGCGTCGCCAGGCCCTTGGTGAAGTTGACGATCGCGCCCTTGCTTGTCGCGTAGTCGAGCAGTTGCGGCGAGGGCTGGAAGCCCTGGATCGACGAGCTGTTGATGATGCTCGAGCCCGGCGGCATGTGCGGGACCGCCGCCTTGCAGAGCCAGAACATCGCGTAGACGTTGGTCTTGAAGACGCGGTCGAACTGCTCGGTGGTGAAGTCCTCGAGCCCGCCCATCTGGGCCATCTGGTAGGCGGCGTTGTTCACGAGGATGTCGACACCGCCGAGGTCCTGGACCGCCCGGTCGATGATCTGGCGGCAGACGCTCTCATCGGTGATGTCGCCGGGGACCGTCACGCACTTGCGCCCTGCGTCCTCGACCAGGCGGACGGTCTCCTGCGCGTCCTCCTCCTCGTTGGGCAGGTAGCTGATGAGGACATCGGCCCCCTCACGAGCGAAGGCCAAAGCGACCGCTCGCCCGATCCCGGAGTCACCGCCGGTGATGACGGCCTTCTTGCCCTCCAGCCGGCCGCTGCCGCGGTAGCTGTCCTCGCCGTGGTCGGGCTTCTCCGGCATCTGTGCCGTCGTCCCGGGGTGCTCCAGCTCGTGACCGGACTGGTCGTCGGGTTGGCGGTACTGCTCCTGCGGGTCCTGCTGGGTGTACTGGTCCTGGGACATCCGGGTCCTTCCTCCGCTGTCATCGCCGTCGTGGCGTGCCGCCCCCCGCCTTCCCACGTTGTGGCGCGGCCGAACCGCGGGTGGCGACCCGGCTTGCCACGCTTGCAGCCCGACGCGCGTCCGGCTCGACCGGGCGTCCGGCTCGACCGGGCGTCCGGCGTGCGACCGCGTTCCCTGCCGTCCACACTTCGTGGCGTGCCCGAAGGCCACTCCCTCCACCGGTACGCGCGGGCCCTGCGTGCGGACCTCGCCGGCGACCCCCTCGATGTGACGAGCCCGCAAGGACGGTTCGGCCCGGAGGCTCAGCAGCTCGACGGGAGCGTGTTGCGCGACGCCGAGGCCTACGGGAAGAACCTGCTGCTGCACTTCGCTCGCGACGCCACCGTCCATGTCCACCTGGGGCTTCGAGGTCTGTTCCTGCGCTACGACGATCCCGACGCCGCGCCGCGCAAGGGGACGCGGCTCCACCTGCGCGGTCCCCGTGCGGCCTACGACCTGATCGCCCCGATGACGTGTGCCCTGCTCGACCCGTCCGGGGTGGACTGCCTCGTCCGATCCCTCGGACCCGACCCGCTGCGCGAGGACGCGGACGGGAAGGAAGCCGTGCGCCGCCTGACCGGTCACCGGCGCAGTCTGGGCGCTGCGCTGCTCGACCAGGGCGCCATCGCGGGTGTCGGCAACGTCTACCGCGCCGAGGTCCTCTACCGACAGCGACTCGACCCCCGCACCCCGGCCCGGGACGTGCCCGCGGCGGTCCTGCGCGCGATGTGGGCGGACCTGCGCATCCTCATAGAGCGCGGCGTGCGCGTCGGCCACATCCTGACCCGCGACGACGTGCCGGACGACGTACGGCCGGAGGACGGGCGCTACGTCTACAAGCAGGACCGTTGCCGCGGCTGCGGGGCCCCGGTGCGCGTGTGGGACCTCGACGGACGGAACTGCTACGCGTGTGAGACCGAACAGCTGGCATCGTCGACGCCGACCTGACCACCCGGCGCGCGTACGGCGCCACCGCCCGGCTGCCGCGTCGTCGATGCCGGCCTGAGGGCCCCGCTGCGCGTACGGCCGCACCGAGCGGCCCCGCGGAACGTGTGACCGGCGTCACACCGGGAAACCTTCGGCGTAGGAAGACGACCGCCGATGGTGGCGTTACACAGACCGCGGGGCCGCCGGCCGTCAGGCCGGGACCACGCGATTTGACTCCAGGGCGCGGATGCCGCATCATGGAGACATCGCCCGGACGGGAGGAACGGACACCGAGACGGTGGCCGGTCCCGCGGAGCGAGTTCCCGCAAGATCGTGCCGGTGACGAACCCGGTTGGCTTCGGCGGGACAGCGGAGTTGCTTGAGGGACTTGACATCCCGAACGGCGTCCGCCAAGATGGAGAAGTTGCCCCGAGGATGGCCTAGCGGCTGGATCGGTGTGCGTCTGGTCCTTGAGAACTCAACAGCGTGCCATAGTCAATGCCAAATTTATACCCCCGGTCAGGGTGGGTGGCCTTTGTGGTTGCTTGTT
>JALYMU010000361.1 GCA_030773595.1 Actinomycetota bacterium | reverse complement strand
ACCCGGGGCCGGCTCGCCGTACCACCGCAGCAGGTCGCGCCACGCCGCCCGGGCTTCGCTCGAGGTCACCTTCTGCTCCAGCACGGCGGGCACCAGCGCCTCGAGGACCAGTCCGGTGCGCGGTACTCGCCACCCGGCGTGGCGGCGCAACGCCTCGACGAGCAGAGGGTGTCGCGGGACGAACCCCGAGGGGTCGTCGTCCGCGCCGAGACAGGACGGCAGCGTGTCCAGCGCCCACTTCGCCCCCGGCCCCCACGCGGCCGCGGCCACCGCGCCGTCGCGCACGTGTGCCTCGATCCGCACCGTCGCCGGCCCGCCTGGCGAACGCACCGCCCGCCAGACGACCGTGCCGGGCCCGCTCTCGATGCGGTACGCCGGGTCGCCCCCACCCCGGCGCATCGACCCGAGCGTCGCATGCAGCGCGACCGGGAAGCCCGGACGCCAGGTCCGGGTCGTGACGGGAGGCGCGGCGGGCACCCCGACAGTGTGTCGGCCGTTGGGGTGATCCGTAGACTTGACCTGCACTGAACGCGGAGCGGAAGAGAGACCGTGGCCAACAAGCCCAAGCGTCAGCCGGAGTCGTCGCGTCGCGCGACCGTCGAAGCGCTGCGTCGCGAACAGAAGCGCCAGGAGCGCCGCAAGACGATGCTGATCGTCGGTGTGGCCGCGCTGATCGGCGCGCTCATCATCGGCGGGTCGGCGTTCTCGCTGCTGCGCGACCGGGCAAATGACCCGAAGCGCAAGGCTATCGCGTCGTTCGGCGTCGCGGCGGACGAGGCGGGGTGCACGGAGGTCACGACGATCCCCGAGTCAGGCCAGGGCGACCATGTGCCCGTCGGCCAGCCGGTCGACTACGGGGCGGAGCACCCGCCGGTCACCGGCAGGCACGCGGAGCAGTGGGCGCAGGGGGCCCGGAAGTTCTACACCCGCGAGGACCGCCCGCAGCTCGAGCAGCTGCTGCACAACATGGAGCACGGCTACACGATCGTGTGGTACGACGGGACGATCAAGGGCGAGCAGCTCGAGGCCCTCGAAGGTCTCTCCGAGCGGGTGCCGCGCGAGCGCGAGAAGACGGTCGGCAAGTTCATCGTCGCGCCGTACGGCGTGGACGACCGCGAGAAGGCCTTCCCCAACGGCAAGCACATCGCGCTCACGCACTGGGGCGCGCAGAAGAAGGCCTACCGGCAGTACTGCTCGAGCGTCTCGGGCGAGGCCGTCGAGAAGATGATCACCGCGCACCCCTACACGGACTCCCCCGAGCCGCAGGGCGGCTGAGCCGTCGCGGCGGCTGACGCGGGCGCCCGTCCCGGGCGCTACTCGTCGCTGCTGAAGCGCAGCGAAGAGTCGGCCAGCGTCGCCTCCGGCCACAGCCGCAGGCCCGCAAGCAGCTCGTTGCCCGCACCCGTGCGCGCGCCGTCCCCGACGACCGCGCCGTCCAGGACCGTGCCGCTGCCGACGACCGCGCCCGCACCCACCGCGCTGTCCCGCACGGTCGCCCCGGCCTCGACCACGGCGCCGTCGAGCAGCACCGACCCCTCGACGACGGCGCCGGCACCCACCACGGCGCCCGCACCGACCGTCGTACCGGCGCGCACGACGGCGTCGGGCGCGACCTGCGCGCCCGCCAGGACCAACGCCTCTCCCGGCGGGCCCGGCAGCGCCGAGGAGTGCAGCCGCCCGAGCACGAGGTCGCTGGACCCCCGCACGTAGGCCGCGGGCGTGCCGACGTCGAGCCAGTACGCCGAGCCGGACGCGCCGTCCGCCTCCGCGGCGACCGCGTCCTCCAGGTAGCCCATCACCCGCCGGCCGGCCGCCAGCAGCCCGGGGAACGTCGCCCGCTCCACGGACACCACCTCCCCGGCCGGGATCTCCTCGATCGCGGCGCGCCGGAACACGTAGCAGCCGGCGTTGACCTGGTTCGTCACGGGGTCGGGCATCTTCTCCAGAAACGCCGTGACCCGCCCGTCGTCGTCGGTGGGCACGCAGCCGAAGGCGCGCGCGTCCGGCACCGTCACCAGGTGCAGGGTCGCCTCCGCGTCGCACGACTGGTGCAGTGCCACCTGCGCGCGCAGGTCGTGGCCGGAGAGGATGTCGCCGTTGAGGACGAGCACCGGGTCCCCCGGCGCGCCGTGCAGGCGGTCGGCGACGTGGCGGATCGCCCCACCGGTGCCCATCGGGGCCGTCTCGACGGCGTAGTCGATTCCCAGCCCGAGGGCGGAGCCGTCGCCGAAGTGGTCGGCGAAGGTCTCCGCGCGGTACGACGTGGCGAGCACCACGTGCCGGACCCCCGCGTCGGCCAGCCGGACGAGCTGGTGGGTCAGGAAGGGGACGCCGGCGGTCGGGAGCATCGGCTTGGCGGTGTTGACGGTCAGCGGGCGCAGCCGGGTACCCCTGCCTCCGACGAGCAGGACGGCCTCGGCAGCGGTCACGCGCGCGGGCTCACGCGTCGACGGCGGTCAGCGCCGCGGAGTAGGACGCGACGTGGGCCGCGGCGGAGTCCTCCCAGCGGAAGTTGCGCGCGCGCTCGCGCCCGGCGCGCCCGAGCGCCGCTCGGCGGTCGGGGTCCGCGATCAGCGCGCGCAGGCACGCGGCGATGCCCTCGGCGTCGGGCTCGGCGTAGGCGACCGCGTCGCCACCAACCTCGGGCAGCGAGCGGTGCCGCGTCGTCAGCACCGGCGCGCCGCAGGCCATGGCCTCCAGGACCGGGAAGCCGAAGCCCTCGGTCCGGCTCGGGTACGCGAGGACCAGGGCGCCGCCGAGCAGGCCGGGCAGGTCGCTCGGCCGCAGGAAGCCCGGGCGGACGATCTTGAGGTGCCCGGGGACCTCGCTGACGGCCTGCTCCACCTCGTCGTCCCAGCCGCTGGCGCCGGCGAGGACGAGAGCCGGGGGCTCATCCATGTCGGCAACCGCACGCATCCAGCCGCGGACGAGCTCGGGAACGTTCTTGCGCCGGTCGAGCGCGCCGAGGAAGGCGACGTAGGGTCGGCCGTGCAACCCGAGACGCTCGGTGACCCGGTGCAGCTCCGACTCCGTCGGCGGGCGGAACGTCGAGGTGTCGACGCCGTGGTGGACGACGTCGATGATCGCCGGGTCGGCCTGGAGCAGGCGCACTAGCTCCTCCCGCGTCGCCTCCGACGGGACGATCAGGCGCCGGGCGCGGCGCATCGCCGTACGGATCGCCGAGCGGTAGGCGCCGCTGCGCAACGGGCTGTGCACCTGCGGCTCACTGATCCACGTCGCGTCGTGGATCGTGACGACCACCGGCACCGGCGCCCGCATGGGCATCGTGTAGTACGGCGAGTGCAGGACGTCGACGCCCAGCTCCTGCACGACGAGCGGCAGGCTGGTCTGCTCCCACGCCAGCCGCGCCGGCCGGTGGGCGATCGCGGTCGGGCCCGGGATGACGCGAGCGAGGGGCGCCATCTGGCGGTACCGCTCGGCGTCCGAGCGCTGGCAGACGACCGCGAGGTCGAGGTCGGTCCCGGTCAGGGCCGCGACAAGTCCGTCGATGTAGCGACCTGCGCCGCCCCGGTCCGCGGGCACGGCAGTCGCGTCCACGAGCACGCGCAACGCCACGGGCAGGTTCCCCTCGCTCGCCAACCGGACCGGAGGCGCCGATCGGCGCCTCCGGTGTCCGACGTACCCCACGCCCGCCCGACGTACCCCTGCGGGATGGGTCAGCCGGCGAAGGTGAGCAGGGAGCTCGCGGACCCGCCGTTCATGGCGTCGTCGAGGTGCCACGCGGTGGCGCGGGCCACGCCGAGCGTCGTGCGGCCGTCCCGGTTCCAGTCGCCGACGACCGGCTTGTCGCCGAGCAGGCCGTACCCGAGGGTGTGGTGCGCCGCGCCCGATGAGTTGGAGTTGCGCAGCCGCCACGTCCGCCCGTGCATGTAGCCGGGCGTGTCGTCCCCGTCGCCGTCCCAGTCCCCGGCGACCGGACGGTCCCCCGACACGAGGTCGCCGAAGCGGAACACGGTCTGCGCCGCGCCGGAGGACAGGCTGTTGCGCAGGTGCCAGTAGGAGCCGCGTACGACGCCCGGGCCGTCCTTGCCGTCACCGTCCCAGTCCCCGACCACGGGCAGGTCACCCGTCGTGCGCCCGTAGGTGAAGGACGTCGAGGCCGCGCCGCTGCTCAGGGAGTTGCGCAGGTACCACGTCGCACCCCGCACCACGCCGATCTCGTCGCGGCCGTCGCCGTCCCAGTCACCCACGACCGGACGGTCCCCCGCGGTCCCGAAGCGGAACCGGACCACGCCGCTGCCCGTGCGCAGGGCGACCTCGCCGTCACGCCACCACCCGGTGTCGCTGTCGCCGTTCCCGTCCCAGTCGCCGGCCACGGCGACGGCACGCGCGGTGCCTATCTTCTTGGCCCGGATGGAGAAGCCGGGCGAGTAGAGACCGAAGGTCTGGCGCAGGTCCCAGCCCGTGAAGGTCTCGCTGGACCGGACGCCGCGGCGAGCGCCGACGACCGTGATGCCCTCGAGCCGCTCGGTGCCGCCCCAGCGGCGCAGGGTGATCGTCTCGACGTTGTCGAAGCCGAGGCGCTTCGCGACGTCGGCGAAGGAGAAGCGGGCCGCCCATGCGCGACGGGCGTTCGACCCCGCGGCCATCTCCCAGCGGCTGTCGTCCACCGCCTTGAGGTAGGGGATGCCGTAGCTGCCCCAGACGTACTCCCGGTCCTCGCTGCGACCGCCGAAGCTCGAGGAGTACAGCCCGTCGATGGGCCGTCCCGCGTCGTCGAGCACGACGGTGCCGCTGTCGCCGCTGCGGGTCTCCTCCACCGCGCGCGCCCAGTTCCCGCCGTACCGCGCGTCGGTGCTCTCCTGGTCATAGCCCAGGTAGTTCTGGTGCGCCGGCGTCGGCAGGAGGAGGTACGCGCCCTCCGCCGAGCTCCACCGCGTGGTCATGAACGTCCGGGCGGTCGTCGCCTGCGCCTTGAGCGCCTCCAGCCGCCAGGACACCGGCATCTCGGCGATGCCCTTGAGGTACTTCGTGACCCCGTCACCGTTGGCGTTGTCCTCGATGACCTCGCGCACGTCGAGCCCCGCGGAGTCGGCCGTGAACCGGGCGGAGTCCCAGCGCATGCGCCGGTCCAGCACCGCGCTGCCGCCGGCGGTGTAGGTCCGCACCCGCACGACCGTGCCGCTGTGCGGCACGCGGACCTCGCCGCCGGCGGGCACGGTCAGCACGTAGCTCGCACCGTCCCAGACCCGCGCGCCCGAGCCGTAGCGGACGACCTTCCAGGTCGCCCCCTTCGGCTGCGATGCGCTGTCGCCGCCCGTGACCAGCCAGGTGACCCCGCCGGTCTCGGCGGTCAGCGTCGCGCTTCCGCCGTTGGTGAGCATGTCGATCTTGACGGCGCTCCGCTGCGTCCGCGACCCCAGCGTCGTGCCTGGGTAGTAGGTCGCGAGGATGTCGCGGTAGGTGCAGCCCAGCGACGCCGCGCCCTGCGCGCCGTACTGCGACATGCCCATCTGGTGGCCCCATCCGCGGCCGCGGAACACCACGTCGGCCTCGGGCAGCGGCGCCCGCGCGATCGTGACCCCGCCCGGCTCCGGGCAGGTCGCTGCGACGGCGGGGGTCGCGCCGCCGGTGACGGGTACGACGAGCGCCGAGCCAAGGGCCACGGCGAGCGCGCGGCGGGACCAGCGGGACATGGGACCTCCGAGGGAAGCGGCCGTCAGGGCGCCCGGCCGGCGTGCGGAGGCGGCGGCCCTCGGGCGACGCCGCGGTCCGCGGGTGTCCTGGAGGTTCTCGGCACGTCGGCGCGCCTGCTTGACATATCCACCGTGCACGCTCAACGGAGCCGCCCCCTATCGTGGCCCCCCGTGCGCGTGCTGATCTTCGGGACCTACGACGTGTCCACGCACCCGCGGGTCGCCGTCCTCGCCGACGGGCTGCGCGCCCGTGGCTCCGACGTCGACGAGTGCAACGTGCCGCTCGGCCTCGACACCGCCGCCCGTGTGTCGATGCTCCAGCAGCCGTGGCGCGCGCCGATCCTGCTGGCCCGGCTGGGCCGGTGCTGGTGGCGCCTGGCGCGGGCGGCCCGGCGCCACCCCGCGCCGGACGTGGTGGTCATCGGCTACCTCGGCCACTTCGACGTGCACCTGGCCCGGGCGCTGTTCCCACGCGCCACGCTGGTGCTCGACCACCTGATCTTCGCCAAGGACACCGCGCGCGACCGACGAGCGACCGGCCGCCTCCTGGCCGCCCTGCTCGGACGGCTGGACCGAGCAGCGCTGGGCGCGGCGGACGTCGTCGTCGTGGACACCGCCGAGCACCGCGCGGAGGTGCCCGCGCCGCTGCGCGACAAGGCCGTCGTCGTGCCGGTGGGGGCGCCGCAGGCGTGGTACCACGAGGGCAGCGCTCGGCTGGGCTCGACGCGCTCGGGTCCGCTGCGGGTGGTCTTCTTCGGGCTGTACACACCCTTGCAGGGGGCTGCCACGATCGGGCGGGCCCTGCGTCTGGCGCGCGACGTCGACCTCGACGTCACGATGGTCGGCACGGGGCAGGACCGCCCGGCCACGCAGGTCGAGGCCGGCGAGGACCCCCGCGTGCGATGGCTGGACTGGGTGCCGGCGCACGAGCTGCCCGCGCTGGTCGCGGGTCACGACGTGTGCCTCGGCATCTTCGGGGACCGGCCCCAAGGCGCTGCGCGTGGTGCCGAACAAGGCCTACCAGGGGCTCGCGGCAGGATGCGTGGTCGTGACCTCGGACACCGCACCGCAGCGCCGGGCGCTCGACGACGCCGCCGTGCACGTACCGCCCGGGGACGCTCCCGCGCTCGCCACGGCGCTGCGCCGCCTCGCCGCCGACCGGCACGAGCTCGCCGTACGC
>JALYMU010000360.1 GCA_030773595.1 Actinomycetota bacterium | reverse complement strand
CCCCCCCCCGCGCCCGGGTGGCGGTCCGGCTGCCGCTGCACTGGCAGGGTGCCGTCTGGGTTGCGGCGTGCTGGGCGGCCGGGTGCGTGGCCGCACCGGGCGGCGACCCCGGGGACGCGGACGTCGTGGTGGTCCCGACCGCGGACGCCGCGGCCGTCGCCACCTCCGGCGAGGTCGTCGCGCTCGGCCTGCGTCCGTTCGCCATGCCGGGCGATCCTGCGCCGCCGGGCGTCACCGACTACGACGTCGAGGTCCGGTCGTACGGCGACCGCTTCTCGCCGTACGCCCCCGTGTCGCCGTCCGCCGCGGCGCTCGAGGTCGCCGGCACGACGCTCGACGGGGAGGTGGTGGTCGAGGCGGCGCGCGAGGCCGCGCGCCGCTGGGGTCTCGCCCCGGGCGAGCGGATCCTCACCACCTGGCCGCCGGGCACCCTCGACGGCGTCCTCGCGGCGCTGGCCGCGCCCCTGGCATCCGGGGCCGCCGCCCTGCTCTGCCCGCATCCCGACCCGGCGGGCCTGGCGCACCTCGTCGAGGTGGAGCGGGTCACCGTGGTCGCGGGTGCGGATGTGGCGGGACACCACATCCGGACCGCCGCGAGCGGGGGCTAGAGTCCCGCTTGCGCGTTTCTCGACGACGAGGGGCAGGCTCGATGGACAAGGTCGTTCGCAGCGCCGCGGAGGCGGTCGACGGCATCGCCGACGGGGCATCGATGGCGGTCGGGGGGTTCGGCCTCTGCGGCATCCCGAGCGCCCTGATCGACGCGCTGCTCGAGCGTGGCGTCACCGACCTGCGGGTGGTCTCGAACAACTGCGGCGTGGACGACTGGGGGCTGGGCCTCCTCCTGCGCGAGCGGCGCATCTCCCGGATGACCGCCTCCTACGTCGGTGAGAACAAGGAGTTCGAGCGGCAGTTCCTCTCCGGCGAGCTCGAGGTCGAGCTCGTGCCGCAAGGGACGCTCGCCGAGCGGCTGCGCGCCGGCGGCGTCGGGATCCCGGCGTTCTACACCGCGACCGGCGTCGGGACGCAGGTCGCCGAGGGCGGGCTGCCGTGGCGGTACGACGGCAGCGGCGGCATCGCGCTCGCCTCGCCGGCGAAGGAGACCCGCGAGTTCGATGGGCGGACCTACGTCCTCGAGCAGGCGATCCGCTGCGACGTCGCCCTGGTGCACGCGTGGAAGGGTGACCGGCACGGCAACCTGGTGTTCCGGGAGTCCGCGCGCAACTTCAACCCGCTCGCCGCGATGGCCGGCGCGCTGACGATCGCGCAGGTCGAGCACCTCGTGGAGCCGGGCGACATCAAGCCCGAGGACGTCCACATCCCCGGAATCTTCGTCCAGCGCGTGCTCGAGGCGGGCCCGGACATCGAGAAGCGGATCGAGCGGCGGACGACCCGGCCGGCTCCCGCGACGGACGGCGCGGCGGCTGCCGGTGCCGGTGCCGGTGAGGAGGTCGGTTCCTGATGCGACTCAACCGCGACGCGCTCGCTGCCCGGGCCGCGCTCGAGCTGCGCGACGGGCAGTACGTCAACCTCGGGATTGGCCTGCCGACCCTCGTGCCGAATCACCTGCCCGAGGGCGTCCATGTGGTGCTGCAGTCCGAAAACGGCATCCTCGGCGTCGGCCCCTACCCCGTGGAGGGCCAGGAGGACCCGGACCTGATCAACGCGGGCAAGGAGACGGTGACGATCCAGGCCGGTTCGTCGTTCTTCGACTCCGCCACCAGCTTCGGCATGATCCGCGGCGGGCACATCGACGCGGCGATCCTCGGCGCCATGCAGGTCTCCGCGCGCGGAGACCTGGCGAACTGGATGATCCCCGGGAAGATGGTCAAGGGGATGGGCGGCGCGATGGATCTCGTCCACGGCGCCCGGCGGGTCATCGTGATGATGGAGCACGTCGCGAAGGACGGATCCCACAAGATCGTCGAGGAGTGCTCGCTGCCGCTCACCGGCCGCGGCGTGGTCGACCGGATCATCACCGACCTCGCCGTGATCGACGTGACGGATGCGGGGCTGGTCCTGCGCGAGACCGCACCGGGCGTCACGGTCGAGGAGGTCCGCGCCGCCACCGGTCCGGCGCTCACGGTGGCCGAGGACGTCCGGGACATGCCCGTCCCGGCGCCGGTCTGAGGTGGCCGACCGCCCGAACGCGCCTGAGCACAGCGTCTTCGCCGACACGTCGACCACGGCGTTGCTCACGGTCGCGACGGCCGCCGCGGTCGCTGCGGTGGCGGTCGCGATCTCGCGGCGCGCCCGACGCTGACCCGCCGCCGCCCCCCGGGGCGTCACCGCGGAGCAGGCCCGCGGCCGCCGGTCACGCCTCCTGCTCGGCCAGCTGCCGCTCGTCCACGGTGTCAGCCAGCGCGCGCGGGCTGGTCAGGAACCCGGCGCCCCAGGCCATGTGCATCGTCGTGTAGACCAGCGGCAGGGCCGCCGCAGCAGCCGGGTCGAGCCCCCGTGCGTTGCGGGCCGCTCCCCCGAGCACCAGCATGAGGTAGGCGCCGGGGGCAAGGTAGGCCGCGCGCACCCCGACCGCGCCGAGCGCCGCGCCACCGACCACGCCCAGAACAGCCAGCGGCGGGGCGAGGTAGCGGGCCGAGGCCGTCTCGGGGTGCCGGCGGACGATGACGCGCCGCCACCGGCCGTAGTGGAAGTACTGGCGGGCCAGGGCCCGGGGGGTCGAGCGCGGCCGGTAGGACACCTGCAGCCGCGGCTGGAACCAGACCGTGCCCCCCGTCGTACGGATCCGGAAGTTGAGCTCCCAGTCCTGCGCGCGGGTGTAGGCCTCGTCGTAGCCACCGACCCGCTCGAGCGCCGAGCGGCGGAAGACGCCGAGATAGACCGAGTCGGCCGGGCCCTCCGAGCCGCCGGTGTGGAAGGGGGCGTTGCCGACCCCGAGGCGGGTCGTCATCGCCCGCGCGACGGCCCGCTCGAAAGCCGACCGGCCCTCGGCAGCCATGATGCCGCCCACGTTGTCGGCCCCCGTGCGCTCGAGGGTCGTGACGGCGATCTCGACGTAGTCCCGGGGCAGGATGGCGTGGCCGTCCACCCGGACGACGATGTCGTGGCGGGCCACGGCGATCGCGGCGTTGAGCCCGACCGGCGTCGCGCCGCGCGGGTGGGGGTTGCGCACCACGGTCACCCGCGGGTCCTGCGCCGCGAGCGCGGCGGCCACCCGCTCGGTGCCGTCCCGGCTCGGTCCGAGGGCGAGGACGACCTCGAGCTCGCCGTCGTAGTCCTGGGCGAGAATCGCGCGCACGGCGCCCTCGAGGTGACGGCGCTCGTCGAGGACTGTCATGACGGCACTGACGGGCGGTCGCGTGTGCGACCTCGAGGTCTCCGGCATGGCGTCCGGAACTCTATCGGCGCCGGCCAGACCGATGGTCACGGCGCGCGGCAGACCGACTCGAGGTCGGGTGTGACGTCCCTGGGCTGCGGTGTCCCGCTCGCCGTCGCTCCGTTGCCGGACTTGGGCGCCGCCGGCGTCCCGGTCCCCTTGGGCGCGGCCTTCTCGACGTTCTCCGGTCGCGTCACGGACGCCTGCAGGGCCTCGTGGACGAGCTTGCGCATGGCCGGGAAGTTCGGGTCGACCGTGCGCACCACCTTGTCCGTGAAGGTGACGCTGACGATCTTGTGCTTGCGGGCGTCGAGCGCGATCGACACGAGCTCGGGCAGGACAGCCTGCGGGATGTTCGTGTCCACCAGGGCCTTGGTCTTTGTGGCGATGCGCTGGTACTTCAGCAGCACCTTGCGCGGCTCCGCCTGGTCGAGCAGGGCAGCCATCACGCAGCGCTGGCGGCGCATGCGGGAGTAGTCGTCGCTGCCGAAGCGACCACGGGCGAACCACAGCGCCTCGTAGCCGCCGAGGTGGTGCAGGCCTGGCTCGATCCAGCGCTCGGGTTGTTCCAGCACCACGCCGTCCTCAGTCCGCCCGCCGATCGGCACGCGCTCCCCGACGTAGACGTCGATGCCGCCGATAGCCTCCACGATTCCGCTGAAGCCGCCGAGGTTGACCAGGACGTAGTAGTCGATGTCGAGACCCGTGATGGCGCTGGCCGCCTGCATGATCGCCTCGGCGCCGGGGTTGCGGGCGCCCGGGAACAGCTGCGGGTGCTCGGCTCCGAAGACGTAGACGCTGTTGAGCAGGGACGCCGGACCGTGGCCGTAGGCGTCGAAGCCGTCGGGGAACCGCCGCGCCAGCGGGGAGTCCTCGGGGAAGGGGGCCCGCTGCAGGCTGCGCGGCAGCGAGACGAGGATCGTCTTGCCCGTACGGCGGTCGACGCTCGCGACGTGCATGGAGTCGGTCCGCACGCCCACGCGGTTGCGCCCGCCGTCGCCGCCGAGCAGCAGGATGTTGTAGCGGCCGTCGGGGCGCTGCTGGCGCCGCGTCGCGGTCCAGGAGTGCTCCTCGGGCTCGGGCTGGAACACGTCCTCGACGAGGTTGCGCTGAGTCCCGGCGTACCACCCCGCCACCGCGGGGGGCACGACGCCGACGGTCGCGAGCGCGAAGGTCAACAGCCCGGCGACCGCGCGCTCGCGCGGCGCCCACGCCGCCGGGCGCGTCAGCCACCAGGCGTCGACCATGAGCAGGACCCAAAGGCCGGCGAGGACGAAGGCGGCGAAGCGCAACCAGGCCAGCGCCCGCGGGCGGACCGCGATCGAGGCGAACGTGGCGACGTCGCCGGTGAGCGCGACGTAGCCGAGCGCCACGAGGACTGCGGCGACGATGACTCCCCAGACCGTGAGCGCCACCCGGCCCAGGACCTTGTGCCCCGCAGTGAGCTGTGCCGAGCCGGGCAGGACCGCGTTGAGCGCGATGAGACCCAGGGACTGGCGGAAGCTCGTCGGCTGCCAGCGCGCGCCGACGTGGCGGCCGCGGCACGGCCGCGGCTCCGGCGCACCTACGGTCATCGGCGGCCTGGTCCTCTCGAGCAACTGTCCCGGCGTACGTTGACGGGCCGAACTGGCGAACTGGCCACTCTAAGGCTGCCTTCGTGTCAGATAGACGTCCGGTGGCTCGAAAAGGTTGCCACGGAAAGCGGATACGCGCCCGCTGAGTGGCCCACGCCGACGCTGGGCCAGCAGCGCCGTGACGCGCCGCGACTAGCGAGTCGCTACGCGTAGCTACACACCGCGGTCACGTCCACCGCGTCGCCCGCGCCGGCGCCCGGCGTCCGGCCGCCGGCGGGCCCGCTCGCAGCGCGCCGTGCCGGCGCGGACGAGGCACCTGACGCCGGGCTGCCCGAGGACTGCGCGGCCGTCCGGGTACGGCGCGGCGGCGCCGCGAGGGAGGAGCGCACCTTGGCGGCGATGAGGTCGAAGTCGGGGCGGCTGGAGCGGATCAGCGGCGGCACGAACTGCACGCTGCGCACCTTCGACGCCCTGGCGCGCGGCGCCAGCTCGACCAAGCCGGGCAGGGCCCGCTGCGGGATGTCGGTGGCCACGACGCGCTTCGCCGAGGCGGCGAGCTTGTGGAAGCGGCGGACCACGGTCGCGGGGTCGGCCTGCTGGAGCAGCGCGCCCATGACGCAGCGCTGGCGCGCCATGCGGGCGTAGTCGCTCGAGCCCTCACGGGAGCGCGCGTACCACAGCGCGTGGTAGCCGTCGAGACGCTGCGCGCCGGGCTCGATCCACCCGACGATCGGGCTGGTCCCCCCGCCGATCGGAACCCGCTGCTCGACCTTCAGCCGGATGCCGCCGAGCGCGTCGACGAGGCCGCTGAAGCCTCCGAGGTCGACCAGGACGTAGTAGTGGACCGGGATGCCGAGAGTGCCCGCGACGGCGGCCTTGGTGGCCTCTGCCCCGGGGTCGCTGACACCGGGAAAGAGGTCGGGGTGCTCGGCGCCGTAGGTGTAGACGCCGTTCAGCATCCCGTCGAAGCCGTCCGGGAACGCCTTGGCGAGCGCGGTCCCGGCGGGAAAGCGCGCCCCCATGAGGTTGCGGGGCAGGCTGAACATCACTGAGGAGCCCGTGGCGACGTCCGTACTCACCAGCGTGATGCTGTCCGGGCGGGTACCCACACGGTTGCGCCCGGAGTCCCCGCCGAGCAGCAGGATGTTGATCCGCCCGTCGGCGGTGGCGACCGCGTCACCGTCGCCGAAGACGCTCGTCACCAGGTCGCGCTGCACCCCGGCGTAGCGCGCGGCCGTGAGCGTTGGCACGCACACCGCGGCGACGAGCGCCAGTGCGACGCCTCCGCACAGGAGCCGTGCCCGCGGCGCGAGCGTCACGAGCCGGCCCAGCCGCAACGCGTCGACCAGGAGGGCTGCCCACCCGAGCCCCACGGCGAGGAGCACGACCTGGATTCCGGTGAGGACCCACGGCCGCACCAGCAGGCCGACGACGCCGTCGCGCCAGAGGAGCGCGCTGCCGGCGAGCAGGAGTGCGGCACAGACCAGGCTCATCCACACGCGCACCGCGACGCGCCCGACGCGCCGGTTGCCGACGGCGAGCTGGGCGGTGCCCGGGACGACGGCGGTCGTGACCAGCAACGTCAGGGCGCGGCGCAGGCGCAGGGCCGGGCGCATGCGATGGGGCTCCGCCGGCCGGCGCAGGCCCGCACGGGTGTCGCGAGGGTCGGGCACCGGGAGGAGCGTGGAGGGCACCGGGGCAGCGTAGGGGCGCCTTCCGGGGGTGCCCGGAACGACGAGCTCGACCGGCGTGTCATGTCCACGCTGCGGCGATATCGCCGTCTCATCTGGTACGGCGGGTAACCTCCCTGTCACGAGGCGCGACATCGTCGGCCGATGCCGGCCGCCGGCGGCGGCCGCGTCGGTTAGCGTTTCTCAGGTGAGCCAGTGGCCGGAGGGGTGGACGAGGGACGCGCGCGAGCGCGCCGGACGCGCGGCGGGGGACGAGCCGACCCAGGCGATCGACCCCGTGCCGGACGGGGGCCGGCAGGAGCTCCCCGGGTGGGGCACCTCCCCTGCTCCGCGCTACACGACCTACGACTCGCCGGTCGGCCCCGCGCCCGGCCCGACGGCTCCCCCGGTCGTGCCG
>JALYMU010000359.1 GCA_030773595.1 Actinomycetota bacterium | reverse complement strand
GGCCAGGGCCGCGACGGCAGCGGTGGCAGCACGCCAGCCGGCCCACTGCCCGAAGGCGGTCGTCAGGGGGACGCCGAGGACGAGCGCGCTCGTCGCGCCGACGGCCAGCGCACCCGCCGCCCTCCCCTTGCGCTCGTCGGGCGCGAGCCGGACCAGCACGGGGGCTGCGAGGGCGAAGAAGCTGGCATGGGTCGCGGCCGTCAGGGCGCGGGTGGCGAACAGCGCGGCGAGGTTGGGCGCCAGCGCGCTGGCGAGGTTCCCCGCGGCGAAGACGGCAAGGGTCAGGGAGAGGACGAGCCGGCGGTCGTACCTCGCCGTCAGGCGGACCAGTGGGACCGGTGTGACCGCCGCGACGAGGGCATACCACCCGACCAGCAACCCGACGTACGACGGACGCGCGTGCAGGTCGCCGGCGATGTCCCCGAGCAGGCCGACCGGAAGCGTCTCGGCGGTCACGACGAGGAACGCGGCCGCGGGCAGGACGAGCGTCGCCGTGCCGCCGGCGCGGAGCCGGCCCAGCACGCCCACAGCCGGGCTCGGCGCCGCCGCTTCCGCCCGGCTCACCGTCGGTCCCGGCCGGCGGAGGGGTCCTGGCCCAGCAGGCGGAACGACGCCGACACCGCCGGCCCGAGGCCGAGGGCGACCACGACGGTCCCGATGCCGACCGGACCGCCCAGCAGCCACCCGGCGAACAGGACCGACAGCTCGATCAGGCAGCGCGCGGGACCGAGCGGCACGCTCTTGCGGTGGCACGCCACCATGAGGCTGTCCCGGGGCCCGGCGCCGAAGCCGCTGCCGATGTAGAGCGCGCCGCCGATTCCGAGCACGGCGACCGCGCCGACGAGGACCAGCAGCCGTACGGCGAGCGGCGCCTGCGGCAGCGTGTCGAGCCACGAGGTGGCGAGCAGCCAATCCAGGCCCAGCCCCACTACGACGAGGTTGACGAGCGTGCCGATCCCGGGGCGGACCCCGAGCAGCGCGGAGACTCCGAGCACGGCGACGCCGACCGCGACCACGACGGTGCCGAAGGAGGCGCCCGTGGCCGTCACCAGCCCGGCGTGCAGGACGTCCCAGGGCGAGAGGCCGAGACCGACCTGGAGCGTCAGCCAGACGGCGACCGCGCACAACGAGAGGCCGACGGAGAACTGCAGCGCGCGTCGGCCCAGGGAGCGCGGCTTCGAGTCAGGACGGGTGCGGGCAGGACGAGGGGTGACAGCGGTGGCCAAGACTCTCCAGGCGCGAGGACGTACGGCGGTATCGCTCCCATGCCCGCCACGGCGTTCGGCGGACCGTGCGATGTGTCACAGTTCGCCCAGGTCCCGCGACAGCCCGCCTCCCGCCCGCTTCGGACGCACCCGACGAGGTGACGTGGGCGCCGTCCCGCGCAAAGCCGGCCCACCCGTGCCGACACCCCTCCGACGCCCGTCACGGACGACGGGCAGCAACGGAGGAACCGCGGGCCGCCCCGCCCATCGCCGCGCGCCCTCGCCGTAGCCGCCGTCATGCTCTTGGGCGGAGCCTGCCCTCGCCGACACCCACCCAACTGTGTCGACCTACGACGTCAGGCTGCGGATGTCGTCGCCCGCCTACGACTCCGTGGTCCCCGTGACCGGGACGATCAAATCCGCTGGGCGGTCGAGGGCACGCCCAGCGACATGCCCGCCCGCGTCGAGCTCTGGCGCGGGGACGACCGCGTCGCAGTGATCGCCCGGTCGGTCCCGCTGTCCGCCGGCGAGGTCGGCTGGCCGGTACCCGCCAGCCTGCCCCGCGGCGTCGACTCCGTGCGGATCTTCCCTGCCGACGACACCTCAGCACGGCCCATGGAGTTTCTGACGCTCAGTGAGCGGAGCGGTAGTCGCGGCCAGCACGCCGCCACATCCGGGCGACCCTTGTCGCGCCACTGCGCTTCGGCCCCGTTTACGACGGCTCGCGGTGGAGGAAGAATCGCACCATCTCGGCTGAGGCGTCGGGGCCGCTGGGATCGGTGTAGGACCCCACGGGACTGCCACCGAACCAGGCGTGCCCGCCGCCGTG
>JALYMU010000358.1 GCA_030773595.1 Actinomycetota bacterium | reverse complement strand
GAGCCGCGGCTCGCGGCGGCGGTGCGGTGTCGCCGTACCAGTTCTGCGAGCTCAGCCGCCGCTCTTGCGCCGGAACGTACGCTGCGCCTTCGCCGGACCGGTGGCGGTGTGCCCGTGCTCGGAGGTTCCGTGACCCCCGGCGCTGCCCCCGCCCTTGGCGTTGCCCTGCTTGCGGGCGAGCGCCTCCTGGAACTTGCGGCGGACGTCGTCACCGTCCGCCCCCGCGCCCTCTGCTGACGGCGCCATGCGACCACCCATCCTTCTCGAGCGCTGATGAAGTCCCCCCAGCCTGGCACGCCGCATCGCCGCGCGTCACGGCGCGGACCCCGACAGCGCCATCAGCGGGGTGGGACCGCGAGCCGTTCCGCACCGAGGCGGGCTACGTCCGAGTGGTCCGGCCGGCCGCGCCGGGGACTAAGCGGATGACCCTGCACCGATCCCCTCAGCTCGCGTCCGCGACGTCGATCGGCGTCGCTCCCGTGTCGTGGGTCGCCTGCCGGCGCAGCGGGGCGTCCTGCGTGCTCGCGTGGGCGCTGTCGGCCGAGGCGAGGTCTTCCCGCAGCTCGTCGCCCGCGGGCACGCCGTAGTGCGTGTAGAGCGCCTGCACGTCATCGGGTGAGAGCGTGCCGTCCTGCGCTCCCACGGCCGGAGCGTGACGCACGGCGTCCGAGCTGACCGGCAGCACGAGCCGCCCGTCGGCGTCGACCCACGACACCGACAGCGGGACGTAGTGCTCCTTCTGCAGCAGGCCGGTCGCGACCTTGGCCCACTCCGGCCGGCCGGTCCCGTCGTCGACCAGGACCTGCGTCACCTTGCCGACCTTCTCCGCGCCCTGGACGAACACCTCGACGTCACACAGCTCGTGTCCTTGCTTGGGCGTGATCACGGTGGCCTCCTTGCCTCGTCGGTGCAGGCGCGGATGCCCCGGCGCCGTCACGGCAAACGCCGTGCCGCCGACCGGTAGACCAACCACCCACCCACGGCCAGCATGACGCCGAGCGCCAGGAAGGCGAGGTCGTAGGCCGTCTGGTGGGCCCCGCTGCGGACATGGTGCAGGCCCAGCAGGTGGTGGTTCAGCACGCCCTCGACGACGTTGAAGACGCCCCATCCGGCGAGCAGGAGACCGACGAGCGCTGCCACGGGAAGCGCATGTCGGGCGCCACGCAGGCGCAGCCACAGCCCGACCACGCCGAGGACAACCCAGGCCCACGTCGCCGCGTGGAAGACGCCGTCCAACAGGGTGTTGACCCGAAGCCCCTCGACGGTCGTGTCGGGGTACCTCGCGGCGTCCGGCCCGCTGCCCGTCACCATGTGGTGCCACTGGAGCACCTGGTGCAGCAGGATGCCGTCGACGAAGCCGCCGAGGCCGAAGCCGAGCAGGAGCCCGGGGCCGACGACCCGCGGGTACGACGGCGCGTCCCCGGGCGTAGGAGAGCCGTTCGTCGTGACGGCGCGGGCGCCGGTCGAGTCGGTCACTGCCGCGGCGTACCCGGCGGCCGGGTGGCCAAGCACTGAGACGACCATCCGTGTGCGCGAGGCGAGCGTGAAGAGCACACGCTGACACCCCGTGTCCTCGAGCCGCATCCTGGGACGGTGCCTCGCAGACATGTGGACCGCTCCGTGCGGCTCAGCAAGCTGCTGTCCTACGTCCTACGGCACAGCCCCGGTTCTGCGGGCGTGCGCCTCGACGAGGCGGGGTGGGTCGGCGTGGAGGAGCTGCTCACCGGGTTGGCCGCATCGGGGCACGTGCTGCGCCGCGAGGACCTCGAGGGGATCGTCGCCGGGGACTCCAAGCAGCGCTACGCGCTCGTCGGCGGGCGCATCCGCGCGAACCAGGGCCACTCCGTGCCCGTGGACCTCGGCTTGGCGCCCACGGTGCCGCCGGCTGTGCTGTTCCACGGCACGGCGCAGCGCCATCTCGCGGCGATCCTCCGGCAAGGCCTGCTGCCCATGGGGCGCCACGACGTCCACCTCTCCGCCGACGAGGGCGCCGCCCGGGCGGTGGGGGCGCGCCACGGCACGCCGCTGGTGCTCCGGGTGGACGCGGCCGCCATGACGCGCGACGGTCGTACCTTCCGGCGCTCCGCCAACGGCGTGTGGCTCACCGAGGCTGTGCCCCCGGCGTACCTCGACGTCTGCGCGGCAACGGGCTGAGGGGTTGCGCGCCAGCCGGTCGAGGGTCCCACCGTGAGCCGCGCGGCAGCCGGTCGAGGATCACACCGTGGCAGCGGCCCGGCCGACGAGATCGTCGTACACGGTTGGGTCGTCGCTCACGATGGTCGTGAAGCCCTGCCCCGGCTTGCCGGTCGACCGGATTGTAACCCCGGGGTTGTGTGCGTCCGAACCGTCAGGAAGGAACAGGTGCGGGCTGCCCTGCACGCGGTCCTGCCCCGACTCGCGCCAGTCGGCGAGCACTCGGTCCCGTCCCTCACCACGGCGGAGGGCCTCCTCGAGTCGTTCCACCACGACGGACGGGCAGGTCCGCGCGACGGCCACCACCTCGGCGTACAGGCCGATGGGGCGGCTCTCGGCGAAGAACGCCCGGCGTAGCGCGAGGTCGAGCTCCTCGGACGCCGCGTGGCCGCCGACGGACTCGGCCTTCGCTGCCTGCACCGCCTCGAGCGCGAGCAGCACCGTGCCGGGCCACTCGCTGTCAGGGCGCTGCCACACCTGCCAGCCGAGGGCCGGCTCGTGCGCGCCGATGACCGGGACCTCGCCGTCGAGGACGCGCTTGGGGGTCGGTCGCTCGTTGATCAGCTCGAGCGGGAACGCGCGGTGGTCCAGCCGCACGCTGCCGGTGAGTCCCATGCGGGAGCGAGCAGCGTGCAGGCGGTGCACGGCGAGGCCCGCCCACGGGCAGGTGACGTCGGACCACACGGCGATGGTGCCGGGCGGCGGGGTGAGTTCGCCCGTGGTGCGCTGCGCCGTGGCGCCGTCGGATGCCGTCAGGCGGTTCTCGGTCACGGGCAGGGGCGTACCCGCGCCCGCACGGGGCACACAGCCCGACACGACCGAACACACGGCGGAGCCGCCACGGCGGTCGGGCACTGCGTGTCAAGGCAGCCCCGCCGTCTGGAAGACTCGCTGACACGTGCACCGGCGCACCCGCCGGGCCTGAAGAGGAGACGGTGGATGTCCGACTTCGCACTCACGTACCCGGGCGGTCGCCTGGAGCTGCCGGTCACCGAGGCGACCGAAGGGCCGTCGGGTCTGGGCGTCGGGTCGCTGCTCAACGAGAGCGGCCAAGTCACGCTCGACCAGGGGTTCGTCAACACGGCGGCCTGCACGTCCGCGATCACCTACATCGACGGCGACGCGGGCATCCTGCGTTACCGCGGCTACCCCATCGACCAGCTCGCGGAGGGCTCCACCTTCGCCGAGGTGTCCTACCTGCTGATCTACGGTGAGCTCCCCTCGGAGCAGCAGCTCTCGGAGTTCACCGGACGGATCCGGCGCCACACGCTGCTCCACGAGGATCTGAAGCGGTTCTTCGACGGCTTCCCGCGCTCGGCGCACCCGATGGCGGTCCTGTCCTCGGCGGTGAGCGCGCTGTCCACCTTCTACCAGGACAGCCTCAACCCCTTCGACCAGGAGCAGGTCGAGAGCGCGACGATCCGGCTGCTCGCGAAGGTGCCGACCATCGCGGCCTACGCCTACAAGAAGTCGATCGGCCAGCCGTTCCTCTACCCGGACAACTCACTCGGCCTGACCGAGGACTTCCTGCGGCTGACGTTCGGCGTGCCGGCAGAGCCGTACCACGTCGACCCGGCGATGGCCCGGGCGCTCGACATGCTGTTCATCCTCCATGCCGACCACGAGCAGAACTGCTCCACGTCGACCGTGCGACTCGTCGGCTCCGCCCACACGAACCTGTTCGCCTCGGTCTCGGCGGGCATCAACGCGCTGTTCGGGCCGCTGCACGGCGGTGCCAACCAGGCCGTGCTCGAGATGCTCGAGCGGATCCGCCAGGACGGCGGCAACGTCGACAACTTCATGCAGCGGGTCAAGAACAAGGAGCCCGGCGTCAAGCTGATGGGCTTCGGTCACCGCGTCTACAAGAACTACGACCCGCGTGCCGCGATCGTCAAGCGGACCGCGGACGAGATCCTCGGGTCGCTGGGCGTGAACGACCCGCTCCTCGAGATCGCCATGCGGCTGGAGGAGATCGCGCTCAACGACGAGTTCTTCGTCTCGCGCAAGCTCTACCCGAACGTCGACTTCTACACCGGCCTCATCTACAAGGCCATGGGCTTCCCGACGCGGATGTTCACGGTGCTCTTCGCCCTCGGCCGCCTGCCGGGCTGGATCGCGCAGTGGCGGGAGATGATGAACGACCCCGCCACGAAGATCGGTCGACCGCGCCAGGTCTACACCGGCTCGACCGAGCGCGACTACGTCCCGCTCGAGAAGCGCTGACGGAGCGGCTGTCGCTCTCCGCGCTCGAGGCCCGGCTCCGGATTCTCCGGGCCGGGCCTCGGCGTTCCGGGGGAGTGTCGTCGGGTCCTCAGGCGCGGGCGAGAGCCCGGCGGGGCCGGCGCAGGGCAGCCGAGCGCGCGGCGATCAGCGGAGAGCCCACCAGCGTCGGCAGCACCCAGGAGACGGGGTGCCCGTCGCTGGCCTGTACGGCGAAGGCCGTGACGAGGCTGATGACGCTCGTGCCCATGGCGTTGAGGTGCCAGAGCAGCCACCCGCCGGGCAACGCAGGCCGGTAGCGCGCCGCTGCGACCCCGACAGCTCCGGCGAGCGCCGTACCGATCGCGATGCCGAGCAGGCCCACCATGCGGCGCAGGTCGACGAGGGCGAGCGGTGCAGCGGTCAGGCACAGCACTGCGAGCGCGCCCGCGTAGATCCGGCCGAGCACGGTATGCCCGCCGCGCCGCTTCGGCACCAGGACCACGGGGCCGGCGAGGAGGAGGCCCGTGACACCGGCGCCGATGTGCAGCACGAGCAGGATGCGCTGGGCCATTGGAACTCCGCATCAACGTGGACGGTTGCTAGCCTTGACCTGCCACAGTGGAATGTCAAGGGAGCCGTATGACAAGGCCGCTGAACGCCACGGCGGCGTCACTGCTGGGCTTCCTGCACGCCGGCCCGATGACGGGGTGGGACCTCGTCGCGACGGCGCAGGCTCGCATCGGCGGCTACTGGACCGTCACGCGCAGCCAGGTTTACCGCGAGCTCGCCGCCATGGCGGAGGCCGGACTGGTGGAGGCGGGGGAGACCGGAGCACGCGAGAAGCGGCCGTACTCCCTGACCGCCGCGGGGCGCCGGGCCTTCGCCGACTGGGTGGTGCGGGACCCGCCCGGGGAGACGATCCGGTTCCCCCTGCTGCTCACGATCGCGTTCGGCCGCCACGTCTCGCCCGAGCAGCTGGCCCGCTTCGTCCACCGGCACCGCGCGGTCCACGCGGCGCGCCTCGCGGCGTACGACGAGCTCGGGGCCGTAGCCGGGGAGCTCGACGACTACGCGCGCGCGACGCTGGACTTCGGACGTCACTACGAGCGCGCGGTGCTCGCCTGGTTCGACGAGCTGCCCGAGTCCGTGCGGGGCACGCAGCCGTGGGAGG
This sequence comes from Actinomycetota bacterium, assembly GCA_030773595.1. Taxonomy (GTDB): domain Bacteria; phylum Actinomycetota; class Actinomycetes; order JALYMU01; family JALYMU01; genus JALYMU01. The sequence continues at coordinate 25,004 of JALYMU010000358.1, read as the reverse complement.
ACACGGCCGGCCGTTGAGACGGGCCGCGGGTGGGTAGGGAGGCGAGGTACGCGTCGGCGAATGACCCGAGGAGGACTGCCATGACCGAGCGCCCCGCGATGGACGACGCCGCAGGCCGTGCCGAGGCGACCGAGGGCATGGGTGACCTCGAACCCCCGCTGTGGTCTGCCGCCGAGGGCAAGGGCGACCAGGACGCCACGAACGAGTCCGGCGAGGGCGTCCCGTCCCGCGCCGACGTGCCGAACGCCGCCGCGGGCTCCGGCAGCGGTGACGCCACGGCCACCGGCGGCGTGACCGGTGGTGCGACGGGCAACTCCGACCTGGCGCACCCGCTGGGCTGAGCCGCCCGCGTGCGTGCCCGCCCGGTCACGCCCGACGGTCTCGTCGCGCTCGTCGCGGCCCGCATCGACGAGCTGGCCGACAAGCACGACCGCGTGCGGCTCGCGGTGGACGGCGCTCCGGGAAGTGACCCCGCCGCCCTTGCCGACGCGCTCGTCGACCCGCTGCGGGTCGCCGGCCACGCCGTCGTCCGCGCCAGTGCCTGGGACTTCCTGCGGCCGGCGTCCCTGCGGCTGGAGCAGGGACGCGAGGACCCGGACGCGTTCTACGACGACTGGCTCGACGTCGGGGGTCTCGACCGGGAGCTGTTGACACCCTTGGGCCCCGGCGGCTCGGGACGCTATCTCCCGACCCTGTGGAACATGCGCACGGACCGGGCGACGCGTGCGCCCTATGCGCAGGGGCCGCCGCGGTCGGTGCTGGTCCTCGACGGGACGCTCCTGCTCGGCCGGTGGCTGCAGTTCGAGCTGACCGTGCACCTGTCACTGAGCGCGGCCGCGCTGCGCCGGCGGATCGGTGCGGACGAGCTGTGGACCCTTCCGGCGTACGAGCGGTACGCCGAGGACGCCGCGCCGCTGCTCACCGCCGATGTCGCGGTGCGGATGGACGACCCGCGACACCCGGCGGTGGTCAGGGAGGCGTGAGGTCAGTGCACGCGCACGGCGTCGCCGGTCTGCACGCGCCACAGCGCGGCGTAGAGCCCGCCGGCCTCGACCAGCTCGTCGTGCGTGCCGGCCTCGGACACCTGCCCTGCCTCGAGCACCCAGATCCGGTCGGCGTCGCGCACCGTCGAGAGCCGGTGGGCGATGACGACGACCGTGCGGCCCTGTCCGACGCGGGCGAGCGAGCGCTGGATCGCCGCCTCCGTCTCGTTGTCCACCGCGGACGTCGCCTCGTCCAGGATGAGTACGGCAGGGTCGCGCAGCAGTGCGCGCGCAATGGAGAGCCGCTGGCGCTGGCCACCGGAGAGCTTCACCCCGCGCTCACCGACGACGGTGTCGTAGCCCTGCGGCAGTGCCTCGATGAACTCGTGCGCCTCGGCCTGGCGGGCCGCCTCCTCGACCTCGCCGTCTCTCGCCTCGGGACGGCCGTAGGCGATGTTGTCGCGGACGGAGCCGTGGAAGAGGAACACGTCCTGGCTGACGTAGCCGATGGCCTGCCGCAGCGAGCGGTAGGTCAAGGTCCGGACGTCGTGCCCGTCGATGCTCACCACGCCGTGCCGCGGGTCGTGGAACCGCAGCAGTAGGCGCACCAGGGTCGACTTGCCGGCGCCGGTCGACCCGACGATCGCGTGGGTCTCGCCGACGGGCACCGCGAGGTCCACGCCGCGCAGCACGTCCCGCCCGTCGCCGTACCCGAAGCGCACCCCGTCCAGCCGCAGGTCCCCATGCACAGGTGCTGGGAGATCCGAAGTACCGGGCGTCATCGTGGGCCGCACCGCGAGCAGGTCGAGGATCCGCCGGGTCGAGGCCATCGCCCGCTGGTAGAGGTCGAGCGTCTCCCCGAGGTCGGTGAGCGGCCAGAGCAGCCGCTGGGTCATGAACACCAGCACCGAGTAGAGGCCGACCTCGAGCGACCCGTCCAGGACCAGCTTGCCGCCGAGCAGCAGCGTCGCGGTGAAGCCCACGAGGATCGCCATGCGGATCAACGGCACGAAGGCCGAGGAGTAGCGGATCGCCTCGGCGTTCGCCAGGCGGTAGGCGTCGGAGACCTGGCGAACCCGCTCCGCCTCGCGGTCCTCGGCGGCGAAGGCCTTGATGGTGGCGATACCACCGAGGTTGCCGCTCAACGTCGAGGAGACCTCTCCCACGCGCTCGCGTACGGCGGCGTAGCGCGGGACCAGCCGGCGCTGGTAGCGCAGCGACGCCATGACGATCAGCGGGATGGGCAGGAAGGCGAGCAGCGCGAGCTGCCACGAGGCGGCGAAGAACACAGCGCCGACGAGGACGATGTTCCACGCGAGGCGGATGATGGCGCCCGCGCCGACGTCGAGGAAGCGCTCGAGCTGGTTGACGTCGTCGTTCAGCACGGACAGCAGACCGCCGGAGGTGGTGTCCTCGAACCACGAGAGCTCGAGCTCCTGCAGGTGCGCGTAGGCGTCGGTGCGCAGGTCGTGCTCGACGGACTGGGCGAGGTTGCGCCACAGCAGCGAGTAGACGTACTGCGCGGCGGACTCGACCACCCACACCACGACGTTGACGACGGCGAGTACGACGAGCTGGCGCCACCGGTCTGCGATGCCGAGGAGGTCGGCGACGAAGGAGTCGTTGCCGCGGACCACCACGTCCACCGCCGCGCCGATCAGGATCTCGGGCATCACGTCGGCGATCTTGTTGACGCTCGTCGCGATGACCGCCAGGACCACGCGGAGGCGGTAGCGCCCGCCGTACTGCCACAGACGTCTAAGGGGGTGCACGGACGGTCGGGCGGCGGGCGGGGGAGTCGCGTCAGGCACGTGCGCAGAGCCTACGCGGGGCCGGTGGAAGCGCCTCTTCCCTGCGGCGAGGCACGGTGGACGGAGGAACGGCCGGCATCCGCAGGAGCACGGGTTGCGGTTGGAGGGGTGCTCCCCAGGGCAGGTCCGTGCCGTCGACCACGCCACGACCGGAGAGGCCCGCTGATGCGCTCCTCGCTCGCCCTCGGGCTCGTCGCCGGCGCGGCCGGTACCGCTGCGCTGAACGTCGTCACCTATCTGGACATGGCCCTGCGCGGCCGTGCGGCCAGCACGATGCCCGCACAGGCCGCTTCGAGGCTCGCGGGCGCGGCGGGCGTCCCGCTCGGCCAGGACGAGTCGCGCGACAACCGCGCGGAGGGCGTCGGCGCGCTCCTCGGCTACGCGACGGGGCTCGGGGTGGGGGCGGCGTACGGCGGGCTGCGCTCCGCGGTCGACGTCCCTGCCCCCCTTGCGGCGCTCGGGCTGGGTGTGGCGGCGATGGCCGGAAGCGACGTGCCGCTGACTGCCCTCGGGCTCACCGACCCGCGCGAGTGGCCGGCGTCGAGCTGGGTGATGGACGTCGTCCCGCACCTGGCCTACGGCGTCGTGACCGCGCTCGTCTTCGACCGACTCGCCCGGTGACGGGCCGCCGGCGCGCGAGCTCCTGCACCCTTCGCCGGCGTCACTGCGACACGAGCAGCGCCTGGGGTGCCGCCACCTTCATGCGCGTGTTGAGCCAGGAGAGCTGACGGGACGTGCTCGAGTTGGCCTTTCCCGCGACCTCGAGCAGTTCGGCGTCCCGCAGCCCTTGAGCCGCCTGGTACACCACCGTCCAGGTGGTCTGGCAGAGCGTGGCGAGAACGTGCAGGTCCTGGAGGTCGCGCAGCAGCCCGACAGCGCCCTGCCGGGTCTCGGCGAGCCCGTCGGCGTGCAGGCGCTCCGGCTCCTCGACGTCGTCTCCCGAGCGCTCCTCGCCGTAGCGCTGGGCGATCGGGCCGAGCAGGCGCACGTGCTCGTCGCTCATCTTCGCGAGCGTCTCGCAGGTGTGGAAGACGTCCGCCTCCGCCGCGTGCCCGGCGCCGACGGTGCGGAACGCGTCCGCCAGCGTCTGCTCGCACCGGTGGAGGAGACCGACGTACGTCGCCAGGTGCCGCATCAGGACCTCCCCGCGACGGTTCGGGTCGGCGCCGGCGGGGCGGTACCGGCCGACGGGTCGTTCGGGTACGTCGGTGTCTCTGCGGCGACGTAGGACGAGGTCGGTTCGCCGCCCTGCGTCGCCGGCACTGCGCCGGTGGCGGGCGCCGACGCGGTGGTCGTGGGCGCCGGCGCGGGGCCGTCGCCGGACCTCACCCGCACCACCCGGCACGCCGCCGTCTTGACGTAGGGCTGCTTGGACACCGGGTCCCACACCGACATGGTCAGCTCGTTGGCCTGCCGGTTCTGCTCGTCCGGTGCCAGGCCGTCCAGGTCCCACGAGCCGTAGTGGAACGGCGCGAACACCGCACCCTCCATGACCTGCCCGACCCTCGCCCGCACCTCGATCGTGCCTCTCGGCGACTCGACCCGGACGACGTCACCCTCGGCGACGCCGAGCCGGTGCGCGTCGCCGGCCGAGAGCTCGACCCAGGCGTCCGGCGCGGCGTCGTGCAGCGACCGCGCACGGCCGGTCTTGGTCCGCGTGTGGAAGTGGTAGACGGTCCGACCGGTCGTGTAGAGCAGGGGGAACTCCTCGCCGGGCGCCTCGTGGGCGGGCGTGTACTCACAGCCCTTTAGAACGGCCCGCCCGTCCGGTCGCATCGCCTTGTGCTCCTGCGGCGTCACGGCTCCGCCGGTGAGCAGGTCGTGCCCGTAGGTCTCGCAGTAGTCGCTGCTGGTGGGGAAGACGGGGTCGGTGTAGAGCCGGTCCGTGCCGTCCGGGGCGTCCTCGTTGCACGGCCACGGGATGCCGGTCGGGCCCCGGAGCGTGGCGTAGGACAGGCCGGTGTAGTCGCAGGGCCGCCCGCGGGTGCACTCGCGCCAGGCGTCGAACGCTTCCTCCGGGGTGCGCCACGGGATGAGGCGGCTGCCGTCCTTGTCCTCGAAGCCCATGGCGTCGGCGTACATCAGGAAGATGTCGAGGTCGGACTGCGCCTCCCCGGGCGGCTCGACCGCCTTCTCGGACAGGTGCACCGTCCGGTTGACGTTGGTGTACGTCCCCTGCTTCTCGCCCCACGCCGCCGCCGGGAGAACGACGTCGGCGAGCTCGGCGGTCTCGGTGAGGAACATGTCCTGCACGACGACGAAGCACTGGTCGCCGGAGAGGATCCTCCGGACCCGCGCGGACTCCGGCATGGAGACCGCGGGGTTGGTGGCGGATATCCAGAGGAAGCCGATCGAGCCCTGCTCGGCGTACCGGAACATCTGCATCGCGTGCGTCGGGGGAGCCCAGTGCGGGATCTTCAGCGGGTCGACGTTCCACAGCCGGGCGAGCTCCGCGACGTGCTCGGCGTTCTCCCAGTTCCGGAAGGCGGGCAGGTCGCCGTCGGCGCCGCACTCGCGCGTGTTCTGCGCCGTGGGTTGGCCGTTCATCTGCAGAATCCCGCATCCCGGGCGGCCGATCAGGCCGCGCAGGAGATGCAGGTTGTTCACAGCCACCGACGCGGCAGTCGCCTGATGGGACTGGTAGAACCCCTGCAGCACCGTCGAGAGGACGGCGTCGCTCTCGCCGAAGATCCGTGCGGCGCGGCGCAGGTCATCGGGTGCGATGCCGCAGATCTCGCCGACCGTCTCCGGGGTATACGGCTCGACGGTCTCGCGCAGCCCGTCGGCGCCGACCGTGTGCGCGGCGACCCACTCCTGGTCCACCCAGCGGTTGACGAACAGCTCCCGTGTCAGCCCGTTCATCAGCGCAAGGTTCGTCCCGACCTTCGGAGCGAGGTGGACGCCGCCCGTCCGCAGGGCCTCCTCGGCGACCTTGGTCCGCCGGGGGTCCACGCACACCAGGGTCGGCGGGTCGTCTGCGTGGGTTCGGTCCAGGATGCGCATCCACAGCACGGTCTGGGTCTCCGCCATGTTGTGCCCGAAGAGGAAGACCGCATCGGCGTGCTCGATGTCGGTGTAGGAGCCCGGTTGGCCGTCAGCGCCGAAGGACTCCTTGAACGCGGCGGCGCTCGTCGCTGTGCACAGCCGCGTGTTCCCGTCCATGTGGGGCGTGCCAAGCCCCGCCTTCCCGATGACGCCGAGGGTGTAGTACTCCTCGAGGAAGAGCTGACCCGTCGTGTAGAAGCCGTGGGACAGAGGTCCCTTCTCGGCGAGCAGGCGCTTGGAGACGTCGACGACGCGGCCCATGGCGGTGGGCCAGTCCGTCTCGACCAGTCGACCGCCGTCGCGTACGAGTGGCCGCGTGAGCCGGTCCGGCGCCGTCGACCAGGCCGTGCTGCCGTAGAGACCCTTGGGGCCCAGCCGGCCGTGGTTGACGACGTCCGTGGCGCGGCCGCGGACGCCGACCATCGCGCCGTCCTTGACGGCGATCTCGCAGCCACACCCGTTGCTGCACAGCACGCACGCGCTCTGCACCCACCGCTCGACGTCGTCCTCGGCGACGCCCGGGGCGAGATGCTGGTCCACCCGGGCGGGCCACACCGTGCCCTTGCGGTGCGGAGTGCGCGGCCCCCAGATGTCGGCCACCCGGTCCACCATGACGCCCTCCGGCCCGTAGTCCTGGCCGCCCAGTCGTGTCCGCCGGCGTCCGGCGTAAACGCCGCACCGGCGGCTCGCGGCGTCACCGACGGCGGACCAGCCCCCGGGCGACCAGCTCCACCGCCAGCAGGGCGCTGAGCATCTGAGCGGCCAGGAGCGAGACCAGCACGATCGCCTGCACGACGCCCGCCTCGGTCGGCGTCGCCCCACCGAGCAGCATGCCGACGAACGCGCCGGGGAGCGTGACGAGCCCCACCGTGCGCGTCTGGTCCAGGCCGGGGACGACCGCCTCCGCCGCCGCTGGGCGCGAGACCTCCAGGTGGGCATCGCGGGCAGGCAGCCCGATCGCCAGACCGGCCTCGACCTCGCCGCGCCGCTCCCGCACCGCGTCCAGCGCCCGACGCCCTGCGAGGGTCGTCGCCGTCATGGCGCCCCCGATGACGATGCCGCCGACCGGCAGGAGCGCCCGGCCGGACAGCGGCACCGCGCCCGTGGCCACGAGCAGGCCGACGACGGGCAGGGCCCCACCGAGCACCGCGAGACCGGCCCACGCCCCGCTTCGGTCCCGGGTGAGCCGTCGGGCGCTGGTACCGGAGGCGACGGCGGCCATGACGCCGAGGAACACCAGGGCGAGCGGCACGGAGGCCAGCACGGCGGCGACAACGGCGGACACCGCCGCCAGCTGGACGACGGCGCGCACGGCGGCGACCACCGCGGCTCGCCCGTGGCCGAGGCCGCCGACCCGGCTGGTGACGACGGCCAGCAGCAGGAGGAGGAGCGCGGCCAGGGCCAGAGCCACGGGACGGTCCACGGGAAGCGGTGTCACGGAGGCGACTCTGCCGGAATGCGACGCCGGGGCGGCGGTTGGCCGCAGCCCGTGGGGAATAGTGGCCGCCATGGACGGTACGACGGACCCGCTGCCCGCGCCCGAGTCGGCCTCGCCGACCGCGCCCAGCACCGAGGTGACGGCGGACTCACCGGGGCCGCGGGGCCCGGCGGGGAACCCCGTGACGACCGTCGACGCGGTGGTCGTCGGGGGCGGACCGAACGGTCTCGTCGCGGCGGCGGCGCTGGCCGACGCCGGCTGGGACGTGTGTCTCGTGGAGGCGTCGGACCGCGTCGGCGGTGCGGTCCGCTCCGAGGAGCGGTTCCCCGGCTACACGACCGACATGTACAGCGCGTTCTACCCGCTGGCGGCGGCGTCGTCGGTCATCCGGTCGCTGGAGCTCGAGCGGCACGGCCTGCGCTGGGTCAACGCGCCGGCCGTGGTCGCCCACCCGCACTCGCCCGAGGCCGACGACTGCGCTGTACTCCATCACCGGCCCGAGGACACGGCGGCGGCACTCGCCCGCTTCGCGCCGCGCGACGGCGACGCCTGGATGCGGCTGTGGGAGCAGTGGACCCGGATCCGCGGGCCGCTGCTCAACGCGTTGTTCACGCCGTTCCCGCCGGTCCGGCCCATGATGCGGCTCCTGGCCCGCACCGGCACCGGCGACGCGCTCCGGCTGGCGCGGTTCCTCGCGCTGCCGGCGCACCGGATGGGCGAGGAGCTCTTCGACGGCGAGCCGGCCCGGCTGCTGCTCGCCGGCAACGCCATGCACGCCGACGTCCCCTTCGACGCAGCCGTGTCAGGTGCGTTCGGCTGGCTGCTCGCGATGCTCGGCCAGGACGTGGGCTTCCCGTCGCCGGAGGGCGGCGCCGGGCGGCTCGCGGAGGCCCTCGGACGGCGCGCCGAGGCCGCCGGGGCCGCCATCGTCCTGGGCGACCGCGTCGAGCGCATCGTGGTCCGTGGCGGGCGCGCCGCAGGTGTGGTGACCGCGGGCGGGCGGCGGATCCGGGTCCGGCGCGCGGTGGTGGCCGACGTGGGCGCCCCGGTTCTCTACCGCCGGCTGCTGCCGCGCGAGTCCGTCCCGCGCCGGCTGCTGGAAGACCTCGACTTCTTCGAGTACGACACGCCGACGGTCAAGGTCAACTGGGCTTTGAGCGGCCGGATCCCGTGGAGGGCGCGCTCGGCGCGCGCGGCCGGGACCGTCCACGTGGGCGCGGACGAGCGGGGGCTGGTCCAGTGGTCGGCGGACCTGACCACGAAGGTGGTCCCGCGCCACCCGTTCCTGCTGTTCGGGCAGATGACGACGACCGACCCCACCCGCTCACCGGAGGGCACGGAGAGCGCGTGGGCCTACACCCACCTTCCGCGGGACGTGTACGACGACGAGTCCGGCACCGAGCTCGCGAACCGGGTTGACGAGGTGGTCGAGCGCTACGCCCCGGGCTTCACCGACCTGGTCGTCGGCCGGGAGGTCCAGCTTCCCGGGCACCTCACCGGGGGCAACGCCAACCTCGTCAACGGCGCGGTGAACGGGGGCACGGCGCAGCTGCACCAGATGCTGGTCTTCCGGCCCGTGCCGGGACTCGGGCGACCGGAGACGCCCGTGCCTGGGGTGTTCCTCGGCAGCGCGTCGGCGCACCCGGGTGGTGGCGTGCACGGAGCTCCGGGCTGGCTGGCGGCGCGGGCGGCACTCGGGCAGCACGGGCCGCTCGGCGCCGCGCGGCGCCAGGTGACGTCCCGGCTGCTGGAGACGATCTACCGGGACCGGCCCTCGGCCAGGTAGGCCAGCCGGCGCAGTGTCTCGACGTTGCGAGGGACGATGAGCACCCGGCGTACCGGCTTGGGGACGAGCTTGCCGGGGCCGCGGTCGGCGTCCTCGCGCATGACGATGGTGCTGCCGCCGTTCGGCCGTGGCAGCGTGCGGATCTCGATCCGGGCCTCGCCGAGCGGCCACCCGCGGGCTTGCAGCGTCACGGCGTGCGGCGGCTCGGCGGCGAGCACCTCGGTGTTGTCGTCGAGAAGCAACGGCCACAGACCCACCGAGTGGTGAATGCGGGCACCGACGGCGGGCCATCGTGGCTCCACGCCCCGGATACGGGCAGCGCCGACCACCCAGCTCGGGTAGAGCCAGCCGTCGCGCAACACCTCCCACACCGCGGTGGGGGTTGCGGTCGTGTCCCGCCTGACCTCGATCACCCGACGGACGATACGCGCTGCGCGCCCTGGCACGCGCGAGCCCGCCGGTGCGGCGCGTGTCAGCGGCGCGCCGGCACCGGGACGCGGTCCAGGTCCCGGGCCGCGACGACGTCGGCGAACTCGGTCGCCGCCTCCTCCGCGAACACCGCCACGTCCTCGCCGTACCGCTGGGAGAAGTGGGTGAGCACGAGCCGGCGCGCGCCCGCCTCGCGCGCCAGCCGCCCGGCCTGGCGGGCGGTGAGGTGGCCGTAGTCCTCGGCGAGGGCGCGGTCGCAGTCGAGGAACGTCGACTCGACGACGAGCAGGTCCGCGCCGCGGGCCAGTTCCACCGCGCCCTCGCACCAGGCCGTGTCCATGACGAAGGCGAAGACCTGCCCGTGGCGGGGGACGCTCACCTGGTCCAGCCGGACCGTGCGGCCGTCGACAGTGGTCTCGCCCTCCCGCACGAGGCGGCCGACGTCGGGTCCGTGCACGCCGTACGACTCCAGTCGCTCGGGCAGCATGCGGACCGTGTCCCGTTCCGCGAGCCGGTAGCCGACCGCGTCGATGCGGTGGGCGAGCGGTTGGGTCGCCAGCGTCCAGGTCGGTGCCTCCGCGACGACGCCGGCACGCTGCACCGGACGGTTGTGCACTGCGGCGGTGTCGACGTACGCCGATGCTTGGCGCAGCGCGTCGATGTGCGGCTGCGCCGAGGCCGGGTAGTGCAGGTCGACGCTGCGCGGTGAACGGTCGAGGCTCAACCGCTGGAGTACGCCCGGCAGCCCGAGGCAGTGGTCACCGTGCGCGTGGGTGACGCAGATCCGCGTGAGTGAGGACGCCGAGACACCGGTGTAGGTCATCTGCCGCTGGGTGCCCTCACCGGGGTCGAACAGCAGTGTCTGGTCGTCCCAGCGCAGGACGTACCCGTTGTGGTTGCGGGTGCGCGTCGGGACCTGCGAGGCCGTCCCGAGGACGACGAGCTCGCGAGCCGTCACGCCGGCTACACCCCGCTGGGGAACGTCTCGGCCTCGCCCGGTGCCGCCTGGACCGGTAGGGGCCGCAAGGCAGTGGTCTCCTCGATGAAGCAGAAGGCGTCGTAGCGCGCGCCCAGGACCGTCGGGACGTAGTTGCGCATGCGCTCGAGCCCGGGGGAGTAGACGACGCCGATGGCCCGGTGGTCCAGCACGTCCGCCAGCCACTCCGGCTGCGCCGTGCGGGGATGCACGTAGAGCGCGTCGCCGACCCCCGCCTCGGCGAGCCGGGCCTCCAGCGACCCGCGCCGCGCCGGCGGCACCGGCATGACCTCGTGGGGTCCTCCCCACCGGTCACCGGCGACCACGCTGCCGCGGTGGGTGCCGAAGCCGACGATGACCACGTCGTCGATGCCGTGCCGCTCCCGCGCGAGCTGGCCGAGGTTGACCAGGCCACGGGCGGACATGTCCGTGGCGCGGGCGTCGCCCACGTGCGTGTTGTGCTCCCACACGACGCCCTTGGAGCCGGGACCGTGGTAGTCGAGGAGCCGGTCGAGGGTGTCGGCCATGTGCGTGTCCCGGACGTTCCACGACTCCGGCCCGCCGCCGACCATGGCGCGGTAGTAGCGCTCGGCTCCTGCGGCGACCTCGGCGTTCTGGCGCGCGACGAAGGCGTCGTGACCGTCGCCCGGGACGGCCGCGCGCAGCCTCGAGAGCATCTCGACGACGTGGTCCTCGCAGGTCGTCGGCACGAACCGCGTCGCGTAGGCGTACTCCTGGGGATCCTCGCCGTATGGCTCGAAGCAGCGGAAGGCGCGGTGCGCCGCGCCCGCCGCGCCGGGGTCGTTGCGCTCGAGGTAGTCGAGGATCGAGCGGAGCGAGTCCCACAGGCTGTAGACGTCGAGCCCGTGGAACCCGACACGAGTGTCCGGAGGACGGTCCCGGTTCCAGGCGTGCAGCCAGGTGACGAGTTCCGCGACCTCCTCGTTGGCCCACATCCACGTCGGCCACCGCCGGTACGTCGAGAGCGCCTCGCGCGGGTCTGCCGGCGCCTCGGGAGCGTGGGTGACGGCCCGGTGGACCTGTTCACAGTCGGGCCAGTCGCCCTCGACCGCGACGAACGAGAAGCCCTTCTCCTCGACGAGCCGACGGGTGATCGCCGCCCGCCAGGTGTAGAACTCGTGGGTCCCGTGCGTGGCCTCGCCCAGGAGCACGATCCGGGCGTCGCCGACCCGCTCCATCAACGGGTCCAGGTCGTCGGGTGTGCTCAGGGGCAGGGCAAGGTCGCGCATGTCGTCGAGGTAGCGCCTCATCGCCGTACCGACCTCCGCCGCTCGCGATCTCCGACCTGGTCTCGCCTACCCGTGCCCGCGGCGGGCAACCCCGGACGCGCCGCGGCGGGGGCGCTTGCGGCCCCGCGGGGCGGGCATGGCAACGTTGCGTAGGCGAGAGACCGCGGCCAGGCGCGGATCCGTGCGGTTGCGTCGGCGGCCGACCGCCGTACGCCGGGCGGGTGGAGCAGGGAGGACTGCCGCAGATGACCAGGAGCGCGACGGGGTGCGTCGCCCCGTGACCTCACGGCAGTCACGCATCACCACCGGCACGGTGCTTCTGCACGGGGACCTGCACAACCACTCGCTGTTCTCCGACGGGTCCGGCGACCCGGAGCAGGCGTTCGTGATGATGCGTGAGGCCGGCCTGGACGTGGCGGCCCTGACCGACCACGCGTCCATCCCGCACCACGCCATTCCCGACCTGGACCCGGCGGTGTACCCGGACGAGGAGGGGATGCGTCGCGCCCGGGCCGCCCCGCGCAGCTTCGACGAGGCGGGATGGCGGCGTACGGCGGAGCTGGCCGACGCGGCGGACGTGCCGGGGGAGTTCACCGCGATCCGCGGGTTCGAGTGGACCGAGCCGTGGCTCGGGCACGCGAACGTGTGGTTCAGCGACGGCTACCACGACGTCCAGCGGCCGGGCGTGGTCGAGGGCCTGCACGAGTGGCTGTCCGAGCACGAGCCCGACGCGCTGTTCGGATACAACCATCCGGGCCGGGAGCCGGGCCGCTTCGGGGACTTCACGTTCCTGCCCGCGCTTGGTGGGCGCATGGTCGCGCTGGAGGCGTTCAACCGCACCGACGACTACCTGTTCGGCGGCTGCGAGGACGGCGGGCGCCCGCCGATCGCGGCGTGCCTCGACGCCGGTTGGCGACCGGGTCTGATCGGGGTCAGCGACGAGCACGGGCCCGACTACGGCGTCGTAGGTCGCGGCCGGACCGGGATCTGGGCCGGCGAGCACTCCCGGGACGGCGTGCGCGAGGCGCTGCTGTCCCGGCGTACGTTCGCGACCCGCGAGGTGGGGCTGCGCCTGGACGCCACGCTGGGTGGTGTGCGGATGGGCGGGAACGTCGAGACAGGACGCCAGGAGCTGGCCGTGGACCTCGACGCGGGGGAGCGGTGGTCCGGCGCGTTGGAGCTGCAGGTGCTCGTGCCGGGGGAGGACGGCCTGCCGCAGCCGCTCCTGCAGTTGGCCGTCGACCCCGACTCGGTGACGCGCACCGAGATCGAGCTGCCGGCGGGCACGCGGTGGGCGTTTGTCCGCGTCGCGGACGCGTCCCGACGCAACCGGTGGCCCGGCCCGGAAGGTCACTGCGGCAACGCGTACGGCGTCGCTTACGCCAGCCCGTGGTATCCCCGCTGAATTGGCGACGGCCCGCGAGTCACGTTGCTGTGTCAGAGTGACGGATGTGGCCGACGTCGTGCTGCTCGTTCTCGGCGGGATAGGGATCCTGATGTGCCTGGCCGGGGCAGCGTGGCTCGTCGTCGACACTCGCCGTCTGCGAGCCGTACGGGCGACCGACCCTGGCCTCGGCGGCTCCCGCGGAGTCGCTCTGGGCATGGTGCTGGTGGGGCTGTCGATGGTGCTGGTGGGGCTGTCGATGGTGCTGGTGGCCAACCTGGTGGCGCTCTCGCGGTGACGAGTTCCGGCTTGCAGCTGCCCCGGACATGTCAGTGCGTCGCGGTCCCGGCCGAAGTGTGCTCTGGCGTCACCGCATGACGCGGCAGCAGACCGCCATCCTGTCGCTGAGCATCGGCACACTCCTGTGCTGCGCCGTCAGCGGCTACTGCCTCTGGGAGTGAGGTCGAAGGAGACCTCACCCCGGCTTGGGAACAGGTACCGTCGCCTCCTTCCGGTGACCGTCACGGTCGCCGTCCTCGGTCTCGGCCTGATCACCTACGGATTGGTGATCTTCGCCGACATGGACTGACGTGGCCCTATTCCCCGACATGCCCTTCGTCGGTCCTGTCCCACCGCGGTCCGGTGTCGTTCCGCAAGGAGCGGTCGCCGGACCGTACGCCGAGGCAGCGGCGGCCTGGTGACTGCGCTCGTGGGGGCTGAAAACTTCGACCGCGCGTAGCGGGTCGCGGAGGCCCGTGCGTGGCAGGTCACAGCCCGGGCGGGGCGACCGGACCCGCTGCTGACGCCGTGGGCAGGCCCGGTGCATCCTCGACGCACGACCTGCTTGCGGTGTCGGGTGGGCGTGTACGGCCGCAGTGGTCAGCTGGGCCCGGGGGTCCGACGGACTGTCCGACGACGAGCAGGTGCAGCAGGGCGCCGCGCGGCGCTATCCGGCGGTTGTCGTGGCTGGCATGTCTCCTGAGTCGGAGCCGTCCGTGCCGCCGCAGTAGCCGCCGGCCGTGTGGTCCATGCCTGCCTTGCAGGGTGTGACGGCAAGGGGCTCCCCCTTTCGGCGCAGACATCCAGGCGGGATGTCGTCCGACGATTCCTCCATGACCAGCAGCAGGTCGGCCCTGCCGACGAGCCAGGGGGGACCCATGAGAGGCAGCTTCCTGCCGACCCGACGCAGAGTCTTCGCCGCCGTCGCCGTGTCCGCCGCCGTGGTCCTGGCTGACGCCGGCGCCGCCCTCGGTGCCCCGCCTCCCGGGACCGTCCGTACGGCGGAGCGTCCATCGGTCGGGACCGCGCCGTCGGCGCCCACGGACCGCGCCATCGCCCGCTTCGCTGCCGAGGTCGTCGATCGCAGCGGCCGGCCGCGCTTCCTGCCCATCCCGGCTGCGACGCTGCGTGAGGCCCAGCACCGGGCCGAGTACCTCCGGGGCGTACGCACGGTCGTCCGTGACGCACCGGCGTCGGTCGCGCAGGCATCCCCGGACCCCTACCGGCCGCGGCAGTGGGGCAACGGCGCCTTGGCCGTGGACCACCTCCCGGCCGTGGACACCTCGTCGCAGGTGGTGGCCGTGCTCGACACGGGAGTCCTCCCGACCCACGAGGACTTCGCACCCGGTCAGGTGCTCTGCGACCTCGGCGCGGACCTCACGGGCGAGGGGCTCAGCACGGACGGCTGCGTCGACCCGCACGGCCACGGCACGCACGTCGCCGGGACCGTCGGCGCGGTGAAGGGCAACGGCCGGGGTGTCGAGGGCATCGCCCCCGGCGTGAGGATCCTGCCCGTGCGGGTCCTCAACAGCTACGGAAGCGGAACCGCTTTCGGTGTTGCCGAGGGCATCGTCTGGGCCGTCGACCACGGCGCCACGGTCATCAACATGTCGTTGTCGGGCCCGTTCTCCCAGGCCTACGACGACGCCGTCGCCTACGCGGTCTCCCGCGACGTCGTGGTCGTCGCCGCCGCCGGCAACAACCGCACGAGCGGGAACGCAACCACGTGGCCGGCCGCCAGCCCGGGAGCCGTCTCCGTCACCGCGACGGACACCGCTGACAACTCGACGTACTTCTCCAACAGCAACCCGACCTCAGACATCGCGGCACCCGGACTCTCCGTCTACAGCCTGGGCAAGACGCCGACGGGCTATGTCTACAAGTCGGGCACGTCGATGGCTGCTCCGCACGTCGCCGGCGTCGCCGCGCTCTACCGGGCTGCGCGGCCGGCGGCCACGGAAGCGGCCGTGCAGCGGGCGATGTATGACACGGCCGACGACCTGGAGGCGCCCGGCAAGGACAACAACACCGGGCACGGGCTGGTCGACCCGCTCCACCTGCTGACCGGCCGTGACCATTTCCCGCCGCCGGCTCCGGCACAGCCGCAGGCGTCCGTCACACCGACGTCGGTGACGGTGACATGGCCTGCAGTCTCGGGCTCGCGACAGAGGCCGGTGGCGGGCTACCGGGTCTACCGGGACGGCCAGCTCCTCGGAACCGCGACGGGGGTCCGCTATGACGACCGGAACGTCGGGGACGGCGCCCGGCACGCCTACACGGTCACGGCGCGAGGCCCAGGTGGCGAGTCGGTACCTTCCGTCGGCGTCTCGGCCGACCATCTCGTCCCTCCCGCAACGCCCTCGGGGGTGCGAGCGAGCGCGCGCAACACGACGGTCAAGTTGTCCTGGGCACCCGTTGCCAGCACGGACGGCGCACCGGCGAGCGGGTACCGCGTCTACCGGGGCGGGCGCCTCCTCGCGGCCACCACGGACGCCCGGTACGTCGACTCCGGCCTGGTCAACGGAATCGACTACACCTACGCGGTTACGGCGTACGGAACCGCCGGTGAGTCGGCGCAGTCGCGGTTGCTGACCGCTCGCCCGGTCACCGCGCCGCTGGCGCCGAGCGGCCTCTCCGCAACGTACGGCGACCGCGCGGTGCGCCTGCGATGGGCGGCTGCACCCTCGACGCTCGAGGCCCCGGTGAGCGGGCACGAGGTGTACCGCAACGGAGTGCGCGTGGCCACCGTGGGTGCCGGCACGACGTCGTACCTGGACACGGGCCTGGCCAACGGGGTCAGGTACACCTACGCGCTCCGTGCCATCGGACGGGGCGGTGCCTCGGCGCAGACCGCCGCCGTCTCCACCCGGCCGGTCCCGCGGCCCACCGCCGGCTACTCGGCCACCACCGTCGCGCCCGGGACGAACATCAGCATCACCACGGCCCGCTTCCGCCCCGGGACGACGCTGCGGGTCACGCAGACCTACGCGTACTACTCCGGCGGCGTTCGCAAGACCGCGACGGTGCGGCTCGCGTCCGTGACCGTCGCGTCCTCCGGCTGGAACCGCGTCAAGGTCCTGCCGCGTCAGACCGCACGCCGGGGGACCCTGAGCGTGCGCGGCGTGGACCGCAACGGGACGTCCGTCACCATCCGGACCGCCATCGAGCTCCGTCGCTGAAGGTAGCCCGGCCGCACTCGGCGAGGCCTAAAGCCGGCGCGGCAGGGAAGGGCGTCCCGCATGGTGACCCGCCCCGACATGCCCGTCGTCGTCCTGTCCCACCGCGGTCCGGTGTCGTTCCGCAAGGAGCGGTCGGGCCGGACCGTACGCCGGGGAAGCGGCGGCCTGGTGACCGCGCTCGTGGGGCTCGCCGGTGAGCTGGACGACGCCGTGTGGGTCTGCTCCACGGTCACCGACGAGGACGCCGCGGTCGCCCACGAGCGGGGCGGCGCCGTACCGGTCCTCATGGAGGCGCAGCCTCGGGTCGTCGAGGAAGGCGAGACGCCGGACGGTCCGACGCTCGACGTCCGCATGGTCGACGTCGACCACGGGGCGCACGACGACTTCTACACCGTCATCTCGAACCCGCTGCTCTGGTTCGTGCAGCACGGACTCTACGGCCTGGCGACCGCGCCGTGCATCACGCAGCGGGAGCGCGACGCGTACGAGGACGGCTACGTGAAGGTCAACGAGGCCTTCGCGGATGCGGTCGTGCAAGAGGTCCGCGACCGGGGCGGCAAGGCCCTGGTCATGCTGCACGACTACCACTTCTACCTCGTGGCGGAACGGGTTCGACAGCAGTGTCCGGACGCCGTGCTGACCCACTTCGTGCACATCCCGTGGCCCGGTCCGGACGCCTGGCGCGTCCTGCCGCCCGAGATGCGTGACCCCCTCCTGCGAGGACTGCTCGGCAACGACGTCGTCGCCTTCCACACCAAGCGGTTCGCTCGGAACTTCCTGCTGTGCGCGCAGGAGATCCTCGAGTTGCCCGTGGACCTCGAGCGGATGACGGTCAAGGTGGGGGACCGGACCGTCGCCGCCCGCTCGTACCCCATCTCCATCGACGTGGATGCGCTCACGGACCTGGCCGCCAGTGACCGGGTGGGAGTGCTCGCCGCCGAGCTGGAGGAGCAGTTCACCGCACACGACGGGCAGCTCGTCGTACGCATCGACCGGACCGACCCGTCGAAGAACATCGTCCGTGGCTTCCTCGCCTTCGAGACGCTGCTCCAGCAGCATCCCGAGCACGTCGGCAAGGCGACCTTCCTCGCGATCCTGCAACCGAGCCGCCAGGACGTGCCGGAGTACAGCGACTACATCGGCTTCATCGGCAGCGTCGTCGCGCGGGTCAACTCGCAGTACGCGCGGACGAGCTACACACCCATCGACCTGCGGCTGCAGGAGGACCTGCCGCTGGCGGTCGCGGCGTACTCCGTGTGCGACGCGCTCATGGTCAACTCCGTCGCCGACGGCATGAACCTCGTGGCCAAGGAGGCCGTCACCGTCAGCCGCCGGGACGGCGTCCTGCTGCTGTCGGAGAGCGCGGGCGCGCACGAGGAGCTGGGCGAGCACGCCGTCACGGTCCATCCGTTCGACGTCCAGCAGATGGCCGACGCGTTGCACGAGGCGCTGACGATGGACGCCGACGAGCGTCGCCGCCGCCGGGAGGCAGCCGCGGACGTCGTGCGGCGCAACGACGTACGGAACTGGCTGGAGGCGCAGATCCGTGACTTGGTCGACCTCACGGCGCTCGGCACCCGGCCGTCCGACGTCTAGATGTTTGCACTGACAGGTTGGCGACGCGGCTGGCAGGTGGGCGGCCGCCGAGTGCGGTGTGGGTGCGGTGATGGTCGTAGAGGTGCAGCTATCGCTGCAAGACGCGCGTGCGGGCGGCCTCGCCGGTGTGGAGCCGGGCGTAGGCCCACTCGACGAGCTCCACGTTCCATGCGGCCCTGCGACTGTGGTCATTCCACCCTCAGAATTCCGGGTGGGCGCTCACCGTGGAGGCGCCGATCCAGCCACATGGGCCACCTAGGCCAGCGCGCAGCCCACTCCATGGCCAGGAGCTCGTTGGCAATCGCTTCAGGGTCATCGACCGCACCGGCGAAGCGGCCTAGCTGCTGACATTGCTGCAGCCGACTCCGCAGGCCCGAGTCGTCGTGCCTCTCGGTAAGGCGGAGCTTCACGACGCCGTCGTGGCTGGTCGGGGTCACTGTGCGGCCGTCGAAAGCGAAGATTTCGTACTCGCCGTCGTCAACGTCGATGGCTTCGAGCCCCTCCGCTGCCTCATCCAGGGACTGGAAGAACGACACGTGCATGTCCCGGTCGAAGACAAACACGCCACGAGGCTGGTCACTCACCCCACCACACTCTCACCGTTACGTGTCCGTGCGCCGAGGTTGTGCAGCTGGTGGTCGGTCGGCTTCGACAGTTGACACCCTTGCGATCCATGGTCCACAGACGAGCGACAGAGCTCCGTCGCAGGTGCCGCTGTGGCTCGCTGCCGCACCGGCGCTCACAGCGCTCGCCATGGCGGGAGAAATCGCGTCGGGACGGGACGGGCTGCTGCCGACGTGGGTCGAGGCGCTGGTTCTCGTCGCCCTCGCTCTGGTCGCGCTTCCATTCCTGGCACGGGCGATGCGGGGGAGACGCTAGCCGGCCGCGGCCAGACCCGGGACCAGGCCGGTGAGCTCGGCGACGTCCGCCCCGTCGCACATCTCGCCGTCGGCCTCCACCGCGGCGGTCCGAGCGAGCTCGGGCAGGGCTAGGTTCGTCTCCTGCACCGACGTGGTCATGGTGAACCCGACCGAGAACCGCACGTCCACACCAGGCTCGCGCAGGGACCGCAGATGGCCCAGCCAGCCGCGGGAAGGGGACCGGCTAGATCGAGGACACCACCCACCGGCCCTCGTCGTCGAGGACGAGCACCCGGCCCGCGTCGGTCGGGACGAGGAACGTCGCCGCGACGTAGTAGGAGACCGCATCGCGCCGCGGCGGGCCGGTGACCTTCCGCGCCGGCACCCGCTGCGGTTCGGTCTGCCCCAGGTGCAGCCTGTGATGAGCACGTGCACGATTCAGTTCTACGCGAGCAATCCTGCAGACTCGCTCAGGCAGATCGCGTGCCTCTCGATCGGTCAACACGCGGAGACGTCGCGGCCACAGTCGTGGAACGAAGCCAGTTCGGTCTCACGCGCTGGGCGGTCAGTCCAGATCGAGACGTCTATTGACCAGGGGGCGTAAGTCCTGAGGAGCTACCATTCGGCTTCCGATCCAGGGTCAAGGACGGTACCCATACCGGCGTCCCGGACGTCCTCGCGTGTGCCTCGTTCCCGTAGCGTCCGTTCTGCCTCTATCACACCTTCCGGTAGTTCTTCAGAGTAGTCGAGTATGCATCGACTCTCGTGCCGGTCGGGTCTTTACGCACCAACTCAAGTACTTCTCCGCACACTAAGTCAGCCTCAGCCTGGTCGGCCACTCTTAGTCTACGACGTACCAGCGTCGCTCACCGCACCCACGCATCCGTCGTCCTTCACGCGCACGTTCTTTCGGTGGCCGTTCTGCTCGGCGTACTCCACACCGGTGTACCACGACAGGACGAACCCCTCTGCGGTTCCGTCGCTGCGTCCTGGCTCGTGACCGAGGAGAATTCTTTACCTACAGCCCCGATCACGGGAGAGGACGCAGCGGATGCGTCTGCCGCCGTACTCCTTGACGAAGCCTCAGGTCTTCTGCGCCGCCAGCTGGGGCCTGGCTACCGCCGTGTGCCAACCAGGACCCGCTGCACTTGGTCGACGCGACCCACGGGACTCCCTCGACGCCTCGTGTCGACAGCGTCCGTGGGCAGTACAACTAGAGCAGGTGCAGGTAGCTCTCGGGGTGGCGGTCGAGGAACTCCGCGAAGGTCAGTGGTGTCCGGCCGGTGGCGCGGCTGACCGTGCGGCTGAACGCGTCGAGCTCGCCGCGGGCGATGGCCAGGTAGGAGCTGACCCAGCCCTCGACCTCCCACTCGGGTGTGCCGTAGCGCGCACGTGAGGCGCGTGCCTCGTCCGGCGTCTCGTCGTGGTAGCTGATCGGCCGGCCGGTCGCGCGTGCGAGCTCGGCCGCGACGTGCTTCATCATCAGCGAGGCGCTGCCCGTGACGTCGTAGGTTCGGCCGTCGTGTCCCTCGGTGGCGAGCACGGCTGCGACGACGTCGGCCAGATCAGTCCGCGCGACGGGCGTGAACCGGCCCTCACCCGCCGGGCCGCGGATGACGCCGTCCTCGCCGACGAGGTGGGGCAGCAGGTCGAGGTAGAGGTTGGGGCGCAGGAACGTGAACCGTACGCCGGACCCGCGCACGTACGTCTCGGTCGCGGCGTGGTCCCGCGCGAAGGTGAACGTCGACTCTGAAGTCGCACGCACGAACGAGAGGTAGACGATCCGTTCGACGCCCGCGTCGACCGCGGCGTCGACCGCACGGCGGTGCCGGTCGACCCGGTCCGGCGCCTCCGGCGCGGACACCAAGCACAGCGTCTCGACGCCGGAGAGGGCCGCCCGCATCGCGGCGGGATCGTCGTACGACGCCTGCGCCACCTCCGCGCCGGCCAGCGACGGCGCACGGGACGGGTCCCTGACGACCAGCCGCTGCGCCAGCCCCCGCTCGGCGAGGCGCGCGGCGACCAGCCCGCCGACGTTGCCAGTGGCCCCCGTCAACGCGACCGTCGGTGCGTCCGCCATGCGCCCTCCCCGAGTCTCGGCGGGAACGATGTCACGTCACCCTGCGGCGGGCACCGCCCGCCCCGTGGTCAGTGCGTGCAGCAGGGCCTCGGCGTAGGCGTCGGCCGCGTCCCGCGCCTGGAAGTCGCCGCCCGTCGTGACCACCCGGTAGCCGTCCGCGGTGCGCCCGAGGCGCTGGAAGTCCTCGCCGAGCAGCTCCCGCAACTGGTCCTCGCCCGGCAGCCACAGCGTCTGCTGCTGGTCGACGGAGTCCAGGGCCCACTCGGTCGTGCCGTTGAAGCCGATGACCCGCCCGGACGGGAACTCGTGCACCTGGACGGTCATGTCGCTGAGCACGAACGGCTCGGCGGTCATCTCGGGCTGGCGAACGACGAACCGGTCGCCCGGCGCGGGATGCCACGTCAGTCCGGCGGCGCGCAGGCGAAGCGCGAGGGCGACCGAGACCATGTCTCATGGTGCCTCCCCACGGGGCCCCGTGCACCCCCGGATGCGACGATGCGTCCGTGCCGCAGTCCATCGACGAGCTCGTGTCCCTGCTCGACCTCGAGACTCTCGACGTCGACCTCTACCGCGGCCGCCAGCCGGACACGGCGTTCCAGCGGGTGTTCGGAGGCCAGGTGGCCGGTCAGGCGCTGGTCGCGGCGAGCCGGACGACCGGCGACGACGTCACGGTGCACTCGCTGCACGCGTACTTCCTGCGCCCGGGCGACACGAACGTGCCGATCGTGTACGACGTCGCACGCGTCCGCGACGGGAAGTCCTTCCAAACCCGTCGGGTGACCGCCCGCCAGCACGGGCGGGAGATCTTCTACCTGTCCGCGTCGTTCCACCGCGACGAGCCCGGACTCGACCACCAGGACCCGATGCCGCCCGCCGCGGAGCCGGAGCGGTGTCCCACGATGGCCGATCTCTATGCACAGGTGTCCGGCCGGCCCAGCGAGGAGTTCGAGCGGGAGTGGGCGGCCCTGGACGTGCGCTACGCCGGGGATTCGCGGCCGAGCGGTGGTCGCCTCGGCGACGGGGCGCATCCCGCCGTCGCGCAGGTGTGGCTCCGGGCGGCGGGCGCGCTTCCGGACGACCCCGTCCTGCACACCTGCCTGCTCACCTATGCCAGCGACCTCACGCTGCTCGGCGTGAGCCTCGTGCCGCACGACTCCTACATCGGCGATCCGGCGGTCATGCCGGCATCCCTCGACCACGCCATGTGGTTCCACCGCCCGTTCCGCGCCGACGAGTGGCTCCTCTACGACCAGGTCTCGCCGTCGGCGTCCGGGGCCCGCGGCTTCGCCACCGGTCGGGTCTACACCGCCGACGGCCGGCTGGTGGCCTCCGTGGCGCAGGAAGGGCTGATCCGCCCGACCGGGCGTTGAGCGGCGTCCGAAGCCGCGTCGGCGTCGGCGTCCGCGGGTAAGGCCCCGGGCATGGGCGAGAACTTCTACAACCCCGAGGCTGTGCCGCTGCCCGACCTGCGCGACGGCGGCGACGACCAGGGGCGTCCCCGGCCGCACCCCGGCGAGGGGCGCAGCCCGGCGGACGTCGAGTTGCAGTCGGTGAGCCCGTCGGGGGAGCCGACGATCGCCACCGTCGAGGAGTCGCTTGGCGAGGACCGGCCGGAGGGCTCAGTCCCGTGACGCGTCGCTGACGTCGGCCCGCTCCGTCGCCGCACGGACCAGCGCGTCCAGCCGATCCCCGTGCGCGCCGTGCCAGTAGACGGCGCCGCAGTCCCGGCACCGGGCGAACTCGTCGTACGACCGCAGCGTCCCCGGCTCGAGGCGGTCCGCGACGTCCCGCTTGGCGACCGGTGCGAGTGTCCCGTTGCAGGCCGTGCAGCGCGTGTACGGCGTGAGCGCCAGGTCGAAGCGGTCCAGCACGTCGGCGAGCTGGTCGGCCGGCCGGGACCCGCGCACGTAGGCACCCATCGGCAGCGCCCGCCGCCGGAGCAGGCCGCGGTCCTGGGTGAGTAGCACCTGGCCCTCCTCCCGCGCCTGGTGGACCAGTGCGTCGTCGTCGGCGTCGTTGCGGTAGGCGGCGTCCACGCCGAGCAGCCGAAGCCGGCGGGCGAGCGTGCCGAGGTGGACGTCGAGCAGGAGCCGCGGCGGCGACATCGGCAGCGGCTGGGGCCGACGTACCGCCTCGACGCCGATCTCGTCACCTGCGCGCGGCCGGTACGACGGGGCGACCTCCTCGTCGTTCGCGGTCAGCCGCCCGACCTCCGGCAGCGGTACGCCGAGGGACTCGACGACGTGGCCGAGGCTGGACGTGCCGTCGTGGCGGACGCTGACGTTGCCGCCGCGGTGGCGGGCGGGCAGGAACAGCCGGAGGTCCGCCGCGAACCTGATGGTCACGGTCGCGTCCGTCGGCAGACCGGGCACGCTCACACCGCGCGGACCGACGCCGCGCGGACCAGCGCCTCGAACAGCCGCAGGTCCTCGTCCTGCTCGGGATGCCACTGGACGCCGAGCGCGAAGCGGCGTGTCGGGTCCTCGAGGGTCTCCACCGTGTCGTCGTCAGCCCACCCGGTGACGGTGAGCTTGCCGGGGTCGGACACCGCCTGGTGGTGGTAGGAGTTGACCTCCAGCGACTCGCCCAGGATGGCCGCGGCGAGGGATCCGGCGGCGAAGCGCGCGCCGTGGCGGCCGTAGACGCCCGGTGCGGGGCGGTGCCGCTCGTGCCGGACCACGTCGGGCAGGTGCTGGTTCAACGCCCCGCCGAACGCCACCGCCATCACCTGCATGCCGCGGCAGATGCCGAGCAGCGGCAGGTCCGCGTCCAGTGCCGCGCGGACGAGGCTGAGCTCCGCCTGGTCGCGGACGGGGCGCGGCGTCTCCGCCCGCGGGTGCGGCGACTGTCCGTAGCGGGCCGGGTCCACGTCGGCCCCGCCGACGAGCAGGAGCCCGTCGAGGCGGGGCAGCAGGTCCGGCGCCGAGTCGGCCACCGCCTCGTCCGGCGGTACGACGACCGGCAGGCCGCCTGCCGCGGCCACCCGTCCGACGTACCTGTCGGGGACGAGCACCGCCGTCGCGTCCCAGCTGCCCCACCGCGCGGGCTCACGGTAGGCCGTCACCCCGATCACCGGTCGTGTCACGTCTGCGCCGATGCCCGCCTGTGGCCGGGCCGACACGGATGCGCGCCACCGAGCCGGGTAGAGCAGGAGCCATGAGCGTCACCGCATCCGCCGTCGAGACCGCGACGGGCGCCGCCCTCGGTGCGGCGTTCCGCGCCGCGGCCGCCGTGCGGGCCGCCAAGCCGCTGCACCCGCGCGGCGTCGTGGTCCAGGCCCGGCTGCACCGGCGCGGCAGCGTCGAGCGGTGGGGCTCGCCGTGGCTCGACGAGCCGGGAGAGGACTCCGGCGTCGCGCGGCTCTCCCGGTCGGCCGGCGTGCCGTCGCCACTGCCCGACGTGCTCGGCCTCGCCCTGCGGCTGCGGGGCCGTGACGGCGCGGTGCACGACCTGCTCCTCGCGAGCACCGGCGTGTCTCCCGGCGCGCGCTTCCTGCTGTGGCCGCGGTGGGACCCGGCGTCAGCGACGTACACGTCACTGCTGCCGTACCGGTCGGCGACCGGGTGCAGCGTGTGGCTGGCCGCCTTGCCGGTCGGCCTGCGTCGCCTGCCGAGCGAGCCCGGCGCCCTGCCCGCGGAGCTGGCCCGCGAGCCGCTGCGCCTGGAGCTCGCCGCCGCCACCGGCACCGGGCCGTGGCAGCCCGTCGGGACGCTCGAGGTCTTCGCCGACGGCACCGAGGCCGACACTCCGGTCAGCTTCGACCCGGTCCTCAACCCGCTGCCGGGCCTGTGGCTGCCCGGTCCGCTGGCGCGGGTCCGCGCGATGTCCTACACCGGCGCCCGGGCCGGGCGCGGGGCAGGGGCCGATCAGCTCACCGCCGTACCGGCTGGGCTCACGCCACCTGGCGC
>JALYMU010000357.1 GCA_030773595.1 Actinomycetota bacterium | reverse complement strand
GGTGTCCTCTTGCTCGACCTGTACGCCGCCGCACCATGTGTGAGTCACGCAGCCCACTACGCACGGATCGTCCAGGAGCACTCATACCGTCGCCGAGTGCAGACGGCGGCCCGGCGCTTGCTGCAGGCCGTGACCTCAGGCGCCCTGGACGCTCTCGCCACCCAGGTGCAGGACGAGCACCGCGCCTGCAGTGCCTCCTATCAGCGCCTGACGCGCCCAGAACCGCCCAGCCGGTGAAGCTCCGCCGATTTCGCTCGCCAGGCATCGACGCACCAGCGCGCCGGGCCTCGGCGTTCAGCTCCATGCGGTGTGCTGTCCACGTCGACCTGACGGGACCCTTGCCCAGCAGGCGAGTGGGAGCCGAGCAAGATGTGCCCGGGCGCGGGCTCGTGTGGCAAGAGTCGGGGCAGGCGAGCGGATCCTTGCCTGGACCGTACAGAGCCGATGCTCCCGGACAGCTGCCGCTCGCCGAAGCGAGCGCACATGCCGAGAAGCGGACGTCCGCAACCGCCGAATAGCGGCTGGCGCAGATGCTCACTGCAAAGGTCCTGCTCCTTCTCCCATAGCCGGACCAGCGCAGGGCAGCACCGGCTGGCGGTGCTCCGGCGCCGAGGAGGCCCGCTGCAACGTCGTCGCGATCCGGCGCGACCACGGCAACAGCCGACCCGATTTCGTGACCGACCCATGACCTGGCCGTGAGCGAGACGGGGGTCGCCGCTCGAGCTGGGGTGCCTGCTGCTGCCGTCTGTCAGGTGGCGCGGGGGCCGCGGCGCATGACCACGAGCACGCAGACGTCGTCCTCGGCCCGGTCCAGGTCGGGCACGAGCGCGTTCAGGATGTCGGCCGCGATGTCCTTCGCGGTGCCGACCTTGGCAGGGTCGCAGGCCGCGGTGACGACGCGCTGCAGGGCGGCGAGCTGCTCCTCCATGTCGGTGCGCCGACGTTCCACGAGCCCGTCGCTGTACGCCACCAGGACCGCTCCGGGAGGCAGTGTCTCGGTGTCGTTCGCGGCGTGCTGATGGGCGAGCCCCACGCCGAGCGGCGGTGCCGACGCCTCCGCGAGCAGGCGCGCCGGGTCGCCGTGGACGGTGAGGACGGGCGGGGGGTGGCCGGCGCTCACGTAGGTCAGCTCTCCCCTGCTGGGGCGGTACTCGCCGTACCAGAGCGTCGCGAGCGTCTCGATCTGCAGGCTCTCCCAGTACGCGTCGAGCGCGGCGACCACCGCGACGGGGCCGAGCAGGCGCAGGGCGGTCTCGCGGACGGCGTCGCGGAGGACCTGCATCTGCGGCAGGACCGCCGGCCCGTGGCCGGCGACGTCGCCGACGCACAGCGCGACGAGGTCCTCCCCGAGGGTGAGGACGTCGTAGAAGTCGCCGGCGATGGGCTCGTCCGTCCCGTCGGTCGGGACGTAGCGACCGGCGTAGCCGAGGTCGCCTGCTCGCGCGGCGACGTCGGGGTGCACGTCCTGGGACGGGACCTGGCTCACCCAGGCGGTGCCCTCCGCTCCATCGCTCAGCCGCGCGGTGATGTCACCGATGTACTCGCGCCGGAAGGCGGTGAGGTCAGAGGGGAAGGCCGGGAGCAGGAGCTTGCCTGCCGCCGTGAGCGCGTCGGCCTCGTCGAGGGCTTCGAGCCACTGTCCGGCCAGGAGCAGGTCGCTCCGGTGCAGACGGAGTCGCAACGTGGTCCGCGACGTCCGGCGCCTGGCCGCGGCGACGGTCTGGTTGAGGATCTGGCGGCGCGCCTCGCGGAAGTCCTCGTTCGCGACGTCGAGGCGTCGCGCCAGGGCCACAACCTCGTCGGAGGCGGAAGCCCGCTCTGCCTCGGCCGCGTCGAGCAGCGTGAGCTGCAGGTCCCGGACGAGGTCGTCGGTGTGGGCGCGGCTGTCGAGCATCGCCTGGACGTCGATCTCGATCTCGATCTCGACGACCTCGACCTCGGCCTCGGCCTCGCCGACGGCGTCAGTGGGCCAGGGCTCGTCGGACCAGAACTCCAGGAGGTCGTCCGGGCTGCTCGAGTCGTCCTCGACCGACGTGGCGTCGACCTCCGCCCACACGGACTTCCCACCGCCCGGCAGCGGATCGACGCCCCACCGGCGGCTGAGCTGCTTCACGAGCAGCAGCCCGCGGCCGGACGTCGCGGTCTGGGACGTGAGCGTCCAGCGCGGCAGGACGTCCGAGGAGTCGGTCACAGACACCCGGACCCCGTCGTCCGCGAGGTCGACGGACAGCGACATTTCGGTGTGAGCGTGCATGACCGCGTTCGCCACCAGCTCGCTGGCGATCAGCGCGACGGCGTCACGGAGGTCGCTCCGGCCCAGCTCCACGAGGAACCCCGACGCCGCGACGCGTGCTGCGTACGCGCTCGACGGCGACAGCGGAAGCCGGACCTGCACGTCTCACCTCAGTCTCGTGGCGTTCTGTCGCGCAGGGATGCTACGCAGCGGCCTGCATGCGGCGGGCGTGCGGAAGCTCGAGCCGACGGCATTCGAACTTCTCCGCTCGTGTGAGGCACTGCAGGTAGATTCCCGAGCCGCCCGTCGCCCGCCGTCCTCGCTGCCCCGCAGGCCCCGCGCAGCGGCGCATGGGCCGCGGACACGCCGACTTCCGGGCGGACACGGTCACGGTCGCCAAGACCCAAGCCAGCCGGCCAGCCCCGCGCCCGGGGGCAACCACCTCCGTGCGGGCGGAGACTAAAGGCTGCCTGGCGGCTTGGCACGTCACGGACGTGGACCGCAAGGCCGCGGCCAGCGGGGACAGGCGTGGTGTCCGCGGTCTGCTCGCTGGCCAGCATCCGGCGGGGTCGACGGCTCTTGTGGGATGCGGCTGCTGGCCGCGGAGGCGTCACGGCGGGACCGTCCGGAGCGGTCGGCGTTCGTGCGACGTCGCGGCGGCTGGCACGATGCCGTTCATGGCCTTCAGCGAAGACTCGATGCGTCGGCTGTCGGCGCTCGCTGCCGTGGTTCTCGCCCAGGACGACCTCCACAGCACGCTGGACGAGGTGACGCGACTG
>JALYMU010000356.1 GCA_030773595.1 Actinomycetota bacterium | reverse complement strand
GGGCCGGCACATCGTCCGCCGCTGCGGCCTCGGGCACGGGCCCCGGACCCGACGCCGTCGGTCCGCGCGCAGCGGCCGGTGCCTCCCTCGGCGGGGCGCGCATCTGGCGGGACAGTCCGCCCTGCTCCGCCGGGCGGCGGGTCACGTCGGCGCCGGCCCGACGCAGCCGCGACGTCGCGTCGCCGTCCGCTGCTCGGACGTCGACGAGCTCGCGGACGCCGTACGCGGGGCCTGGTGGCGACCTCGCCGCGGCGCTGCACGGCGCCTTGGATCCCGGCGTACCAGCATGCCGGTGGGCGCCGTCGCCGGGGCCGGAGGACCGCATCGCGGCGCCCGAGGACCACCGCGCGCACGGCAGGGGACCTCCACCCGAGCGACGGTTCTGACCTCACCCGCCCCATGCTCGCGCCGCACCGTGCGGCG
The DNA here is from genome assembly GCA_030773595.1 of Actinomycetota bacterium. GTDB lineage: Bacteria > Actinomycetota > Actinomycetes > JALYMU01 > JALYMU01 > JALYMU01. The sequence goes on along the minus strand of JALYMU010000356.1, from coordinate 5,793 downwards.
ACCTTTCCCGGAGGCCCTGTGTCCCGTGCACCACTCGTCCGCGCGTTCGTCGCCCTCGGCGTGCTCGCGGCCGCCCTGTACTTCGCCATCAGCTCGCCCGCGCGGCTCGGGCTCGACTTGCGCGGTGGCACCCAGATCGTCCTGCAGACCAGCGACTCACCGACCGTGAAGGCCGACGCCGCCTCCACCGACCGTGCGGTCGAGGTGCTGCGCCGTCGTGTCGATGCCCTGGGTGTCTCCGAGCCCACTCTCGCCCGCTCGGGTGAGCGGCGCATCATCGTCGAGCTGCCCGGCCTCACCGACCCGCGGGAGGCCGAGGAGGTCGTCGGACGGACCGCCCAGCTGACGTTCCACCCCGTCCTCGGGATCGCGCCGCCGAAGGCCGGTGCGACGCCGACGCCGACCCCCGCGGCCGGCAAGAAGGCCGCCGGGAAGAAGGCGCCCGGAAAGACGCCGCCCAAGGCGGATCCCGAGCCCAATGAGGGCGAGCTCATCCTCGGCGACGAGGGCGGTGAGCGGCTGCGCCTGGGCCGCGCTGCGCTGACCGGCGAGGGCGTCGGAGGCGCCGCGGCCCAGACCGACCCGCAGCAGGGCGCCGGCTGGTTCGTGTCCATCGACTTCGAGGGCCCGGGTGGTCGCTCCTGGCAGCAGCTCACGGCGAAGGCCGCGTGCGCGGCGCCCGGGGACCCCCAGCGCCGGGTAGCGATCGTGCTGGACAAGGAGGTCATCTCCTCCCCGCAGGTCGACCCCTCGGTCCAGTGCCAGGCGGGCATCCCCGGCGGCTCGACGCAGATCACGGGGGACTTCACCCCCGATGAGGCGAAGGACCTCGCCGTCCTCATCTCCGGCGGGGCGCTCCCGGTGCCGGTAGAGATCATCAGCAGCAGCAGCGTGGGCCCGACGCTGGGCAAGGAGGCGATTGCGGCGAGCGCGAAGGCGGCCGTCATCGGCGTTGTGCTGACCGGGCTGTTCATCATCGTCGTCTACCGCCTGCTGGGCCTGCTCGCGACGATCGCCCTCGCGGCGTACGGCCTCATCTCCTACGCCACGCTCGTCGCCCTGGGCGCCACGCTGACGCTTCCGGGGCTTGCCGGGTTCGTTCTCGCGATCGGCATGGCGGTCGACGCCAACGTCCTCGTCTTCGAGCGCGCGCGGGAGGAGTACGCCGGCGCCGGCACGGGCCTGAGGCGCGCCGTCGACACCGGGTTCGCCAAGGCATGGACCGCCATCATCGACTCCAACGTCACCACTCTGCTCGCCGGCGGGCTGCTCTTCTTCCTTGCCTCGGGGCCGGTGCGCGGCTTCGGTGTCACGCTCTCGATCGGTGTGCTGGCGTCGATGATCAGCGCCCTGGTCATCACCCGCGTGCTGGCCGACCTCGCCGTGCACCGCCGTGCGGTCGTACGCCGCCCGCATATCACCGGCATCTCGACGCTCGGCCGGGTTCGCACGTGGCTCACCGAGCGCAGCCCGGACCTGATGCGCCACGGTCGCCGGTTCCTTGCCGTGTCGGCTCTCGCGGTCGTCCTGGCCTCTTCCGGCGTCCTGACCCGGGGCCTCGACCTCGGCGTCGAGTTCACCGGTGGCCGGCTGGTCGAGTACACGACGACGACGCCCGTCGACGTCGACGCCGCCCGCGAGGCCGTCGCCGACGCCGGATTCCCGCGGGCGGTCGTGCAGGCCAGCGGCGAGGACGACCGTGGCGTGTCCGTCCGCGCCGCCGACCTGAGCAGCCAGGACGTCGTCACGATCCAGGACCGTCTGCGGTCCGTCATCGGTGGGGAGGTCACCAAGCTGCGCGACGAGCGGGTCGGCCCCAGCCTCGGGACGGAGCTGCGCAACAAGGCCCTGATCGCGCTGACCGTCGCGCTGGCAGCACAGCTGCTCTACCTCGCGATCCGGTTCCGGTGGACCTTCGGCGCGGCGGCGGTGGTCGCGATGGCGCACGACGTGCTCATCCTCATCGGTGTCTTCGCCTGGCTCGGCAAGCCGATCGACGGTGTCTTCCTCGCCGCGCTGCTCACAGTCATCGGCTACTCGGTCAACGACTCGGTCGTCGTGTTCGACCGGGTCCGCGAGCTGTGGACCGCAAGTCCCGGTACGCCGTTCCGGGCCGTCACGAACACCGCGATCCTGCAGACGGTCCCACGCACCGTGAACACCGGCCTCGGGGCGGTGTTCATCCTCGTCGCGCTCGCCGTCCTCGGCGGGGAGTCGCTCACGGACTTCGCAGTCGCGCTGCTGATCGGAATCCTCGTCGGCACCTACTCCTCGATGTTCACGGCGGCGCCGCTGGCCGTGGAGCTCGAGGCCCGCTCCTCGGCGCCGGCTCCGCGGCCGAGGACGAAGGAGCCGGTCCGTGCCGCGAGCCGGCTGCGGGACGGTAGCGGCGCGGTGGTGTGACCCTGCTGCGCCGAGCGGAGCAGACATGAGGAAGGGGAGGCCCGTCGGGCCTCCCCTTCCTGCGTCGTGAGATCCGCCGACGGCGGCCGGGTCAGCCGCTGGTGCCCCGCCCGAGGTCGTCACGACCGTCGTTGTCGAGGTCGCTGTCCACCTCGCTGGTCACCCCGGTGCCCGACGTGGAGCCGAGCGGCGCGTCGAGGTCGTCGGTCGCGCCGGTGCCGGAGCTGGTCCCGAAGTCCGTGCCGGTGACCGTTCCGGTGTGCGAGACGGCGCCGCTGGCGGAGGTCGTGCCGGCGTCGGTGGGCATGTCCCCGCCCATCGCCGTACCCGTCGTGATGCCGCCGGACAGACCGGACTCCGTGCCGGATTCCGTGCCGGATTCCATGCCGGATTCCGTGCCGGATTCCATGCCGGTGCCCATGCCGGCGCTCGTGCCCATGTCGCTGCCGAGGTCGTTGGTCGACCCGGACAGATCGGCGGTCCCGAGGGGTGATCCGGATCCGCTCGTCGGGGAGCCGGACGTGCTCATCGGCGACTCGGCGACGGGCATCGTCTCGGACTGGATCGACTCCGACTCCGAGCCGCTCCCGCTGCGCGCGGCTGCGGCGCCCGCCACGCCGGCGGCTGCGACGGCCGCGCCGGCCGCCATCGCCTTGCCGGACACGCCCGTCTTACCGCTGTCGCCACGGGTCGAGGCGGCCGACTCGACACCCGGCGTGCCCACCGAGGCGCCCTCGTTGACGGCGCCGCGCCACGCTCCGCTCTCGGAGCCCTGGGACTCGATGTACTGCTTGAACTTCTCGAGGTCGGACTGGGCCTGCTTCTCGACGAAGCCGAGCTTGTCACCGGCGTTCTCGACGAGGCCCTCGGGCTCGTACTCCAGCGACAGGCGTACGGCGGTCGCGTCCGCGCCGATGGGCTCGAAGTAGACCGCGCCCGCGTTCGTGGCGCCCTCGGTCGCTGCCCAGGCGATCTTCTGGTCCGGGACCTGCTCGAGGATCGTGGCGTCCCACTCGCGCTTGACGCCGGCGATCTCGGCGACCCAGTGGATCCGGCGCTCATCGAGCTGGATCACCCGCTGGATGCCGCCCATGAACTGGGGGAATTCCTCGAACTGCGTCCACTGGTTGTACGCCGTGCTCACCGGGACGTTCACCTGGATGGTCTTCTCGACCTTCGTGGTCACCGTTTCCTCCCTTGGTGCTTCCGGGACGTACGGCGGGCGTGCGCCGCCCGCCTCCCGGACACGTCCCTACCCGTCGCCACGCGGGATAAGGCATCAAGGACCAGACGTCACCCGTCCGGCCGCGCGTCGCGGCGATCGGTGAGCCCGCTGTCCCGCCGCGAATGACTATCCGGACATGCCATCCGCACCGCCGCAGCCAGGCAGCAGACTATCCAGCGTGCACCGCGCTCCCTGATCAGCTCTGCCCGTACGGCGCTGCTCGACCACCTGGCCGCGGAGGTCGACGCCCTGCCGACCGATCCCTTCGTGCGCATCGGCGTCGACGGGGTCGACGGTGCCGGCAAGACGGTCTTTGCCGACGAGCTGGCTACAGCGCTGTGCACCCGGGGCCGGGTAGTGGTGCGCGCCGGCGTCGACGGCTTCCACCGCCCTCGCGGCCAGCGCTACGTCCGCGGACGGCACGATCCGGGTGGCTTCTACCGTGACTCCTACGATCTGGCCGGCCCTTTACCGCGAACTGCTCGATCCCATGGGGCCGGGCGGCCACGGCCGGCACCGCACCTGCGTCTGCGACGTCGCCACCGACACCCCGGACCTCGCCGAACCCGCTCGGGCAGCGCCGGGCACGGTGCTGGTCGTCGACGGCATCTTCCTGCACCGCCCGGAACTGAAGGACCGCTGGAGCTGGTCGATCTGGCTGCAGGTCGGGCGGGGGACGTCCCTGCAGCGCTGTGTGGAGCGTGACGGCACCGCTCACCGGCCCCGGCAGCAGTCTCCAACCGCCGCTACGTCGAAGGCCAGCTCCTGTATCTGAGTGAGGCGAGCCCTCGACACCACGCCACCCACGTCGTCGACAACGAGGACCTGACCGCCCCGGTGCTGCTGCGCTGACCTGAGCTCACAGCCGCCCGCCGGCCTATGCAGCTCCGGGCTTGCTCGGGCACGCTGGAGGCCACAACGCACGCCGACGCGAGGAGCCCGGTGCGTCCTGTCCGCCGTACAACGATGTATGCCGCTGCGGTGACAGCGGTGCTCGCCCTCGCCGCCTGTGCCGGCGAGGAGCCTCGCTCCGCGCCCGCCCCGACGGGCGCGAGCACGCCCGCCACGCCGACGGAGGACCCCACCGCGGCGCTCGTTCTGGACCAGGACTTCCCTGATCCGGACGTCCTGAGGGCCGGCGACGAGTGGTACGCCTACGCGACGCAGCCCGCAGACAACAGCGCCAACGTCTCGATGGCGCGGTCTGCGGACCTCATGACTTGGGAGCCCGCAGCCAAGGACCCGCTCCCGCGCCTGCCAGCCTGGGCGACCAACGGCAGGACGTGGGCGCCGGACGTCTCGGCCGTCAAGCGTGGCTTCGTCATGTACTTCACCGCGCGCAGCGTGACGCCGGACCTGCAGTGCATCGGTGTCGCGACGGGCACCCGTCCCGCGGGCCCGTTCCGACCTGTCGGGCGCAAGCCGCTGGTCTGCCCGGAGAAGCAGGGCGGTGCCATCGACCCCGCGTCCTTCGTCGACACCGACGGCACGCGCTACCTGCTGTGGAAGAACGACGGGAACTGCTGCGGCAAGGACACCTGGCTGCATCTGCAGAAGATGTCGGCCGACGGCACACGCGTCGCGGGTCCGGCGCGGCGGTTGGTCAAGCAGGACCTGCCGTGGGAGGGCGACCTGGTCGAGGCGCCGACGCTCGTCCGGCGCGGCTCGTCCTACGTCCTGTTCTACTCGGCGAACAGCTACGCCGGGGAGCAGTACGCCACCGGCTACGCCGTCGCCGACCGGATCGAGGGCCCGTACCGCAAGTCCCCCGAGCCGCTGATGACGACGGATGCCGTCGGGGTCATCGGCCCGGGCGGGCAGGACGTCGTGACGGCGCAGGACGGCAGCACCCGCATCGTGTTCCACGGTTGGGACGAGGCGGTCGTCAAGCGCGGGATGTACGTCGCGCCGCTGCGCTGGGAGGGCATGCGGCCCGTGGCCGAGGGTCCTTGAGCCCGGACATGGAAGGGCCCGGCCCGGTCGACTGGAGGCTGCGACCGGGCCGGGCCTGTCAGGGGAGACTCCCCGTCAGCTCGTGGTGAGCGCGGTGTCGTCGACGACGAAGCTGGTCTGGAGGGAGGAGTCCTCGCTCATCGTGAACTTCACGGTGACGCTCTGGCCCCGGTAGGAGCTGAGGTCGAAGCTCTTCTGGACGTAGGTGCTGT
>JALYMU010000355.1 GCA_030773595.1 Actinomycetota bacterium | reverse complement strand
CCGTCGAGCGCGCTGCGCCGCAGGTCGGCGAGCACGAGGTGCACGTCGGTGCCGCCGGAGAGGACGTCGACACCTGCGGCGGCCGCATCCGGCTCGAGCAGCCGCTCCGCCAGCACGCGCGCGCCGTCCAGCGTGCGCCGGTGCCGCTCGGCGAACTCCTCGCCGGCTGCGACCTTGAAGGCGACGGCCTTCGCGGCGATGACGTGCTCCAGCGGCCCGCCCTGCTGCCCGGGGAACACCGCGGACGCGATCTTCTTCGCCAAGTCGTCCACGCTCAGGATCACCCCGCCGCGCGGACCGCCCAGCGTCTTGTGCGTCGTCGTGGTGACCACGTGGGCGTGCGGCACCGGGTTCGGGTGCAGACCCGCGGCGACCAGGCCCGCGAAATGCGCCATGTCGACCATGAGGTAAGCACCGACTTCGTCGGCGATCGCGCGGAACGCCGCGAAATCCAGCTGGCGGGGGTAGGCGGACCAGCCAGCGATGATCATCTTCGGGCGGCGCTCGAGGGCGAGCTCGCGCACCTGGTCCATGTCGACCCGCGAGTCCTGCGGGCGCACACCGTAGGCCGCGACCTCGTACAGCTTGCCTGAGAAGTTCAGGCGCATGCCGTGCGTCAGGTGACCGCCGTGCGCCAGGTCGAGGCCGAGGATCGTGTCCCCCGGCGTCAGCAGCGCGGCCATCACCGCCGCGTTGGCCTGCGCGCCGGAGTGCGGCTGCACGTTGGCCGACTGCGCCCCGAACAGCGCCTTCACCCGGTCGATGGCCAGCTGCTCCACAACGTCGACGTGCTCGCACCCGCCGTAGTACCGCTTGCCCGGGTACCCCTCGGCGTACTTGTTCGTGAGCACGGACCCTTGCGCCTGCATGACCGCCAGCGGAGCGAAGTTCTCCGAGGCGATCATCTCCAGGGTCGACTGCTGACGGTGCAGCTCATCGCCGAGCGCGGCGGCGATCTCCGGGTCGAGCGACTCGAGCGGGAGGTCCAACGAAGATGCAGTGGCCGAAAGGGTGGGGGACGACACGGGGCGCTCCTGGGGGGTCGCGGGGACTCGCCGTTGCACCATACGCACGAGGTTGCGTGACGCACAACACCCTTGCCAGGACTAATTTCCAAGACGCCGCCCGAAGTCCTCCGCCGCTTGCAGCAGCCGAGGTTTGATCGCCGGAAAGTCCTCCGAAGTCAGCCGGAACGACGGCCCAGCCACGCTGATCGCGGCGATCACCGCTCCGTCGTGGTTGCGGACCGGAGCTGCCAGTGCGTTCAAGCCGGGCTCGTACTCCTCGACCGTCGAGGCCCACCCCCGCACCCGCACGACATGGAGCTCCCGCGCCAGCACCTCGAGGTCCGTGATCGTCTTGTCGGTGTAGCGCTGCAGCTCCGAACCCAGCAGAGCCTCGAGGTCCAGCCCGGGAAGGTGTGCCAGGAGCACCTTGCCGCTCGAGGTCGCATGCGCTGGCGTGCTCTGCCCTACCCAGTTCTGGACGGCAACGGCGCCGGACCCACGGACCTCGCTGATGTTGGTCACGCGCGCCCCGTCGAGGATCGCCAGGTTGACGGTCTCACCGGTGTGCTGAGCCAGTGCCTCGCAGACCGCTCGGCCCGTGTACGCGAGGTCCCGGTGCACGGTCAGGGCCCCGGCCAGCCGGGCGATGCCGAACCCCAGGCGGTACTTGCCTCGGTCGCTGAGCTGCTCCACGAAGCCGCGGCTCTCCAGGACGGCGACCAGCCGCGATGCGGTCGACTTGTGCACCCCGAGCTCGACAGCGATCTCGGTCACCCCAGCGACCCCGCGCTTGGCGAGGATTTCCAGCACCGTGAGCGCCCGGTCGACGGACTGGACCAGGGCAGGCTCGCGCTCGCGCCTCGGCTCGGTGTCGAGTCTGACCACCGGATCACCGCCGTCGAGCCGACCGGCCTCTGCTGGTGTCGTCATCACACCAGATTAGGCGCGCGCTTCTCAAGGGCTTGACGGGTCGCGCCTTGACGAGGAGTGTGTTGCGTCATGTACACCAGGTTGCAGGGCACGCAACAGTCGATCTCGAGGGAGCGTCACGTGATCCCAGTCTGCCCGCTGAAGGACCTGTCGCCAGGGACCGCCGTGCGCGTGGATGTCGAAGTGCCGATCGCGGTGTTTAACGCGGACGGCGACCTGTACGCCATCGACGACACCTGCACGCACCAAGACGCCTCCTTGGCCGACGGCTACCTCGAGGACTGCTCGGTCGAGTGCCCGCTGCACGCCTCCACCTTCGACCTGCGCACCGGCAAGCCCAGCGGGCCTCCCGCCAAGACGCCGGTGCGCACGCACGGCGTCGAGGTCCGGGACGGGGTTGTCTACGTGCTGCCCTCCGACATCGCGGTCGAGGCCGCGCCGTGATCGGCAGTGTCACGGTCGTCGGCGCCTCGCTCGCCGGACTGTCGACGGTGCGGGCGCTGCGCTCGCGCGGCTACGACGGCCGGATCGTCGTCGTCGGCGCCGAGCCCCACGCGCCGTACGACCGGCCACCGCTGTCCAAGGCCTTTCTCGCCGGCACCGCCACTGAGGCCGACGTCGCCTTGCTCGGCGAGGACGACGCCGACCTCGGCGTGGAGTGGCGGCTCGGTGTCCCGGCTGGCGGGCTCGACGCCGCGGAGCGGGCCGTGACGCTCGCTGACGGCCAGGTCGTCCGCGCCGACGCGGTCGTGCTCGCGACCGGCTCGCGCGCCCGGCAGTTGCCCGGTGGCCACGAGCTCGCCGGTGTCCACGTGCTGCGCACGTTGGACGACGCGGTCGCCCTGCGGGACGACCTGGCGGCCGGCGGACGACTCGTGGTGGTCGGCGGCGGCTTCATCGGTGCGGAGGTCGCCTCCACCGCCCGGGCGCGCGGGCTCGTGGTGACGGTCGTCGAGGCCATGCCCACCCCGCTTGCCGGCCCGCTGGGTGCCGAGATGGGCGCGATCTGCGGCTTACTGCATGCTGACCACGGCGTCCGTTTGCTGACCGGCGTCGGCGTTGCCGGTCTGGTCGGCACAGACCGCGTCTCGGCCGTCGACCTGCTCGACGGCACGCGCCTGCCCGCGGACATCGTCGTCGTCGGCGTCGGCGCGCTGCCCAACGTCGAGTGGCTCGTCGACAGCGGGCTCGACACCGCCGGTGGCATCGCCACCGACGCCAGCTGCGCC
>JALYMU010000354.1 GCA_030773595.1 Actinomycetota bacterium | reverse complement strand
GCGATGGACGCGGGGCCCGCCCGGTCAGGTGCCCGGCGGTCAGGTGCCCGGCGGAGGCCCGGGGGGCGTCGACGGCCGGCCGGTTACGTGCCCCGCCGCATGGGTGACGACGTGATGCACCACGTGGTGGACCACGTGGACGTGGTTGACCACGCTGACGTTGGTCGTGGTCGGCGCCGGGGCGCTGCGCGCGGCCGCCCCGCGCACGACCTCCCGCACGAGGCTGACCGCGATCCCGGTGCCGACCGTGGCGGTCGCCACCACGGCCGGGTGTCGAGCCAGCTCGGGCAGGCGCTGGCGCAGCTCGGCGACCCGCGCCGACCAGGCCGCCGGCACACCCCCCGTCGAGCCGCGATCCCGGACCACCACCTGCCCGGACAGCGCGTCGTCGTCCCGGTCGGCGACGCGCGGGGCGCCGTGCTGCGCGGGTTCGCGCTCCGCGGGTTCCCGCTCCCCGGGGACGGCATCGGGAGTGTGGGGCTCGGTCGGGGAAGGCTCGTTCACCTCCGCATGGTGCGTCACCGGGTCCGCTCCGGTCCAGGTCGGCCGCCAGATGCTGGACCTGGGGCACGGAAAGGGACAAGATCGGAGAAACGGTCAGAGTCGCCGTCCAGGGCGGCGACGGAACGGAGAGTTCCCATGGCGACCAACATCCGTTCGTCCGGCGGTGGTCCGTCGTCCGCCGCCGACGCCTTCCCGACCCGCCACCTCGCCCGTCCCGAGGTGCGCGACATGCCGCCGGGGCCCAGCGACAACTGGCGCCTGATCGGGCCGGGCGTCGTCGCGGCGGGCGTGGGACTCGCCAGCGGCGAGTTCATCCTCTACCCCTACATCGCCTCCCAGGTGGGGCTGGTGTTCGTCTGGGCCGCCTTCGTCGGCCTGGCCACGCAGTACTTCCTCAACATGGAGATCGAGCGCTACACGCTCGCCACGGGAGAGACGGCGCTCACCGGGTTCAGCCGCTTCTGGAAGCACTGGGGTCTCGTCTTCGCGCTCCTGGCCTACTTCGCGAACATCTGGCCGGGCTGGGCGACGAGCTCGGCGACCCTCGTCACCTACTTGGTCGGCGGCGACGTCCGCATGATCGCCATCGGCATGCTGCTGTCCATCGGCATCATCCTCACCCTCGCCCCCGTGGTATACCAGGCGCTCGAGAAGATCGAGATGTTCAAGGTGGCGGCCGTCCTGGTCCTCGTCGCCGTCGGTGCCGCCTTCGCGATCGAGGCCGGCGACTGGGCGGACGTCCCGCAGATCGTGACGCAAGCCTCCGTGCCGTCGGGCGAGCTCGGCTTCGCACTGCTCATGGGAGCGCTGGCCTTCGCCGGGGCGGGCGGCGGCCAGAACCTGTGCCAGAGCAACTGGATCCGTGACAAGCGCTTCGGCATGGGCGCCTACGTCCCCCGCATCGTGAGCCCGCTGACGGGCAAGCCCGAGGCGGCGCCCACGACCGGGTACGTCTTCGAGCCGACGGTCGAAAACCTCGCCAAGTGGCGGCGCTGGTGGCACTTCGCGAACATCGAGCAGCTCATCACGTTCGTCGCGATCACGTTCGTCACGATCTTCTTCACCTCCCTCCTCGCCTACGCCACGGTCTTCGGCCAGGAGGGGCTCCAGAGCGACATCTCCTTCATCCGGGCCGAGGGTGAGGCGCTGCGGACCGACGTGGGCGGCTGGTTCGGCACGCTGTTCTGGGTGATTGGCGCCATCTCGCTCTACGCCGCGGCCGTCGGCATCGTCGACTACACCAGCCGGCTGGGCGCCGACGTCATCAAGGTCGGCTACCTGCGCAACGCCACGGAGAGCACCGTCTACGCGGCTCTGGTGTGGGGCCTCGTCGGCATCGGCATCGTCGTCCTGCTCGCCGGCTTCGACCAGCCGCTGGTCCTGCTCGTCATCTCGGCCGTGACCGGCGGCCTGATGATGTTCATCTACTCGGCGCTGCTCCTGATGCTCAACCGCAAGGTGCTGCCCGAGCAGATCCGGCCCAAGGGCTACCGGGTCGCCGCGCTCGTGTGGTCCTTCGCGCTGTTCGGCGTCCTGACCGTGCTCACGTTCAACCAGCAGATCCAGAAGCTGGTCGGCGGTGGCGCCTAGGCGGGCGACGGCGGCGGGGGGCGCAGCCGGTAGAGCTGCTCCCCCGCCTTCGGCACCAGGAGCACGCCGTCGTCCTCGCGGCCTGCGAAGTCCGCGGGGTCGACGGTCGCCGGGTCCCGGTAGTCCAGACCGAGGGCCCGGCACTCCTCCTCCGGGATGCCGGTCGCCAGCGTGACCCGGATCCGCCGGCGCTCCTCGCCCGTCGCCGGGTCGACGCTGCCGGCGCCCGCGAGGTGGGTGGCGTGCGCCAGGACCGCCCGCGGGATCTCCCGCACGTCCTCCCACCGCGACAGGAACCAGTCGCGGGAGTGGTAGCCGACCTGGCGCAGCGCCGCCGCATGCGCGACGGACACCTCCGTGAGGTGCGGCGCGTAGAGGATGACCTCGCCGCCGTCCGCCACGACCGGCTCCACCTTGTACATCCCCTTGGCCGCCACCCACAGCTCGTCGTACATCGGCGGTACGACGGACAGCACTGTCCGGAAGGGCCGGTCGACGTAGTGGACGTGCACCCGGCTGGAGAGCTCCGCCGCGGCGGCCCAGCTGCCCTCGACCGTCCCGGCGTACAGCCCGTGAAGGTCGGTGCTGGTGGGCGAGACCACGAAGGAGAGCGCCGACCGCGGCGTGGGGACCATGGCGGTGGCGCGGTCGATGAGGGCCCGCACCGGTGTCGTCCCGAGGGTGCCGATGATGTCGTACGACGTGATCAGCGCGCCGAGCCAGTGCGACGCGTCGATCACCTCCGGAGCGCTCACACCGGGGAAGAAGTACTTGTTGCCGCCGGAGAAGCCCACGACCTCGTGCGGGAAGACGGGGCCGCAGACGAGGACGTGGTCGTACTCGGTCACCAGGCGGTTGACGCGGACGGGAAGCCGCTCGCTCAGCCGCCCGCCGCTGAGGGCGGCCATCTCCTCCGGCTCGACCGTGCCGAGGGTCACGAGGTCGCGGTCGCTGTCCCAGCGGTGGTTGAACACCTGCGTGCCCGCGCGCTGCTCGGCCCGGCAGCCGAGCATGGCGTCGACGGCGCTCGCCGTCATCGGCGGGTGCGTCCCCAGCGCGACGAGCACGTCCAGCGCCGCGACCCGCTCCCCGAAGGCCGAGCGGAGGGCGTCGAAGAGCAGAGGCATCGGCGCGGACCGCGTCCCGTCGGGAACGAGCACGAGCACGCGCCCCCCGTCGACGGCGAGCGTGTCGGCGTGCTCGCGCACGATCCGCCGTACGTCGCGCTGCGACAGCACGGCCGACGGGTCGCCGGCCCCGAGAACCGGCGCCGCAGCGTGGAGGTCCGTGACCATGCGCTCCGCCTCTCAGCCGCGCCGGCGTCGCCGACGAACTCCGTGCGCCCGGTGGGCCATGGCCGTTCGGTTCCCGCACCGGTCGGGCTCACCCATCATCCTGGCCGGAGCACGCGTGCGGGGACGCTCCGGGTGGAAAGGGCGACGGCAGGAACACGACCGCACCAGCCACCGTCGACAGGGGACATACCGATGACAACGGGCACCAGCCGTCGAAGCACCCTGCTCGCCGCCGCCGGCCGCGGCGCGGTCGCCGGGGTGGTGGGCGTGGCGGCCATGACCGCCACCGAGAAGCTCGAGCAGGCCGTGACGAAGCGGCCCGACTCCTACGTCCCGGCGCGCGCCCTGCTCTCCCTGCTGGGCCGGCGTCCGGGGGACACCGCGCGGCCCTTCGGGTGGAACCACGCCATGCACTGGGGCACGGGCGCGACGCTGGGGGCGCTGCGCGGCGTCTGGGCGGCGGTCGGCCTGCGCGGGCCGCGTGCGCACCTAACGCACACGGTCGTGCGGCTCGCGACCGACCAGACGATCGAGAACTCCACCGGCGTGGGCGCTCCCCCGCACACCTGGCCGCTGCGCGAGCAGGTCGTCGACGTCGGGCACAAGGCCGTCTACTCCCTCGTCACTGGCCTCGTGGCGGAGCGGCTCGTCGCCCCCGCCCTGGAGTCCCGACGTGGCACCCTGAGCCACTGAGGGGTCGACCATGCCTCTTCCCCCGGGGTCCGCCCGTGGTTGAGTGGGCGGCGATGGAGCGCGAGCCGCCCAGCGACCCGACCGCCCTCGTCGTCACGGCCGGGGAGACGATGGCGCTGCTCGTGCCGCCGGTGCCCGGCCGGCTCCGCCACGCGTCGACGCTGTCCGTGCGGGCCGGCGGCGCGGAGTCCAACGTGGCGATCGGGCTCGTCCGGCTCGGCGTCCGCGCGCGATGGGTCAGCGCCCTGGGCGACGACGAGGTCGGTGAGCTGGTCCTCGGCCGGGTTCGCGCCGAGGGCGTCGACACCGTCGTACGGCGGGTCGCCGGCTGCCCGACCGGGCTGTACCTGCGGGAGGAGGTCGCCGGCGCGGTGCGGGTCCACTACTACCGCCGCGGCTCGGCGGCCTCCACGCTCGCACCGGGCGACGTCGACGAGTCCGTCCTCGACGGCGCGCAGTGGCTCCACCTGACCGGCATCACCCCCGCCCTCTCCCCCGGCTGCGCGGAGTTCACCCGGTGGCTCGCGACGCTCGCGCGGGACCGCGGCGTGCGCGTCAGCTACGACGTCAACTACCGCAGCAAGCTGTGGCCCGCCGAGGACGCGCGCGCCTTCGCCGACGGTCTGCTGCCGCTCGTGGACGTCCTGTTCGCCGGCCTGGACGAGGTCGAGGTCCTGTGGGGCCTGGATGATGAGGACGAGGCGCTGGCCCGCCTCGTCGCCGCGGGGCCGCCCGAGGTGGTGCTCAAGCTCGGCGCCGAGGGCTGCGTCGCCGACCTCGACGGGCAGCGGCTGCGCTCGCCCGGCTTCCCGGTGACCGTGCGCGACCCCATCGGCGCCGGGGACGCCTTCGCGGCGGGCTACCTCGCCGCCTCCGTCGCCGGCGGGGAGCCGGCTGCCCGGCTGCGCACCGCGAACGCGCTGGGGGCCTTCTGCGTGCAGGGCGCCGGCGACTACGAGTCCCTGCCCAGCCGGCGCGAGCTCGACGCGTTCCTGTCCGACGTCACCGACCCCGGGAGATGACCATGACGGCCACCAGCGACTCGACCGACCGGCTGAGCGGCGTGTACGTCGCCAGCGTCACGCCGTTCCGGGACGACACCACCTACTCGGTCGACCTCGACGCCTACCTGGGTCACGTGCGGTGGCTGGAGGCTGCCGGCGTCCACGGGGTCGTGGCGTTCGGGACGAACGGCGAGGGCCCGTCGGTCTCCGTCCGGGAGAAGACGGAGACGGTGCGGGCGCTGGTCGACGCCGTCGGGCTCCCCGTGATCGCGACCGTCGCCGAGGCGAACCTTCCCGACGCGCTGGAGCACCTCGCCGCGCTGGACGGCCTGCGGCTCGCCGGGGTGATGGTGCTGCCGCCGTACTACTTCAAGCCGGCGGAGGCGGAGGGGCTGCGGGCCTTCTACGAGCGGGTGCTCGCCGCCACCTCGCACCCGGTCGTCGTCTACCACATCCCGAAGTACGCAGTGCCCGTCCCCCCCGACGTGGTGACCTCGTTGCCGGTGTGGGGCGTCAAGGACTCCGGCGGGGAGGCGGGGTACGCCGAGACGGTGCGGGCCGCCGGCCGGGGGGTGCTGCTCGGCACCGAGGACGACCTGCCCGGGCGGCTGCCCGTCGCGAACGGGTCGATCTCGGCCCTGGCGAACATCGCGCCGGAGCTGGTCGTGCGGCTGCACGACGCCATCCTCGCCGGCGACGAGGAGCGCGCAGGGGGGCTCGCACAGCACCTGCAGACCCTGCGGGCACGCACCAAGGAGTACGCCTCCCCCGGGGTCCTCAAGCGTGTCGCCGAGATCCGCCACGGCCATCCCATGGGCACGGTGCGGCCGCCGCTGGTCGCCGTACCCGCCGACTTCGACGCCGAGGCGGTGGCGCGGGTCGCCGTGCCCGACGCCGTACCGGCCTGAGGGGCGGCGATGGTGCGGGTGCTCGTCACGGACGCGGAGTACGCCGACCTGGGCAT
>JALYMU010000353.1 GCA_030773595.1 Actinomycetota bacterium | reverse complement strand
TCGGAGAGGGCACCATCACGCACGACGGGGACGAGCGCCTTGCCGCGCACATCGCGCATTGCGTCGCCAAGAGCACCCCGCACGGCGACGTCGTGACGAAGGACAAGCGCATGAGCACGCGCAAGATAGACGCCGCGATCGCGGCGATCATCGCGGCCGACCGCGCCGCATTCCACGCCGCCCCGCGGCCGAGCAGAACAGTGAGCTTCCTGTGAGCGTTTCCGTGATCACCCGCCTAGGCCGTGCCCTCGACGAGCGGCGCCCCGAATACGATCGGTTAGACACCTACTACGCCGGCCGACAGTCCGGTCATCACTTCATGGCGCCGGAGGTCAGGGCCTCGCTCGGCAACCGCCTGCCGCCGCTGGTGCTCAACTGGCCGCGACTGGTCGTCTCGGCGGTCGAGGAACGCCTCGACGTCGACGGCTTCCGGCTGAGCCGCGACGAGCCGGCCGACTCCGAGCTGTGGCGCATCTGGCAGGCCAACCGGCTGGACGAGGGCTCGCAGCAGGCGCACCTCGACGCGCTCGTGCACGGCTGCTCCTACGTCATGGTCTGGTCCTCCGCGGACCCGCGCACCCCGCGCATCTCCATCGAGACGGCGCGGCAGACCGCGGTCGAGCGGGACGCGATGACCGGTGAGATCACCACCGCGCTCAAGCGCTGGACCGAGGGCGGCTACGGCCATGTGGTCGTCTTCGGACCGGAGCAGATCACCCGCTGGCGCACGCAGGACCGGCTCGTCGAGGGGTCGGACACCTACGACATCCCGGCCGGCGGCTGGACCCGGGTGGACACCATCGAGAACGTCCTCGGGCAGGTTCCGGTCGTGCCGCTGGTCAACCGTCCGCGGCTGCTCACCCCGAACGGGGAAACGGAGCTGAGCGACATCATCGGGCTGACCGACGCCGTCTCGAAGGTGTGCACCGATCTCCTTGTGACCAGTGAATACGCAGCCGCGCCGCGCCGCTGGATCACCGGAATGGACATCGCTGGGCCGGCGCAAGGCGACCGGGTCGCGGCCGAGGTGAAGTACAAGTGGACCGACGCGCCCGCCTCCAAACTGTGGATTGCCGGCGCCCCCGACACGAAGTTCGGGCAGTTTCCTGAAGCCACGCTCGAAGGCTTCGTCGCCGCGATCGACACCCTCACCCAGCAGGCCGCCGCGATCTCCGGCCTACCACCGGCGTACTTCGGCATCCACGGGACCGAGGTCGCCAGCGCGGACGCGATCCGCTCGTCGGAGGCGACCCTCGTCTCGAAGGCCCGGCGCCGTCAGCGGGCCTTCGGCGGCGCGTGGGAGGACGTCATGCGCCTGGCCGTGCTCGTCCGGGACGGCGTGCAGCGCCCCGGCATGGAATCGCTCGAAGCCGTGTGGAAGGACCCCGAGACACGGACTGTGGCGCAGGCCGCCGACGCCGCGGTGAAGAAGCTCGCTGTCGGCGTGAGCCGCGAGCAGATCCTCGAAGACCTCGGCTACTCGCCCGTGCAGATCGAGCGCATGACCGGCACGCCCGCTCCGGTTTCCGTCCGCACCGTCGCCTGAAAGGAACAACCATGACCGAGCAGACCGCCGACGAGCCCGACGTCGTGGGACCAATTGGTCCCACCGCCGAGGCGACGTCCACAGCTGTGGACACCGAGCCCGAGACCTTCGACCGCGAGTACGTCCAGAAGCTCCGCGACGAGGCCGCCGGCCACCGGGTCAAGGCCAAGCGCACCGACGCCCTCAACGCCCGTCTGGCGACCGCACAGGCCGCCCTGACCGGCAAGCTCGCCGACCCCACCGACCTCCCGTTCACCGACGACCTGCTCGACGACGACGGACTCGTCGACGAGGACAGGGTGCACGCCGCCGTCGAGGACCTCATCAAGCGCAAGCCGCACCTCGCGGCCCGCCGGCCCACGGGCAACGTCGGGCAGGGCGCACGGCCCGAGGCCCCTGAGATCGGGCTTGCCGCGATGCTGCGCGGCGGGGCCTGAACAGGGGGGTCCCATGTCTTCGGACCTATAGATCCGTCGCCGACCCGAGCGCTGGTTAGGGTCGTTGCGCCAGGGCCTCGGGAAGAGAAGCGTTAGGGAGTCCTCACCGTGGATGATCTGACATCCCAAGTCAGGGCTCGCGCCCGTGATCAAGGACGCGCCCATTGGAATGAGTTCTCCGTGATTGTCGCCAGTGCCAGCG
>JALYMU010000352.1 GCA_030773595.1 Actinomycetota bacterium | reverse complement strand
CGCCCGCCGCCCGGCGCCGCCGCGCGTCGACGTGGTGGCGGTCGCGTCCGCGAACGCCACCGTCCTGGAGGTGGGTACGGCGGACCGCCCCGGCCTGCTGCACCGGCTCGGGCGGGCCCTGTCGCTGGCGGGGTCGACGTGCGCTCGGCGCGGGTCGCCACGCTCGGGACCGAGGCCGTCGACGTGTTCTACGTCGTCGGCGAGGATGGGCGGCCGCTCGCCGACGGTCGAGCACGCGAGGTGTGCCGGGTGCTGCGCGACGCGGCGGGCGGCTGAGCGCGCGTCCGTGCGCCGCGGGGTCGTCGACGGCGAAGACTCCTGGGCGCGACGTCTCGTCGGGGGGGACGGATACCCTGTCGGGCAACACACCGCCGTACGACTGCGAGGACAACCGTCTCGTGTTCGCCACCCTGCAGGACCGGCTCGCCGCGACGTTCAAGAACCTGCGTGGCAAGGGACGGCTCGCCGACGCCGACATCGACGCGACCGCGCGGGAGATCCGTGTCGCGCTGCTCGAGGCCGACGTCGCGCTGCCCGTCGTCAAGGACTTCATCGCCGCGGTGAAGGAGCGTGCCCGCGGCGCGGAGGTGTCGCAGGCGCTGAATCCGGCGCAGCAGATCATCAAGATCGTCAACGACGAGCTGGTCCGGATCCTCGGCGGCGAGACCCGCCGGCTCCGGATGGCCAAGCAGCCACCGACAGTGCTGATGCTGGCGGGTCTGCAGGGGGCGGGCAAGACCACGCTCGCCGGCAAGCTGGCCCTGTGGCTGCGCGGGCAGGGCCACCACCCCGTGCTCGTCGCCGCCGACCTGCAGCGGCCCAACGCGGTGACCCAGCTGCAGGTCGTGGGGGAGAGGGCCGGGGTCGCGGTCTACGCTCCGGAGCCGGGCAACGGCGTGGGGGACCCCGTCGCGGTCGCGCGCGGGTCGATCGACGAGGCCCGCCGGCGCGGCCACGACGTCGTCATCGTCGACACCGCCGGGCGCCTCGGCATCGACGCCGAGCTGATGCAGCAGGCGGCCGACATCCGCGACGCCGTCCGGGCCGACGAGGTGCTCTTCGTCCTCGACGCGATGATCGGGCAGGACGCGGTCGTCACCGCACAGGCCTTCCTCGACGGCGTCGGGTTCGACGGCGTCGTCCTCACCAAGCTCGACGGCGACGCGCGCGGTGGCGCGGCGCTGTCGGTGGCCAAGCTCACCGGCCGCCAGGTGATGTTCGCCTCCAACGGCGAGAAGCTCGACGACTTCGACGTCTTCCACCCCGAGCGGATGGCCAGCCGCATCCTCGGGATGGGCGACGTCCTCACGCTCATCGAGCAGGCCGAACGCGCCTTCGACGCCGGCCAGGCCGAGCAGATGGCCTCGAAGCTGCAGTCCGGCACGGACTTCACCCTCGAGGACTTCCTGACCCAGATGCATGCCGTGCGCCGCATGGGGTCCTTCTCGAAGATCCTCGGGATGCTGCCCGGAATGGCGCAGTTCCGGGACCAGATCGAGAACTTCGACGAGCGCGAGCTCGACCGCGTGGCCGCGATCATCCACTCGATGACGCCCCAGGAGCGGCGGGACCCGAAGATCCTCAACGGCTCGCGCCGCGCCCGCATCGCTCGGGGTTCGGGCACGCAGGTCTCCGACGTCAACGGCCTCGTGGAGCGGTTCAGCGAGGCGCAGAAGATGATGAAGTCCCTCGCCGGCGGTGGAGGCATGCCCGGGATGCCCGGCATGCCGGGGCTTCCCGGCATGGGCGGGGGCAAGAAGGCGAAGGGCAAGGCCGGCAAGGGCAAGAAGCCGGTGGGCAAGGGTGGCCGGGCCAGCGGCAACCCCGCCAAGCGGGCGCTCGAGGCTCAGGCGGCCGCGGCGCGGCGGGCAGCGGCGTCCTCCGGCGGCCTGCCGGACCTGCCGCCGGACTTCGAGCTGCCCGACGAGTTCCGCAACCTCCTGCCGCCCGGTCAGCGGTGACCACCGCGCCGGGCCGGGCAGCACGGTGAGCACGCCGCTGACCGGCGGAGCGGGGCAGCCGCTGCACCTGCGCGCCGTACTCCTGCCCGACGACGTCGAGCGCGAGCTCTGGGTCGACGCGCACGGTCGGTTCTCCCTCGAGGAGGTTCCCGGTGCGACGACCGTCGCGGACGGCGGGTTCGCGGTGCCCGGGCTCGTGGACGCGCACTGCCACGTGGGACTCGGAGCCGACGGGGCCGTCCCGGACGACGTCGCCGAGGCGCAGGCCCGCACCGACCGTGACGCCGGGGTCCTCCTGATCCGCGACGCGGGGTCCGCGGCGGACACCCGGTGGATCGACGAGCGGGTGGACCTGCCCGTCATCGTGCGCGCCGGGCGGCACCTCGCGCGGACCCGGCGCTACCTGCGCAACTACGGGCACGAGATCGAGCCGGAGCAGCTGCCCGACTACGCCGAGGCCCAGGCCCGCCTCGGTGACGGGTGGGTGAAGCTGGTCGGCGACTGGATCGACCGCGACGTCGGTGACCTTGCGCCGTGCTGGCCCGCCGACGCCCTGCGCGAGACGATCCCGCGCGCCCACGCCGCCGGTGCCCGGGTCACGGCGCACGTCTTCGGCGAGGACGCGCTGCCCGACCTCCTCGACGCGGGCATCGACTGCATCGAGCACGGCACCGGCCTTGATGACGACCTGCTCGCCACGATGGCCGAGCGCGGCGTCGCGCTCGTCCCCACGCTGGTCAACATCGACACGTTTCCCAAGATCGCCGCGCAGGCGGAGCGGTTCCCGCGCTACGCCAGGCACATGCTGGCGCTGCACGCGGGCTCGCGCGACGTCGTACGCCGGGCACACGAGGCCGGCGTGGCGGTGTACGCCGGGACCGACGCCGGCGGGTCGCTCGCGCACGGCCTGATCGCCTCGGAGGTCGCGGCGCTGCACGAGGCCGGGCTGCCGGCGGTCGACGCGCTCGCTGCCGCCTCCTGGCGCGCCCGAGAGTGGCTGGCCCGCCCCGGTGTGGAGGCCGGGGCCCCGGCGGACCTCGTGGTCTATGACACGGACCCGCGCGTGGACGTGGGCGTGCTCGCCGTCCCCGCGCGCATCGTGCTGCGCGGGCGCGTCGTGCGCTGAGCGGCCGCGTCGGTCGCAGGCCGCGAGCTCTCCGGCATGCTCGGTGCCATGGGCGCGATGGGACCGGCCGACGTGGAGCAGGGTGCCGAGGAGATGCAGCGGGCTCTGCGGCCGCACGTCGGCGAGGACTGGTCCGGGCCCGCGGGGCCGCTGGAGTGGAGCTGCCGCGAGACGGCGGTTCACGTGGCCCACGACCTGCTCGCCTACGCGGCGCAGGTCGCGGCGCGCGCGCCCGCGGCCTACCTGCCCCTCGACCTCATCGTGGACCGGGATGCAGGACCGGAGGAGGTCCTCGACGTCGTGAGCGCCTGCGCCGGCCTGCTCTGCAGCGTCCTGGCCACGGCGGGTCCGGACGCGCGCGCGTGGCACTGGGGGTCGACGGACCCCGCAGGCTTCGCCGCCCTCGGCGTCAACGAGATCCTGGTCCACACCTGGGACATCACGGCGGGCCTGGGTGTGGCCTGGTCGCCTCCGGCCCCGCTGGCGGCCGCCGTCGTCCGGCGGCTGTTCCCCGATGCCCCCTCCGGGGACCCCGCGTCGGTCCTGCTGTGGTGCACCGGCCGAGGGGAGCTCGTCGGCCGCCCCCGTCGTACGGCGTGGTCCCTGCGCGCAGCGCTCGAGTGACGACGTGGCTCGCACCGTGAGACCGGCCGGTGCCGGCACCCTCGGTTCGGGCACGACCGAGCGTCTGGCATAATGGCCGGCTGTACCCGTCCGGCGTGCGGCCCTCTACCCGCCCCGGACGTGTCCACCCGGACGTCGGACCCGCGGAACCCCACTCCGCGCATCGCCGTCCACCCACCAAGACCAGGAGACACCACTTACCGTGGCAGTCAAGATCAAGCTGATGCGCATGGGCAAGATCCGTGCGCCGTACTACCGGATCGTCGTTGCCGACTCCCGCACCAAGCGGGACGGTCGCGCGATCGAGGAGATCGGGAAGTACCACCCGACTGAGGAGCCCTCGCTCATCGAGGTCGACTCCGAGCGCGCGCAGTACTGGCTCGGAGTCGGCGCGCAACCGACCGAGCCGGTGCAGGCGATCCTCAAGGTGACGGGCGACTGGCAGCGCTTCAAGGGTGAGGCCGGCGCCGAGGGCACGCTGCGCCGGGCCGAGCCGAAGGCCGACAAGAAGGCGGCGT
The DNA here is from genome assembly GCA_030773595.1 of Actinomycetota bacterium. Taxonomy (GTDB): domain Bacteria; phylum Actinomycetota; class Actinomycetes; order JALYMU01; family JALYMU01; genus JALYMU01. The sequence goes on along the minus strand of JALYMU010000352.1, from coordinate 82 downwards.
TCGAGACCGCCGCCCGCGAGTCGGTCGACGCACCTGCCGACGGCGCCACGACGCCACGCAAGCGGGCCGGCCAGGCCGCCGC
>JALYMU010000351.1 GCA_030773595.1 Actinomycetota bacterium | reverse complement strand
CCTGCTGCTGGGGCCCACCGGTTGTGGCAAGACGCTGCTGGCCCAGACCCTGGCCCGCATGCTCAACGTCCCCTTCGCCATCGCCGACGCCACCGCCCTGACCGAGGCCGGCTACGTGGGGGAGGATGTCGAGAACATCCTGCTCAAGCTCATCCAGGCCGCCGACTACGACGTCAAGAAGGCCGAGACCGGGATCATCTACATCGACGAGGTCGACAAGATCGCCCGCAAGAGCGAGAACCCGTCGATCACCCGGGACGTCTCGGGCGAGGGCGTCCAGCAGGCGCTGCTGAAGATCCTCGAGGGCACGACGGCCAGCGTGCCGCCGCAGGGCGGGCGCAAGCACCCGCACCAGGAGTTCATCCAGATCGACACGACGAACGTCCTGTTCATCGTGGGCGGTGCCTTCGCTGGGCTCGACAAGATCATCGAGCAGCGGGTCGGCAAGAAGGGCCTCGGCTTCGGCGCGACCCTGCGGTCCAAGGCTGACGTCGACGCCTCTGACGTCTTCGGCGAGGTCATGCCCGAGGACCTGCTGAAGTTCGGCATGATCCCGGAGTTCATCGGGCGCCTGCCCGTGATCACGAGCGTGCACAACCTCGACCGTGAGGCACTCGTGCGCATCCTCACCGATCCGAAGAACGCTCTGGTCAAGCAGTACGCCAAGCTCTTCGAGCTCGACGGGGTGGAGCTGGAGTTCACTCCTGACGCGCTCGACGCAGTCGCCGACCAGGCGATCCTGCGGGGCACCGGCGCCCGAGGGCTCCGCGCGATCATGGAGGAGGTGCTCCTCTCCGTGATGTACGAAGTGCCCTCCCGCAAGGACGTGGCGCGGTGCGTCATCACCCGCGAGGTCGTCCTCGAGCACGTCAACCCGACGCTCGTGCCGCGCGAGTCGGGCTCTGGCAAGCGCGAGCGCCGCGAGAAGTCCGCCTGATCCCGCGGCGGGGCGACGCACGCCGCCCGCCGTACGAGCACTCCCCACGCTTGCGCGTGCAACCGCCGAGCCGTCCCTAGACTGCTGACGTGAGCTCGCCCAGCCCTTCCCCGACCGCGTCGCAGACGAGCGACCCGTCCACCGACCTTCCGACGCAGTACCAGCCGAAGGACGTCGAGGGCCCTCTCTACGAGCGCTGGGTCGAGCGGGGCTACTTCACCGTCGACCCGGCGAGCGACCGGCCGCCGTTCTGCATCGTCATCCCGCCGCCCAACGTGACCGGATCGCTGCACCTCGGGCACGCGCTGGACCACACGACGATCGACATCCTCACCCGTCGCCGGCGGATGCAGGGCTACGAGTCGCTCTGGGTGCCGGGCATGGACCACGCCGGCATCGCGACCCAGAACGTCGTCGAGCGTGCCTTGGCGGAGGAAGGCCTCAGCCGCCACGACCTCGGACGCGAGGCGTTCGTCGAGCGCGTCTGGCAGTGGAAGGAGGAGTACGGCGGGCGCATCCTCGGGCAGATGCGCCGCCTGGGCGACGGCGTGGACTGGACGCGCGAGCGCTTCACGATGGACGAGGGCCTCTCCCGCGCCGTACAGACGATCTTCAAGCGCCTCTACGACGACGGGCTGATCTACCGCGCGGAGCGGATCATCAACTGGTGCCCGCGCTGCCAGACGGCGCTCTCGGACATCGAGGTCGAGCACAGCGAGGACGCCGGCGAGCTGGTCGAGCTGGTCTACGGCGAGTGCGACGCCTCCGTCGTCGTCGCGACGACCCGGGTCGAGACCATGCTCGGTGACACGGCGGTCGCCGTGCACCCGGACGACGAGCGCTACACCTCCCTCGTGGGCACCGAGCTCGAGCTTCCGATCACCGGCCGGCGCATCCCCGTGGTCGCCGACTCCCACGTCGACCCGTCCTTCGGCACCGGCGCGGTGAAGGTCACCCCCGCCCACGACCCGAACGACTTTGCCATCGCCCAGCGCCACGGGCTGCCGATGCCGTCGGTCATGACGCCGGACGCGACGATCACCGGCACCGGCACGCGCTTCGACGGGATGGACCGGCTCGAGGCGCGCGAGGCCGTCCGCGAGGAGCTGCGCGCTCAGGGTCGGGTGCGCCAGGAGAAGCGCCCGTACCTCCACTCGGTCGGCCACTGCTCGCGCTGCGACACGATCGTGGAGCCGCGGCTGAGCCTGCAGTGGTGGGTGGGGGTCGCACCACTGGCCAAGGCCGCCGGAGACGCCGTCCGCGATGGCCGCACCCGCATTCACCCGCCGGAGCTGGCCAAGCGCTACTTCGACTGGGTCGACGGCATGCACGACTGGACGATCAGCCGCCAGCTGTGGTGGGGCCACCGCATCCCGGTGTGGTACGGCCCCGAGGGCCAAGTGGTCTGCGTCGGCCCGGACGAGCAGCCGCCGAGCGAGCCCGGGTGGACGCAGGACCCAGACGTGCTCGACACGTGGTTCTCCTCCGCGCTGTGGCCGTTCTCCACGCTCGGTTGGCCGGACGACACCCCGGACCTGCGCCGCTTCTATCCGACGACCGTGCTCGTCACCGGCTACGACATCCTGTTCTTCTGGGTCGTCCGGATGATGATGTTCGGGCTCTACGCGATGGACGGCCGCCAGCCCTTCGACGTCGTGGCGCTGCACGGTCTCGTCCGCGACAAGCACGGCAAGAAGATGAGCAAGTCGCGGGGCAATGTGGTGGACCCGCTGGAGTGGATGGACCGCTACGGCTCCGACGCGCTGCGCTTCTCGCTCGCGCGAGGCGCGAATCCCGGCGCGGACCAGGCGATCAACGAGGAGTGGGTGCAGGGCGCCCGCAACTTCTGCAACAAGCTCTGGAACGCGACCCGCTTCGCGATGATGAACGGCGCGCGGGTGGGGGACCTGCCGGCCGTCGAGCGGCTCTCGGCGGCGGACCGGTGGGTGCTCTCGCGCCTGCACCGCACGATCGCCGAGGTCGACGCCTACTACGAGGACTTCGAGTTCGCCAAGGCGACCGACGCGCTCTACCACTTCGCCTGGGACCAGTTCTGCGACTGGTATGTCGAGCTGGCAAAGCCCTCGCTGGACCGCGGCGGCGAGCAGGCCGAGACGACGCGGCTCGTGCTCGGACACGTGCTGGACCAGCTGCTGCGCCTGCTGCACCCGGTCTCGCCGTTCGTGACTGAGTCGCTGTGGACCGCGCTGACCGGTGGGGAGTCCCTCGTCGTCGCAGCCTGGCCGCAACCGGACCCGAGCCGCCACGACGAGGCTGCGGAGGCCGACATCGAGGCCGTGCAGCGGCTGGTCACGGAGGTCCGCCGCTTCCGCTCCGACCAGGGGCTCAAGCCGGCGCAGCGCGTCGCGGCCCGCATGGTCGGGATCGACGCGACGCCCGTGGCGGCGCACGAGGACGCGCTGCGCTTCCTGACCCGCTTGACGCCGGCCGCCGACGGGTTCTCCCCGACCGCCTCGCTCGCCGTACCGCTGCGGGGTGCGACCGTATCCGTGGAGCTCGACCTCTCCGGTGCGATCGACGTCGCCGCCGAGCGCAAGCGCCTGGAGAAGGACCTCGCCAGGGCGAGCAAGGAGGTCGCCGACGCCGAGGCCAAGCTCGGCAACCCGGACTTCCTCGGCAAGGCACCGGCGCCCGTCGTCGAGAAGATCCGCGGCCGCCTCGCCTCGGCGCAGGCCGACGTCGAACGCATCGGTCGCCAGCTCGACGACCTGCCGCCGGCATGACAGACCCGCGCATCGACGAGGTCGACCCGCTGGAGGAGGGCGCCGCGCCCGAGACACGGGACGGACTTCCGTCCGACGTGGGCGCCGACGCAGCCGCCGCTCGCCGGTCGGCGCGCATGGCCGGTGGCGAGCCGGCCGGCGAGGGC
>JALYMU010000350.1 GCA_030773595.1 Actinomycetota bacterium | reverse complement strand
GGCTCGGGCACGCCGCCGGGGCGCCTCGCGGAGCCGACCCGGGCGGCCACCTGCACCGCGCCACCGGAGGACGCGCCGACCAGCGAGCGCAGACCAGGAGACGACGTGACCTCGCCGAGCACCGCCGCGACGCCATGGCCGCTCGACGTCGAGGACCTGCGCGCGCGGGTGCAGCAGGCGCTCGACGACTTTCTCGCACACCAGGCAAAGGCGCTGGCCGAGCTGGGCGTAGACCTGGTCCCCGTGATGGACGCCGCCGCGGAGCTGCTGCGCGGCGGTAAGCGCCTGCGCGCGGCGTTCTGCTACTGGGCCTGGCGCGGCGCCGGCGGTCCGAGCTGCCCGGAGGCGGTGGCGGCCGCCGCGTCCCTGGAGCTGTTCCAGGCCGCGGCGCTCGTCCACGACGACGTCATGGACGGCAGCGACACCCGCCGCGGCCTCCCCTCGGCGCACCGGCGCTTCGAGGCGCTGCACCGCGACGCCGCCTACGTCGGGTCCGCCGGGACCTACGGCGTCGCGGGGGCGATCCTGCTCGGCGACCTCTACCTGTGCTGGTCGGACGAGATGCTGGCGAGCTCGGGGCTGTCCGCGCAGCAGCTCGGCCGCGGCCGCCCGGTCTTCGACCTGATGCGCACCCAGCTCATCGGCGGGCAGTTCCTCGACATCCTCAGCCAGGCCCGCGCCGACACGACCGTGGACACCGCGCGCACGGTCATCCGCTACAAGACCGCCAAGTACACCGCGGAGCACCCCCTGCTCCTTGGCGGCTCGCTGGCCGGCGCACCGGCGGAACTGCTGCACACGTACTCCCGCTACGGCCTTCTCGTGGGGGAGGCCTACCAGTTACGCGACGACGTCCTCGGCGTGTTCGGCGAGCCGGTCGAGACCGGCAAGCCCGCCGGTGACGACCTGCGCGAGGGCAAGCGCACGGTCCTCGTCGCGACGGCGCTCGAGCGCGCCAGCAAGGCCCAGGCGAGCGCCGTACGACGCCACCTCGGGAACCCGGACCTCGACGAGCGCGGCGTCGCGGCGCTTCGGGCGGTCCTCACCGAGACCGGTGCCGTCCAGGCGGTGGAGCACAGGATCGCCGCCCTGACCGACGAAGCGGTCCAGGTCATCGACGGTGCCGACGGCGCGGAGCAGCCCGCGCGTACCGTCCTGCGCGACCTCGCCGTCGCCGCCGGCGCGCGCCGCGCCTGATGAGGACGGTCACGGGCCCGACGGATTCCGTCGTGGTCGTCGGCGCCGGCCTCGGCGGGCTGTCCGCGGCGCTGCGGCTCGCCGGTGCCGGGCGGCGCGTGACGGTCCTGGAACGCGAGGACGTCCCGGGCGGTCGAGCCGGAGTCCTGGATCTGGGCGACTACCGCTTCGACACCGGCCCGACCGTCCTGACCATGCCGGACCTCATCGCCGACGCCCTCGACTGCGTCGGCGAGCGGCTCGAGGACTGGCTGGACCTGCGCCCGGTCCGCCCGCTCTACCGCGCGACGTACGCCGACGGCTCGCGCCTGGACGTCCACGCCGACGTCGACGCGATGGCGCAGGAGATCACGACCGTCTGCGGCGCGCGCGAGGCTGACGGCTACCGCCGGTTCGTGGCGTTCGTCTCCGAGCTCTACCGGCTGGAGATGCGCTCCTTCATCGACCGCAACCTCGACTCGCCGCTGACGATGCTCAACCCCGCGCTGGCCAAGCTCGCCGCCATGGGCGGCTTCCGCCGCCTCGCCCCCACGGTCGCGCGCTACCTGCGCGACCCCCGCACGCAGCGGGTGTTCTCGTTCCAGTCGATGTACGCCGGGCTGGCGCCGCAGCAGGCCCTCGCGATCTACGCCGTCATCGCCTACATGGACTCCGTGGCCGGCGTCTACTTTCCCACCGGCGGAATGCACGCCGTACCGACCGCGCTGGCCGGTGCCGCCACCAAGCACGGCGTCGACATCCGGTACGGCGTGCAGGTGACCCGCGTCGAGCGCCGCGGCGACCGCGCGGTGGCCGTCCACACCGCCGGCGGGGAACGCATCCCCTGCGACGTCGTCGTGCTGAACCCGGACCTGCCCGTGGCTTACCGCGACCTGCTCGGCGTCGACCGTCCGCGCCACCGCCGGATGCGCTACTCACCGTCGTGCTTCGTGTTGCTCGCCGGCTCGACCGCCCGCTATCCCGACGCCGCGCACCACACCATCTCCTTCGGCGCCGCCTGGGACGAGGTGTTCGCCGAGCTGCTCGGCGGGCGGCTCATGTCGGACCCCTCCGTGCTCGTCACCAATCCCACGCGCTCGGACCCCACGCTCGCACCGCCCGGCCGGGAGGCCTACTACGTCCTGCTCCCGACCCCCAACCTCGACGCGGCAATCGACTGGGCCGAGGTCGGCCCGCGCTACCGCGACGAGGCCGTCGAGGTGCTCGAGCGCCGGGGCTGGACCGGCTTCGGCGACGGGATCGAGGTCGAGCACGTCACCACCCCGGCGGACTGGGCGCGCCTCGGCATGGAGCGCGGCACGCCGTTCGCGAGCTCGCACACGTTCGCCCAGACGGGACCGTTCCGCCCGCGAAACCTGTGGGGGGAGAACGTCGTGTTCACCGGCTCGGGGACGCAGCCCGGCGTCGGGGTGCCGATGGTGCTGGTCTCGGGTCGCCTGGCGGCCGAGCGCGTCCTCGGCCGCGACCGCGGCTACGTTTCGCGCGCCTGGCGCCGAGGACGTCCTCACCCAGCGCCAGGCGCAGATCCCGGACGCCGGACCGAGCCGGCGTAGGGTTTTTGACTCGGCACGCACGAGCACGGGCTTGAGCCCGCACGGCGTCGAGCACCAGAATCCCGCCATGGCACCGAAGATCCAGATGACGATCGACTGCGCCGATCCCGCGCGGCTGGCTGAGTTCTGGGCGCAGGCGCTGCGCTACCAGCTGCAGCCGCCGCCGGAGGGCTTTGCCTCGTGGCCGGAGGCGCTGACCGCGTGGGGCGTGCCCGCGGAGGACTGGAACTCCGCGAGCGCGATCGTCGACCCCGACGGCGCCGGGCCCGCGGATCTTCCTGCAGCGAGTCCCCGAACCCAAGCCCGGCAAGAACCGCGTGCATCTGGACGTGGGGGTAAGCGACGGGCCGGATACCCCTGTCGAGCGCAAGCGCTCCCAGGTGCTGCCGACGGTCGAACGCCTGCGCGGGCTGGGCGCCACGGAGGTCCGGCAGGTCGAGGAGATGGGCTCGTTCTGGGTCGTGATGCAGGATCCCGAGGGCAACGAGTTCTGCGTCACGTGACTGCTTGAGCGGCGCCCGTCGCGGGGCTCGTGCAGCATGACGGTCATGAGCGCCCGCGACCTCGACGCCGCCGGCATCCGTGACCCGCGGCTGCGCGCGTCGTACGAGCGGTGCCGCCGGCTCAACGCCTCGCACGGTCGCACGTACTACCTCGCGACCCTCCTGCTCCCGCCGGAGAAGCGGCCCTCCGTCCACGCGCTCTACGGCTTCGCGCGCTACGCCGACGAGCTCGTCGACTCCTTCGACGCCCCCGACCCGGAGCGGCTCCAGCCGTGGGGCGAGACATTCCTCGCCGACCTCGAGCGCGGGCACAGCGACGACCTGGTCTGCGCGGCGACGGTAGACACCGCACGCCGGTGGGGCCTGCCGCGCGAGCACTTCGCGGCCTTCCTCGACTCGATGCGGACCGACCTCACGGTGACGGGCTACCCGACGTACGCCGATCTCGAGACATACATGTACGGCTCCGCCGCGGTGGTCGGCCTGCAGATGGTCCCGATCCTCGGCCCGCTCGACGATGGCGCCTGGCCGCGCGCCCGCGCGCTGGGTGAGGCGTTCCAGCTGACGAACTTCCTGCGCGACGTCGGCGAGGACCTGCGCCGAGGGCGGGTCTACCTGCCGCAGGAGGACCTCGACCGCTTCGGCGTCACGCGCGAGGCCCTCAGGCCGGGTGCGCCGAGCGCGGCCGTCCGCGCGCTGCTCGCGTTCGAGGTGGCGCGGACGCGGGAGCTGTACGCCGTGGCGGCGCAGGGCGTCGCGATGCTCCACCCGACGAGCCGCGACTGCATCCGCACCGCGATCACGCTGTACGGCGGAATCCTCGACGCCGTCGAAGCGAGCGGGTACGACGTGCTGCGCCGCCGGGTCGCCGTACCCGTGCACCGCCGGATGCGCGTCGCGCTGCCCGGTGTGGTGCGCGCGCGGGCGGAACGCCGGTACGAGGGTTCGTGGGTCCGGGCGGCTTAGCCGACGAGCACGGCGGGCAGGGAGTTCGCATGTCGAGCAGAGACCCGATGTCGAGCCAGGACCCGCAGCCGCACCAGACGCCGGGTCTCGAGCCGGGCGGCGGCGTCCCCCCCGGCGAAACGCCCCCCGCCGGGGACCAGATGTCGGGAGCCGCTCAGGCCCCGGTCGAGAGGGAGAAAATTTCCGCCGGCACGAACAAGCTCGCCCTCACGCTCGTCCTGGTCGGCGCGCTGCTGTTCGCGGCGATGATGATCGCGATGATCGTGGTCCGCGCGCAGTCGATGTGACGCCCACGCCGCGCTGCACCCCCCGGCGCCCCCACCACACCCACCACGCCATCGACTGCACCACGAGCGCGAAGCCGAACAGCAGGTCCTCGACCGGCGCGAACGCCACGCGCAGCCCGAGGATCGCCGCCGGGTCGTAGCGCACGATCCCCCGCCCTGTCAGCCAGCCGTTGGTCAGCAGCTGGAAGCCGAGCACGATCGCGTACGCCGTCCAGAACGCCCGGCGCAGCAGCAGCCACGTCCGCAGCACCGCCAGGTCGAGCACCACGGTCACGACGACCCCGAGGACCGCCAACCCCGTGTAGCTCACGGCTCGTCGCCGACCGACCACCCGCGCACGGCCCGGACGGCCTCCAGCGTCAGCACGGAGGCCACCGGCACGATGACGAAGAACGCCAGCTCCTCGACCGGGATGCCACCGGGCAGGAGAACCCCGAGCGTTTGCGCCGGGTCGAACGTCCAGTGCCCCGCCGCGATGGCGTAGAGGTCCCACGCCAGGAACACGACGAGCACCGGCGCCAGCGTGAGCAACAGGCGCCGCCACCGGCGGTACACGCCTGTCCGGAGGAACACCTCTAGCGGCGCGGTGCCCAGCACGACGAACCCCAGCATCCCGACGTACGCCAGGCGGGCCATGTCAGAACGCGAGTGCCTGCGCGCGCCGCTTGACCTCCGTGCCGCGGTTCTCCGCCAGCGCCTGCACCGGCGACCCCGGAAGCGTCGGGTCCTCGATGAACAGCCAGCGCAGGGCCTCCTCGTCGGAGAACCCCGAGTCGGCGAGCACCGTCAGCGTCCCGGGCAGCCCCTTGAGCACGCGCCCGTCCTGGACGAAGATCGCCGGGATCCGGAGAACGCCGTCCCGGCGTACGGCGAGCAGCTGGCGCTCGTTGATGAGCTGGCGGACCCGGTTGGCGTCGAGTTCGAGCAGTCCGCCGACCTCGGGCAGGGTCAGCCACTCGCGGACCAGCGTGTCGGAATCGGTCACGGCGTCAGCCTGCCACGGGTCAGTCGGGAGCCGCCGCCGGAGGCCCCCGATCAGGCCAGGGTGTCACGCACCGCCACGCTCGGGTCGGCGAGCCGGCGCGAGTCCACGGGCACCTCCCGCTCGGCGAGCCGGCGGGCCTGCACGAGGTCGCGCGGCCGGTCGCACGCCAGCGCCGCGACCAGCCGGTCGCCGGAGACCCAGAAGACGATCCACGAGTCAGGGTCCCCGGTCGCCGCAGGACGCTCGACGACGGAGTCCGCGCCGGCGTGGTGCCCGACGTACTGCAACGTGTGGCCGAGCTGCTCGGACCAGAAGTACGGAACGGGGTCGTACGCCGTCGGCGCGCCGAGCAGCGTGGCCGTGGCGGCGGCGGGGCCGTGCAGCGCCGTGTCCCAGTGCTCGACGTGCAGGCGCGCGCCGTAGCGGCGGGAGAGCCAGGCGGCGCAGTCGCCGACGGCGACAACGCCGGGCGTCCCGGTGGCCAGCGTCTCGTCCACCTCCACCGCGCCGGTGCGGCCCAGCGGCACACCGGACCCGTGCAGCCACGCCGTGTCGGGCCGGACGCCGACGGCGCAGACGACCACGTCGGCGGCGAGGGAGCGGCCGCTCGCGAGGTTCACGCGGTCGGCTTCGACGACGGTGACCGCCTCCCTCAGCACGAGGTCGACGCCCGCCCGCGCGTACCACCCGGCGGTGTGCAGTCCCAGCGGCGCGGGCAGGGCAGCAGCCAGCGGTGCGGGACCGGCCTCGACGA